>CAYUFU010000102.1:2366-13478 GCA_964444145.1 uncultured Chitinophagales bacterium
CTTGAGTGATGATGTCATATCGAGCATGCCGTTGGTCGGGAACATCCGATGCAGCAACCCAAAGCCGGGTCCCAGCTCGAGCGCATAATGCCGCTCCATGGTATCAACATAGACATGCAGCAGCGACTTATCCAGCACCACGACGATCCGATGCAATACAGTGTCGGAAAAGACATGCGGCACGATGAACCGGGGATTCGTGCCGTTCACGCCGGCAGTCATCGAACGAATACGAATGCCGAGACCATCGCCCATTTGCACCAGCGCAATGTTCTGATGCCACGGATCGCCTGCAATGCAGACAATGCGTGCATTGTCCGGCTGTTGCTCGCTTGCGCTGGCCACCGTTGCGCATATGGTAAATCGCCGTGTTCCCATGAGCCAGCTCGAAAGCTCATACACATGCTTGGGAGTTTGCAGCCATCGGTGGGGAGTGAGGTGTGCGCGATCTGCAGCGCGTGAGACCGCTGAGGATTCGATTGCCGCGCCGCTCCACTGGAGTGATTGCTGAAACCCTCGCAGGTCGCGATAGGGTGCGACGCTATCGAAGCGGTAGTGGGCAACGACCATTTCGCTATCGTGATTGTGCAGCAGATGGTTAGTCAAGTAGTGTGCGACGCCTGCAGCGGAGAGTCCGTGCCGCGTGATGATCAACTCTTGCATTGCCCCGCGCCACGCTCGCGCTCCGGTCGGCTCATTGCCGATGCACAACGGATACTTGTCGAACTCATTCGGCAGAGCCGCTTCTTGAAAGGGAATTGACGCCAACACCATGAAAAGCAAATATGTGACATAGCCTGCGGCAAACCAGCCGGCAGAATACCCGGCGTTTCCTCGCGCAACGGCTTTCGTCAGGCCGCGATAGAGGAACGGCGAGACGAGAGCAAAAAGGAAATACCCCACAAGTGAGCCGACAGCGTTGGCTGCGATGTCGAGAGCGGAGGCATACCGAAACGGGAGGAGCACTTGGAGCAATTCAACCAGGAGCGAGAGCAGTGCACCGGCAAACACGCTTAGGACTGTCCCCTTGAACACGCGAAGCGCGTTGCGGCTGGCGAGAATACCGACGCCGAATCCCACCGGGACAAACAGGATGATGTTTGTGATGATGTCGTCTTGCGAAGCTCGCAGATTCTTGGAACTTTGTGCGAAGAACGAACCGAGTCGCCGTTGAACGCCGTCCGTCGTGAAGTCGAACGGATAAAGCGTAACGCCGAGCACGATGAGGAGTGTGGCACCCAAAAAAATATTCGCGAGGTGCCGCACCTTCATTTGTGAGAGAAGCCGCTGGTGGATTTGGGGTTCTTCCATGGCGCTACATTGTCACCACCCTGGCGCCTATGCCGCGGCGCGTCAGGTCGCGTTGGATTTCTTCTGTGTAAATCGGGTTCATCGCGATCACGAGGTCCGGGCGATAGTCGGGCAGAAAGTCCGGCGTAACGATTTCCTGCCCCGTGCCCGCCATGAAGGTTCCTCGTTTGTTTGGATTAATGTCCACTGCATACGGCATAACGTCGGTTGTGACATTCAATGCAGTGAGAAAAGCAACGCCCTTCGATCCCGCACCCCAAATGACAGCTCTCGTTCGGTCGAGGCGAATGCGTTCGACGATCTCGCGCCACGCGGCAATGCGCTTCGGATATTCTTGTCCGAACCTGTGGATAAGAAGGCGTGTGGCTTCCACATCGTTCGCCTCGCTTCTTGCAATTCCACTCCCCGGCTGTGCTTCTATTGTAAGATATTGCTCATTGTATTCTGTTGATACATCGAGAACGGTGAATCCGGCCGTGCTGAAGAGGTGGGTGAGAGATTGTTTCGTGAAATAGGAACAGTGCTCGTAGTAGATATCCCAGAAAGCGATGTCGCGGAAAACATATTCAGCGTTCGGAATCTGAAAAAAGACGAGGGCATTCTTCTTTTGCCCAATCGAGCGGCGCACCATACTGACGAACTCGAACACGGGACGAATATGTTCGAGGGTCATCTTACACACGATGAAATCGCCTTTGAGATACTCGTATCGCTCGGAGTACATATCCTTGATGAAGCGAACCTCTGCGGTGGAAGGGACGCGACCGGGAACGTACGCCGGGTCTACCCCGACGCCGCGATTGTTTCCCATCTCGCAGAGCATGGTGAGGAAATCTCCCTTATCACAGCCGATTTCGATAATGTCCTTCTGGTGCAAATCGTGCTTCGCAATCAAGCGTTCAGCGAGCTGGCGATGAAAGGCGTTGAAGGTTTCCGAATACCCTTGTGTCGCTTCGTAGCGCGAGGAGTACTCGTGCAGTGTCGGATCGAAGGCGACGTTCGTGATGAAGCCGCACGTATTGCAAAAGCCCAGTTCGATGTCGCCTTTTGGGTAGGATAACGCCTCTTCGCGGGTCTGCATCAACAGGACGCTGTGCACGGGCACGTTCTTCGCCTCATAAAAGATATCTAAACCGCAATTGTTGCATGCGGGGCAAGATGCACTCGGCTCAAAACACTGTATCATGACGATGACAATATAAGCATTGGGTTTGCGGATTGGAAGAAATACAAAAGGCGACGAAAGTCGCCTTTGCACGGAGTCACACTTCCAGACTGACCAGCTATGGTACTTGACTGGTTTGATTCAGATTCCGCATGACCAGATTTGCGTCGGACGCAGTGACGATTGCGCTTAGGTTCACATCATTCGCGCTGTAGCCCGTAGCGTTCAGTTGACCGAAGATGGCATTCGCATCGGCAGCAGTTACCACGCCGCTCGCGTTCGCGTCGCCGACGTACATGCCGAAAACGTTCGCCGCAAGCTGCGCCATCGGTGTGGTGCCATAGGCTTGTGCTTGTCCCGTTGTAAAGTCGTATGTTGTCGCGCTTGTGCCGAGACTTTGCGCAGAAGCAGTCATGATGGCGAGATGATTCCGATGACGGACCACGATATAATAAATGCCGGGACTTATGCCGTTGAACGTCACAGCGCTGGTGCCGTCGAGGTCAACGACCATTCCGTTGTTCTTGAGAAAGGCAGCGCGTCTGGCGACAATCGTGGACGATGATGTTCCGGTGCGCAGTTCCAGCAACACCCAATCAACAACGTTGGGCGGAAGAGTGACCACCGATTCCGTTCCATTGTAGTTCCACGGTGTACCATGATACGGTTGGCTCAACGGCATCACGGGGTGCAGCGATGTCAACATTGACGTGCTCGAGGCATTGAAGGGACCCTCCAAAAACGTCTTGACGCTTGCTATCACGAAGGCATTCGAAAGACTCGTCACGGTCACGTCTCCGAATTCGGCGTTGACATGATGCGACAAGAGTGCAAAGCAACCCGCTTGTGGATCACTCATCGAACCTTGTCCTTGCAACAACCATGAAGGGGGTTCTGGTTGCCCCTGCTGCCATACTTTGAGCTTGTATGCGCCGCCGACGCCGGCAATTGTCTCGACGCGCATTTTGAACATATAAGTTACGCCGAACAGCATGTGAAATCCACTGTTGTCCTGTTGCATAAGGTTGAGATTGTTACCCTCGAGCCTGAAGCGTTTCTCGGCGGGATTCAAATAACCCCACTTGTACCAACCAATGGCGCCGAACGGGAGGTAGCCGGTTTTCGGTTGCCATCCCGAAATCGGATTATCAGTGTGCCCTGTCCATCTGAAGAGCAGTCCGACGCCGGGTCCTTGGCTCGTGACGTCGGGAATTGCTGAGGAGTCAATGCTGATGATCGTGATCGGCACCGTGACTTCGTAGTCCGTCCACGTGCGGTCCCCGATTGCAAGCAAGCGATCATACCCGATGTTCGTTGTCCTAACGATATTGCCGGAAATTGTCCAGTCACCATCTACCGGTTGTGCAACGTTTGTTACGGTGCCGGCTGTGCTCCAAGTAATCGAGTAATTGTGTTGCCACGTAACGCCGGGTGTATAGTTCACCGTTACCGTTGCGGACGATGTTTGGGAGGCGTTGTTCGTTGCAGTAATGACGATAGTGTTCGCACCGCTATTGAGGTCTGCGGTGTTGATGTCAATGTTGAAATCGCCGGGTTTCAGCAGGCGCCGCGAGTCCGGTCCCCGCGAAAGCGCAACAGGCGATCCGCCATTGAGTGTGTACGTAAGCGATTGAATGCCGTTCGGATCGGCGACGTTGCCAAGAATATTGATTGCGTACTGTGGATTTCCAAGTTGGCCGAATGACTGAGTGTTGCCGTGCCAAAGGGTAATCGTCGGCGAGGCGATCGCGGCGACGCTCGCTGGCATTATTAGCAACCACGCTGCAACGAATCTCGGAAATGTCGCTCTCATAATAATTCCATGCATTCAATCTTACATCGCTGAAGAAAAAGCAATTCCACCCTGCACGTTAGCCCTCTGCACAGTTTCAAAAACACAGAAAGCCCCGATGCCGCCGAGGCTCTCTGCGGTGTGGTGGAGCATCATTTCGCCAGCATCATCTTGCGACGCAACGTTACGTTCCCTGCAGTCAATTTATACACGTACACCCCACTGGCTAAGCCGGCAGAGTGAAACTCTACCGACTTGAACCCTGAGCCCTGAACTTCATTGACAAGGGTTGCAACCTTCGCACCGGTGATACTGAATACCTCGAGGGTCACTCGGCTTTCCGTCGGCAGCGTGTAAGCGATCAGGGTTGATGGGTTGAACGGGTTCGGATAGTTCTGATGCAACACGGTCGTCGCCGGTATTCCTTCGTCACCGACGCTTGTCACGACGGTGATGCCGACAGGCTCAGTGTAATGAATCGTTCCGTCGAGATCAATTTGTTTCAGGCGGTAGAACCAGTGCCCCGCCGTTGTAGTGTGATCAATCCAGTAGTACGAATGAGGCTCGACTGTCGTGCCGTTTCCGGGGATGAAACTGTTTGCAATGGTCTCAAAGTTACTTGTGCTGTTCAATGACTTTTGCACTTCGAAGCCGTAGTTATTCGTCTCGGTAATCGTCGTCCAATCCAACCGCACGCGGCGGTCCGATTGCAGGATTGCAGTGAACCTGCCAAGCTGGATAGGAAGAAATGCCCCGCTCCAATTCGCGAAGTAATCAATCTTTCCCAAAAACGGCGGAGAAGTATTCGTTGCGAACGCGACGGAATCGCCGTTCGCAATGTATACGCCGATCGAGTCAACTAACATCCGGTGGTGTGCGGTATCCACGAGGGTCCAGCTTGGTGGCGTATAAGAATAGTACAGCGTGAAGACGGAGTCGACGCGTTTGAGCCGTACATAAATCGGTGCAAAACCGTATGGAGCGAGCGTTTGCCCTACGTGTTGGTGAACATACGCGCCGGAGTTGTCGAATGTGTAAAGCAGCCAATTCAATGCCACGCTATCGCTATAGACCTCAGCGCGGACAAGGTTCTTGTCGTCCTGGACAGCTTCGATACCCTGCATGGTGTACATGCGCTCCTGGATACCGTCGAAGCGTGCGTACACATCAAAATTTCCAACATCGGAACCGGGAGGCGCGACGCGTTGAATAAGGCGCGGCGCTCTGTTGCCGCCCTGTGAAAACGCGACAGGCTCGTGTGCGTTTGGGCCCGGAACGCTAATCTGCGCGTGTGTTGCCGTCATCGTGAGTGTCGCATCACCTGCAGGATTGCGCCAGACCCAAAACGTGTCGAGCGTTCCACCGAAATCGCTGGCGCGAATGCCTTGCGCTGCAGCGAAATCTCCGGCGATCACTGTAGCGAGAACAGCCAGAAAGTATTTCATAGAGCTTTTCCTCAGTAGTTTAGCAAGTAATATCCGCTCCCTCTGACAGGTGCGGGGGATTTGTGTGTATGTTGGCAAAAGTCCCTGTCGTTCGAGAAACCCTCTATATGATTATCGGTTTAGGGAGAGGGACAATGTACCTGCCGCCACGAGCGCGATAGGTTTCTTGCTGCCGCATGATTTCGTCGGCAAAATTCCATGCGAGGATGAGCAGGTAGTCAGGCGCCTCTTCCAACAATCGTGACGGGTGGAAAATCGGCAAATGGTTACCGCCCATGAACCTGCCGTGCTTGAACCTATTCAAGTCAACGATGTAATCGAGGTGGCGACGATCAATGCCGACATAACTCATGAGCGTTGTTGCCTTTGCCGCAGCGCCATAGCCGGCAATCCTCTTGCCTTGCTCTTTGAGCGATGTCAGCAATGTCAGCAGCTCGGAACGAAGTTGTTCCGCCCGCTCAGCGAAGCTCGTGTAAAACGCAATGGTGTCAACACCTCGTTGTCGTTCAGTGTCGAGCATCGCCTGCACCGACGACGCAACGTTTTCCGTCGGCTCGACGAACAGCCGGAGCGAGCCGCCGTGCACAGGTATCCGCTCGACATGATTGAGGAAAAGCGCATGTCGGCGAAACAGCCGATCTAATGAGGTGACGGAAAAATAGCAGAGATGCTGATGGTAGATCGTATCGAATTCTAAGTGATCAACCAGTTCGACGACGTACGGCACCTCGATCACGGCGACACCGGACTCCTTCAAGAGGATCTTGATTCCTTCGACGAAGCCGTTGAGATCAGGGACATGCGCAAGGACATTATTGGCAAGGAATACATCGGGGCGCTTGCCCTCTGCGCGTAGTTCCAGCGCAAGGTCGCGCGAGAAGAAGGTATTCAGCGTCGGAATGCCACGTTCTGTCGCGACTTTTGCAGGACCATCTGCAGGATCAATGCCGAGAACGGGAATGTTGGCTTCGGCAAAATGCTTGAGCATATACCCGTCGTTACTTGCAGCCTCTATCACGAGACTTGATGAGTCGAGCAGGCGCGTTGCGATGATGGTTCTTGCGCTGTCGCCGAAGTGTTTCATCAATGACGGCGAGACTGAGGAGTAGTACGGATACGATCTACAAAAAAGGATTTCCGGTGGTACGGATTCGGTGATCTGCACGAGTGAGCAGTGTTCGCAAAACACCAATTCAAGGTGTGCGAACAACTCTGCGGCTTCCAGTTGATGCTCGAAGAGCAACGCATCTGCGAGCGGCGTCTTGCCGAAATTCAAAATCGTGTGGAGCGTGTGATGCCCGCAGGAGATGCACGATCCGGTCATGACCTTTGCCCAACTGCGGTCGGCACAAGTGCTTCTTCATTCCATCGAAGGGTTTCGTCTAACTCGTGTGCCGCGATCAGCATTTTGATATGATCAATGCGATTATAGCGCGCTCCCTCGAAATCTTGCCATCGTAAGCCGATGCGTTTATAGGCTTCGTACAACTGCACTACGCCTTTGCGCGCATCCCATTGCGGGTTGAAGTCGGGGAGATGCGTCATGATCTTCGAGCTATCCACACGATAATTGCGCTTGTCGGGGGCAGCATCTGCGGCGTACTCGACCTCGCATTGTGGGACAATCTCCCTGACGATCTCCGCCAAGTCCCGAATGCGATAATTATCGTCGCGTCTGCAGACGTTGAATGCCTGATTGTGAACCACTTCAACCGGCGCGTTCAACACTGCGATGAACGCCCGCGCAATGTCTTCGACATGAATGATCGGGCGCCACGGCGAGCCATCGCTCTTGATATGGACTTTTCCTGTCGTGAATGCCCACGCGACAAGATTGTTCAGCACGAGGTCGAAGCGCAACCGCGAGGAAACACCGAACGCCGTTGCATTGCGCAAGAACGTCGGACAGAATTCATCGTCCGCCATGGCAGCGAGGTCGCGTTCGACGCGTACTTTCGACTCGCCATACGGCGTGACGGGATGAAACGAGGATTCTTCGGTCAGCCAATCATCGCCGCTGGCGCCGTAGGTGCTGCACGAGGAGGAAAAAAGAAAGCGTCCCACACCTGCGCGCTTAGCCAACGCGGCGAGCCGCATCGTTGCCTGATGGTTGATTTCGAATGTCAAGTCAGGATTGAGATTGCCAAGCGGATCGTTGGAAAGCCCAGCAAGATGAAGAACAGCGTCGAATCCTTCGAGTTCATACGACTCGATGTCGCGAATATCTTTCTTCAATTCGGGAATCTCGACGATGCCGTCACCGAATGTACATCGTTGAAATAAGTCGCTGTCTACCCCAACAACATCATGGCCATCATGCAGGAGCATCGGAACCAGCACCGTGCCGATGTAGCCTTTATGTCCTGTCACTAAAACCCTCATGACCCTTCAATCCTTCCAGACATGCCAAGGCGCTTTTCCCCGATGCCACAAGTCTTCCAGCAGTCTTTTGTCGCGCAGAGTGTCCATGCATTGCCAAAACCCCTCGTGCTTGTACGCCATGAGTTGCCCATCGGCAGCGAGACGTTCCATCGGCTCCTTCTCCCACTGCGTTTCATCGCCGCGGATGTAATCGAAGATTCCCGGCTCGAGTACGAAGAAGGCTCCGTTGATCCAACCTTCAGCGGTTTGCGGTTTTTCTTCGAACGACGAAATCTGATTGCCTGAGAATTTCAAGTGTCCAAATCGCGCTGGCGGGCGTACGGCGGTCAACGTCGCGAGTTTACCATGACTCTTATGAAAGGCGAGAAGCTCACGCAGGTTTACATCGGATACTCCATCGCCCCAGGTCAACATGAACGTCTCCTGGTTGAGAAATGGCTGTAGGCGCTTGATTCTTCCGCCCGTAAGCGTTGCAATGCCGGTGTCAACAAGCTCGACGTCCCAATCGGGGCGGTAGCCGCCGTACATATCGAGCCGACCAGTTTTCAGGTTCACCCTCAGGTTACCGGTGAGAGCGGAGTAGTCCACCATATACTTCTTGATATATTCGCCCTTGTAACCGAGCGCGACTACAAAATCTTTGAAGCCGTAGTACGCGTAGTGCATCATGATATGCCACAGAATCGGCATGCCGCCGATTTCGACCATAGGTTTAGGTTTGAGTTCAGTCTCTTCGGAGAGCCGACTTCCTACACCGCCAGCGAGGATTGCGACTTTCAAAATACTTCCTTTTTCTTCAGTGCAATGAATGC
Source organism: uncultured Chitinophagales bacterium (assembly GCA_964444145.1). GTDB lineage: Bacteria > Bacteroidota > Ignavibacteria > UBA10030 > UBA6906 > CAADGV01. The sequence goes on from CAYUFU010000102.1 coordinate 11,274, forward strand.
GGGTCTCTCAATGGGAAAGAGGTGATCTAACGTAAACCGCAGACTCTGCTTCCAGCGCTTCACCCGTGTAGGTGCGAAATAGAAGCGACCGTAGAAAGCGAGAAGCGATGAGAGGCACTGCGCGCGTTGCGAGAACGAAAGAGGAACGCGATAGAGCGTGCGGAGATACTCGACAAAACGACGGAGCCGCGTGAACTTACCACTGGCATCGGGGTCGAACCATGCCGCCATACTCTCTTTGGTTGGATGCGCGCACGTGGAAATGTTCTCATGGTATCTACGATAGAACAAGCGCTCGGGCACTTCATGAATCTCTCCGAGTAGTGCAAGCTCCCCCAGCAAGAGGCGGTCGGACGATTCAAAGGCGCCGATGCAAGGGGTTTTCTTCAACGCGCTCATGCGGATCACACCGAACACTGGGTTGCAATCGAGCGGCGTTTTGGTAAACTCTCGGTAGCGTTCGTGCGGTGTCGCGTTGCGGATATCGTACAAATCCTCGAACTCCGCGTCTACGAAGTTTCCGTTTCTGTCAATGACTATGGTCTTTGGGTATGCGAGCACGGCAGCAGGTTCGCGCTCCAGCTCGGCGACACATTGTTCAATAAAGGTAGGGGCACAAATGTCATCATGCGCCGCCCACTTAAAGTATTTGCCTTGCGCAAGCTCGACGGTCAGGTTGTAGTTCTTCGCAGCGCCAAGATTCCGGTCGTTCTGAACGTAGTTGATACGTTTATCTCGCGCAGCATAGCGAACGCAAATTGCCGGCGTGCTGTCCGTGGAGGCGTTATCAGAAATGATGATCTCGAGATTCTCGTAGGTCTGTGTGAGAATGGAATCGAGAGCGGCTTCTAAGAAATTCTCTCCGTTATAGACAGGGATGCCGACGCTTACGAGCGGATTTGTGTTACCCATCTTCTCCCCTAATGCAACGAATTGCCTTTCGAGTTCTCAAAGAAAAAATACTCAGGAGAACATACTTATGCAATCCGTTGCGTAAAATTTTCTCTCATTGGGTCATAAAGTAACTATTAACGTTGTAAAGAAGATTGACGAATATCAAATCGCAGTGAAATGCGATTGTGGTTGCCGATCAAGCGAAACAGACATAAGACACACAGTTGCAAAGTCCAGAGAAACTTCGCTACTTAGTGGGAAACGAAACATCACAGGTACACAACTTCAACAACATTGGCGGTGGAGCGACGGTGTGGTCCTCTTTCAAGTGGTCTTTTTTGTTCAGGCTTCTAAATGTCCCAAACGGAAAGGTTGGATTGGTCGGATTGATATGGTGCAGAAAATCAAAATCAACAGACAGAAGCGAGAGCTTCGTTCTTCGTGGCGATGGGTTCTACAACGATAGAGCTTGGCTCGTATCGCACTTGCACGTTTCCTGCGAGTGAAACGTCCGTTCCAGGTGCAACCCGGAACATTGATACGGTTGCGGTGGTAAGCACGATCTTTTTTGCAAAAAGTAGTGCGAGCATTAGTATGTCCTCCATTGTTTATAGTTGGCTATTATCGAAATCGACTTGCTACGGACGCGCGTCTTGTCAAGAATTAACGAGGGGGAGGTTGGAGGAGTCCTGCGTAAAAGCAACCAGGTTGTTTAGTGTGTCGCTCGCCGACGGCTTACGACCGTCGGCGGCGTGAGTTTGGTCGGGAGAACGCAGCGTGTACTTGTCGAGCGAAACAGTTTGGGCAGTGCAGGGATTAACTGAGCATCGAGAAGACCGCTGATTCTCCCTAATCTCTAGGCGTACATTGAAAAAAGAATTCGAGTGTGCCGGATTGATAACAACTAACCGATGAAGTTACCTCGCAATGAATTTTCCCGAAATCGTAGGATTGCACTTGTAAAACGCCGGTGACGGTGCGGCTCTGAGCGATGTCAAAGAACGTGCAAGAAATAACACATCGCGATTGCGATTCCAGTGACTCGCTTCACAGCGCCGCTGTTTTTTTCTTGTGCAGAAAATCTGTTTTGCTTAAGTTGGTTAAGCAAAGAAACAGGGGAGAGCTAGCAGAGCGGCGATAGCATCAGCCTGCGGCGGACGCCCACACGGTGTTCGAGGGTCGAGAGAAAAAAAATCAGGTGAGGTGGCAGAACGGCTATAGCATCCGCCTGAGGCGGACGCCCACACGGAGTTCGAGGGTCGAGAGAAAAATAATCAGGAGAGCTGGCAGAACGGCTATTGCATCCGCCTG
>CAYUFU010000103.1:0-13232 GCA_964444145.1 uncultured Chitinophagales bacterium
TGTTTATCATCGTCAACGCGTTCGCGTTTTTGCTGTTGACGTTCCTCCTCATTCGGACGCGACACTTTGAGCTTTCACCCCTGAAGCTTGAACCTCGAACCTCGAACCCCGCACCTCCTTCAGGCATCAAGCAGTTAGATCCTTCGCTTCGCTCGGCATTAAGAGCAATTTTCGGCTTCGCCGTTCTCTTCCGCCTCACGCTCGTCGTTCATGCACCCGTCGCATCCGACGATATCTATCGCTACGTGTGGGATGGAAAAGTCGCGACGCACGGCATTAACCCCTTCCGGTATGCGCCAACGGACTCGGCGCTTGCGGCATTGCACACGGCAGACCTTCCGTCGAAGATCAATCATCCAACGATGCGAACGATTTATCCGCCCCTTGCGCAGGTGCTGTTCTTTGTTTCCAACAAATTGTTTGGCGATTCGCTTATAGGTTTGAAATTTCTTTTGGTCCTTGCAGACATCTGCACGATTGTTCTCCTCTATAAACTCTATCAACTCTACGAACTCCGTCAACTTGTTCTTTATGCCTGGTCGCCGCTACCGATTATGTATTTCGGATTAGACGGACACATTGACGCGCTGGGAATTCCCTTTCTGCTTCTCTTCCTGTATCTTGCAACGCACAACAGATATTTCACCGCGTCGATTTCCCTTGGCATTGCAGGAGTAGCGAAACTCTATCCGTTGTTTGTTGCACCGTTCCTTTTTCATGTCGCAACGGGTTGGAGGCGTCTCGTTCTCCCGCTCGTTCCGATTGCCATGCTTCTGATTGGCGGATGGTTGTATTGGGAGCCGACGGGCGGATTGGTCGAGTCGTTCATGATGTTCAGTTCGGTGTTTGCATTCAACGGTTCTGTGTTCCATATCGTGTACGAAGTCGTGAAGACGAACAACCAGGCGCATAGCATCTGCGCTTTGGTGTTTCTTTTTTGGCTTGGCGTTGTGTTTTTTCTCAAGCGTTCGCTGATTGAAAAAATATATCTCGCGTTTCTTGGCTTCATCATCTTCGCGCCCGTCGTTCAGCCGTGGTACTTGACGTGGCTGGCAGCATTGCTCGTGCTGCGGTGGTCACCGGCGGCGTTTGCCTTGCTCGGACTCTCGAATCTCAGCAACTTCGTTGTGTATCATTATCGGTTAACGGGAGTTTGGACAGAGAACGGTGTGATATTGCTCGGTCAATATTTGCCGTTCTATTGTGTGCTGGTGTGGGAGACGGTCAAGGGGAAGTTCTCATGGGAGAAGGGTAGCACTCGCTCGGTCAAGTAAAAACGGGTCTGCACACACGATTGACGCTCGACTGTTTTAGAAGTAGTAGAACACTCATGTCTCATCGCGCGCTCATTGTTTTTGCAAAACTTCCTCGCGCAGGGGAGGTGAAAACACGTCTCGGCAAAGCCATCGGTATGGAGCGAGCCGCTGAAGTGTACAGGCAGTTTGCCGAACATACCTTCTCGCTCGCCGCCGACCTGCGTTCGGGCGGCGTGCGCGTGTACATCTTCTATGCGCCGGGCGCGGGCGAAACAGAAATGCGAGCTTGGGTGGGTCGTGAATTCACGTTTGTCGAGCAGCAAGGCGAGACTCTTGGCGATAGGATGAAGAACGCGTTCGACAAAACGTTTGCCGACGGCGTAACGCAAACGGTCATTGTCGGAACAGATGTGCCGGAGATGGATACGGTGACGCTCAGTTCGGCGTTCGCGTATCTCTCGTCGCATGACATCGTCATCGGTCCCTCGACCGACGGTGGATACTACTTGCTTGGCATGAACGCTCCCACGAAAGATGTCTTCGCAGGTGTTGTCTGGAGCGTCGAGACGGTGTTGCGCCAAACGCTTGCCGCCGTCCAATCACTCAACCTGTCCTATCAGCTCCTACCGCACCTATCCGATATTGACACGGAAGAGGATTTTCGCACGTATCTCCGGCGGTGCAAGGAGTTCCCTTCGGCCTGACACGCTCGAATCGGTTGCAACGCGCTGTCACCGAAGAATCGCCTGTGCTCGTTTGGACGCGAAAATGCGATAGCGTTGAGTGAAAAGATGGAATTCACTCAGCCTACGTTGTGAACGCCCACGACAATCCTCATGATTGACATGGGCGAGAGAGAGAGAATCGGTCCGCTCTTTATCAAGCGGCTGCGGAGCGCGTGATATGTCAGCCCTGCTTTTCTTGAAGGGATGGGTTTCCATTTGCAGGCATACTCTCAACGGGAAGGTTGTCCAAGAGTTGCGTCTGCACATACTCGACCGTTTCGGCAAGGGCTTCGCGGAATTTTTCGAAATCCTCTTTGTACAAGAAGATTTTGTGCTTCTCGTACTCATCGTCGCCGACGCGTTTACTTTCGGTGACGGTGATGTAGAAATCCTTTTCGGATTTCGTGGACTTCACGTCGAAGAAGTACGTGCGCTTGCCCGCCCGTACGCGTTTCGTGAAGATTTCGTCCTTGTAGCCGTTTGTCTCCACTGCTGCTGTCTCCTAATGATGTTTGGTGGTGGTGAATTAGATCCTCGCTTATTCACAGTGTGAACCGAGTGAGGAGGTGGTGATGAACTCCGATGTTCAGAAACTTACTTCGTACCGCGCGGCATAGCGTCCCGAGAAACTCGTGTTGCGCTGAGCAAGACGATCTTTGCTGGTGAAGATACTTTGTAGTAGGTGCTGAGACCAGCCGATGCGCCGGCAAAATTCATCGTACGTTTCATTGCGCCAATTGAAATCAGTTCGCCAGACGACCTCCGGCGAAATATAGCGCTTGACTGCGTCGAGAATAAGGCTATGGTAATTCGTCGTTTGATACGAAGGGTCTGCTGTATTTGCAAGCAAAACGATTCCCCGCTTGTGGCATTCGTTGGAAAGCCGGGCGATTGTGTGCTTGTACTGCTCAAGTTCTTGCCCATGAAGCACTGTTCGATATTGCCCACCAATGTCCATGACGGGGCGAACCTGAAGCGTTTGTATTGCGTAGCTGCCGAATACGTCGAAGAAATGTTCAAGCTCATCGAGGTTTTCTGCATTCACGGTATAGTTCAACCGAATGTTTGGTAGCGTTGCCTTGCACGCTTGCTTCGCGGCTTCCAGCATCTGTAATACACTGAGCAATTTGTTAAACGAGGCATTGACCATGAAGCGCTCGTATGTTTCTTGTCGCACGCCGTGCACCGAAAGCGCGACCTCATCAAGCTTGTTCTCGACCAACGCGTTGATGCTCCTCTCAGTGAGCAACATGCCGTTTGTCGTTAAACCCACGAATGGGACGTGGTACGCTTTTGCCAGTGAAACGACTCCTGCATAATCCGCATAGAGCGTTGGCTCGGTTCCGCAGCCAATCACCAACTGGAGTGTGCGCGAGAAAAGCAAACTCCCAATCCGCTCGATCTCTTCTTTCGTGAAGATGCCTTTCGCTTTCTTCCGGTAGCTGTCGTTGCTGAAATAGCACATCGTGCAGCGGAGGTTGCATGCCATCACCGGATCGAAGCGCAGGAAGAGATGGCGCGCTTTCAGTACGTGAGCGAAGAGTGCGCCCGCAAATTTGATGCGATGGCTTCCAATGAGCTTGTTCAGCTTGATAAGCCTATAAATGCTCTGCACTCGCCCGTGCCTTCCTACGTTATTTCCTCAGGACAGCCACTTTGCCTTTTCCGACTTTGCCAGAATTGTCAGCGGAATAGGCGACAACGAGATACACGCCGGAAGCGACATCGTTTCCTTTTTCATCCTTGCCATCCCAAAATCCTATTCGTCCACCAGGCGTTTCAAGCTCGCGCACGAGATGGCCGTCAATCGTGAGAATCTTTATTTTCGAATTCTCGACCAAACCATCAACCTGGAGGGGAACCGCGTTAGGAATACGATAGGGGTTCGGCGAGACGATCAACTCGTCGAACGATTCGTTCGGTTGCGCCGCTGTCGTTGTCAGGCTTGCCAATCCACCTGTCGTTGCGAAATATACCGTGCCGCTCTTCGCGTCAATGGCAATGTCCTTGATCTCGTTGCTGATGATCTTGCCGCTCGTGTTTGCGAGGTTGAATTGCGCAAGGGTTTGGGTTCCGTCGCGCGAAAGCAATACCGCTCCCTCGTTGGTGGCAATCCATTTTTGATTGAGAGGATCAACGGCGATCGCGTTGATGCCCGTGCCGCCCGAGCCTCCGGGCCCGCTCAACGGCTTGTAATTCGCGACGCCGCCTTGCCGTGTCGGATTCGATGGATCAAGGACGATTGCAATCCCGTTGTCCGTTCCAATCCAGATGTCGCCCTCCCTGTCGGCGACTATGCAGGTGACGGTTTCGTTTGGAAGCCCGTTCTCCGCCGTGAGGAGAAAATCTGCGACGCTGTCGGTCACCGACCCGCGGTTATTGAGCGACGCCGCGCCGCGACTTGGATTGACTGCTGCGATCCACAAATTGTCAAACCCATCAACGGCAAGGCCGCGAGACACATGCCGGAAATCGTCAAATATCTGTGCGGCGTTTGCAATTGTTGCGGGAAGATTGATAATTGCGCCAGTGCTGGTCCGCACAACGAGCCCCTTACGATTGACAGGCTTCATTATTGGAAACCACGTATTGCCTCTGCTATCGCACACTGGCGCTCCTGCGACATACCCGCCTGGACCGTCTGATACATGAGGGAAACCGTCATTTACATCGAAGACATTTGCGGAATCTACTTGCTGCGCCCCGCGAGGAATCCGAATTGCCGCAGCATTTGCTCCCCAGACCGTAAGCCACACATCACCATTGCATGTTGCGCTCACGCGCCACGTATCATTTGTTGGCAACGACGACGAATTTGATCGTGTGAACGTCTTCCAGGTTTTCCCATCGAAGCGATGAAAGCCTGTTCCGCTCCCCGACAAACCCGTTGCACCCCACACATTGCCATCTTGATCAACGGCAACGCTGATGAATGCATTCGTTTGCGGACCGTTTGGGAAGTGTGGCGTCCAGGTCGTGTCGTGAAGGGTGATAATGCCTCCTGTGGTTGTCCCTAACACGGCAGAGTCGCGCGCACTGAGGATGACGCTCGTCGGTGCATATTGAGGAGTGCGTCGAGTGCGGTCAACGGCATGTTGCGTATTGAGCGTAACGACTCTTCGATCGGCATCCACAATCGCAAGCGTCGTCGCCGAGGCACTGAGCGCAAGAACATTGACGCCCGCGAGTGAATCAACCGCAGTCCATGCACCTCCGCTCTGTACGAACACGCCGCCGCTCGTTCCGACGTAGAGTCTATTGTTGAACACCGCCAGGTGGCGCGGCACAGCCTGTCCGATCGCTTCAAGCGTCCAGGCTTCGGGTGGAAGAAGATTCGGATTGGAAAGACGCGCGCTTGCAATACGCGTAACGGATTGCCTGTCCGAGACGATCGCCCAGAGCTTTCCGCCAAACGTCGCGGCGGATGTCACCGACACGCGAATCGTGCCCGCCAATTGTCCAAATTTTGTGTACGTATCGCCGAACTGGAAACGATCGTTGCGAAACACGCTCAACCCGAACTCCGAGCAGATGAGAACAGAATCGCCGAAGACAAGAATGTTGTTGATTTTCTTGTTTGTCTGATTCGTTGTCGTAATGTCTGGGATGTAGCGAAAGAGATTCTTCGACGGTGTATAGACGTGAATCATGCCGCCGGAGGTGCCCGACCACACGTCGCCGTTTCTGTCAACCGCCACGGCAGTCACGTCGGTTGATTGAAGTCCTTCGGCGCTCGTGAACTTCGTGTACGTCTCGGTCCCCTCTTGCCAGGAGAAAAGCCCACCGCTGGTTGCTGCCCAGAAGATATTGCCGCTGCGCGCAATGCTGCGCGCGTCTTGCATCGAGGTGTAGTTCTTCCACACGCCGACTTGCGCCGATGCGTGCAATGCGAACAGCATCGCCCATACAACTCCCGCTACTACTCGTTTCGTTCTCATAGCATCCTCCTGAAGAATTATTGATGAAACAATAATTCTTAGCAACGTTCTATCGCTTCTTTCCTCCGGAGAGTTGTTTGAATGTATTCACCAGCTCGATCGCCGTCATCGCGGCGTCCCAGCCTTTATTCCCGGCTTTTGCGCCCGCACGTTCCAGTGCTTGCTCCAAGTTTTCCGTTGTGAGAATGCCGAATGCGACAGGAACGCCGAACTGCAACGCTACCTGCCCAACGCCTTTCGTCGCCTCAGACGCAACGTACTCGAAATGCGGTGTCTCGCCGCGAATGATGCAGCCAAGACAAATCAGCGCATCATACTTTGCGGACTTCGCAAGTTGCATCGCAACTTGCGGAATCTCGAATGAGCCGGGGCAATGAACGACAGTGATGTTGGCGTCCTTCGCTCCATGCCGGATCAAACAGTCCGTTGCACCCTCGAGTAAATGCTTTGTGACGAGGTTGTTGAATCTGCTGACAATGATTCCGTAGGAATGTCCTTCAGCAGAGAGACTTCCTTCAATTATGGTTGCCATGAATGTTCGATTTGGAAAAGCCAGGTGTGCGTCACAACCGCCGGCGCATCACATCAATCTCTGCGTCAGAAATATAATACTTTCCAAGCACATCAGCATCGTTTCTTTTTCCGCCATGGAAATCGGAGCCGCCGCTCACAAGTAAGAAGTACTCGTTCGCAATCCCGCGATAGTAGGATGTTCGTTCCGACGAATGCGATGGGTGCACGACCTCGATGCCGTCAATCCCTTGCTTGATCAGTTCCATCAGCACGTTTTCCTCGATCGTGGTCCCCGGATGCGCGACCACCGAAAGGCCGCCCGCCGATGCGATCAACTCAATCGCCTCGCGCGGCGAAACCTGGTACTTTTTTTCGTACGCAGGTTTTCCGTTGCCGATGTATTTGTAGAATGCTTCGTGGTACGTTTCCGTCAAGCCTTCGTCGTAGAGTGCGCTCGCAATATGGGGCCTCCCCACCGAGCCGCCGTTCGCCTTCTCGAGCACCGCATCCATCGAAAGCGGGATGTTGATCTCATTCAATTTCTCGACAATCCGCTCCGCGCGCTTCAAGCGCTCGTTTCGGTACAGCGAAAGGTAGTCGAGAAGACCCTCGTGTGTATGATCGAAGAAATAGCCGAGGATGTGAATCTCGCTCTCGCCCCATGCCGCGCTCAGCTCCGTTCCTGCAATCACCTCGATCCCGAACTCCGCACTCAACGCCATTGCCTCAGCTACAGCGCTGACGTTATCATGATCAGTGATGCTGATGGTCGTCAGCCCGACGCGCTGCGCACGCTCCATCAAAGCGCGGGTCGTCAGCGTCCCATCGGAGTGAACGGTATGCATGTGAAGGTCAGCCTTACCGGCCATGCGCTACCGTGCAGAAAAGGAAATGCGTGTAAAAAGAGAACGGTTAGACGTACCGCGCTTTGAACTTCTCGTAGTCGTTGATGATGAGTTTGCCACGTTCCAGCTCCAAATATCCTTCTCGAATGTAGGCATGAATCATGCGTGAAATCGTTTCACGCGAAGTGCCCGCCATATTGGCGAGGTCTTGCTGCAGCGGAAGCTCGTCAATCTCGACCCTCCCCTTGCGAATTTTCCCAATGTCGTCGGCGAGTTGCAAAATCACATTCGCCACTCTACCCGACGCGTCTTTCAAGGAAAGACTCTTGATCTGCGCGTCCGCTTTACGCAACCGCATCGTCAGTTCCTTCAACAACGCAATAGCGACGGAAGGAAAATCGTGCAAGAGCTTCAAAAAGTCGCGCCGGTGAATCATGAACAACTCCGACTTTTGAATCGCAACAACGCTTGCCGAGCGCGCCAGCCCGTCGAGGATCGCCATCTCGCCAAAGAAATCACTCTCACCCAAAATCGAAAGAATAACTTCGCGCCCGTCGTCGTCCATGCGAACGACTTTCACTTTTCCGGAAATGATCACGAACAGCGCGGCACCCGCCTCTTCCTCCAACAAAATGATCGAACCTTTCTTGTACTTCTTACGCACGCCGACTTTTGCAATCGTGTCGAGGTCCATCAATTCCAAATCACAAAGGATCGGAACGTTCTTGAGGAACTCCAACTCATCTTTCATCGTCGGGCTAAGGGGGACTCTCTCGGCGGTTTCCATTCAGATGGCTTGCTGTAGTAAACGCTAAAAATATAGCCGCTTACGTTCACAAATGCAACGGTGAAAAAAAATGAACCACCTCCCCAGCGATTCTCCCTGAAGGCACAAGAGCCATCAATCCAGAATTCTTTCAGATGGGGCTAAAACGGGCGTGGTCGTGGAAACGGAACTCTGCGCCGCGGGAGGCGAACTACAACGTCCAAGCAACGTCGCCCATCAGCCTCCTACCGGAACGTTACCACTCGGAGAGCAGAAAATAGGTAAACAAGCCTAAGCTGATTTGCGTAGCCGCCAAGGCAACACCCGCGGCAGTGTCCAAACGGTCAACTTCCGCAAGGCTTGTCGCATTGCCGGTGCGAATGTAATCGCTGTACCTGTTGTCCGCTTTCAATTTGAAATACGCCGATGTTGCGCCTGCGATAATCGTCGCCGCACCCGCAACATAAAGCTTCAACGGCGAGCTTTTGACCTCCGACTCTTTGAAAATCGCCTCCGTGGCTTCGCGCTGCCATTTCTTATTGAGCGTCGTTGCGAGGATACCCCGAGAGGCGTTCGCAAACTCCAGCGGAGTTTCTTCATATCCCACCTTGCGAAGGTTGAAAGACTCTCTCTGCTCCGGCCTGATGACGAGCGGCGTCGTCCCGATCACCGAGTCACCCACAATTACTTCTGCACCGCTCGGTGTTGAGAGGACCAAAAACTTCTGAGGAAATGTGTAGTGCAAAGTGCGCCGCTCGCCGAGCGCAACAGTAATCGAATCACGGATTGGCTCAGTCAACCAGTTCGCAACGTCGGACAGAATCCTGACATGGTGAGCGCCGGGTGCTATCTGAAACGTCACGGGCGTTACGCCAATGCTGTCGCCGTCAACGAACACCGTTGCACCTTCGATGTTCGTGGACATCGTGAGAGATGCTTGCATGACGGTCGTTGCGAGGCTATCAATTGGTTCCTGCCCAAACACGACTGTCGAAAGCAAGCAAGCAAAGCAGATTCTGCGGAATATCATTTTTCCTCGATAGGTTTGAATGCGAGAACCATCTTGTCGTCCGTTGCAACGAACACTTTGCCGTGCGCGACCGCGGGCGATGTCTTGATCCTGCCGCGCAGCGTGTCGCGCCAGACAACTGCGCCGTCGGCGATGTTGACCGCCGCGAGTTCTTTCCGCAGCGTGCCGACGTAGGCAACACTCCCCGATACCACCGCCGATGAATTGATGACGCTGTTGAATTCCGTTGACCAAACCTTCGTGCCATCGTTCGAGTTCAGTGCGAAGAGTTTGCCACCCGTCGTCCCAATTAGCACGAGCGTGTTTGCGAATGAGGCTGTTGCATAGATCGAAGCGCCGCACGAAAACTGCCAGATACGTTTTCCGTCAGCAACGTTCAGGGCAACAAAGTTGCCGTCGGAGTTTCCGCAGAACACAACGTCGTTGTTGACCGCCGGCGAGGCAGCAATCGGCGCGCCGGTGTTGTAGCTCCATTGCTCGGTTCCGTACTTCGCACCGAGCGCGTAGATGTTGCCGTCCTCTGCGCCGAACATGATCACCTCACCGCTAACCGTCGCTGAGGAGCGAATGCCCTTGTGTTTCGTGTTTTCTCGGAGACGATACTTCCATTCAAGCTCGCCGTTTTCTTTATTGATACAGAAGAACACTCCTGCCGTATTGCCGACATAGAGTCTCTCGTTGAACAGCAGCGGCGTCACCTCGATGTCGCCGTATTCCTGTTTCCACAACGTTTTTCCTTCAAGTAAGTCAAACGCAATCACCGACTCCTTCGCATTTGCCGATGCCACGTATGCAACGTTGCGATCAACGACAGGCGAGCCATGAAACGCCTCGCCGAGGGTGACCCAGCCGATCCGCTTCCCCGTGTTTGCGCTTATGCCGTACAGCTCGCCGCGCATATTGCTGACGATGACGGTCGTGTCAATCACAATGGGAGAGCCGTAGCCCATGCCCGTCGTAATGTCGTGTTCCCACGCGAGCGCAAGCGGCGGTGCGACGATCTCGCTCGTAGCGTTCGTTCGTTGCGAGCTTTTTCCGAATGTGGGCCAATCAGCGTCGTCAATGCGGAGCGGGTTGGCGAGCTTCAAGCCGGCACATCCCACGAGCGCAAGAGAAACTATCATCGCAATTCGTTTCACGGCACCTCTCATTTTATGCAGCTGGAGATTCGTCATGCGCACTGTCAGAAATCCCACCCAAAGAAAAACTGCTGGAACAATCCATCTTGCAGCTTGTTGAAATTCTTCTCGATGCGTTTGCCAATATCGTACCGCAGCACGAGCACGCCGCCGAAGTTCAGACGGATGCCGCCGCCGAGACTACCGTAGGTCGTCGTGTATTTGTCATCCCATGCGCTGCCGACATCGAAGAACAACGCGCCGCGGAACGACGGCAGCACGATGCCGCCAAACGGAAATTGTATCGCCAGCGCATCGAGGAACGGGAAGCGCAGCTCTTGACTCGAGAGCCAGAGCTTCTCGCCGCGAATACTCCATCGGGGCCAGCCGCGCAGGTCCCAACTGCCGCCTAACACGAACCGCCGCGCTTCCTTGCCGCCGTTGTACCATAGCCAGAACCGTGACGCGAACGCGCTGCGCTGCGAAAGCCGCACGTAATTGCGGAAATCGAGAATCACGGAATAGTAATTTACATTCGAGTACTGAATGTCGGAGGTGTACGCGAGCGTGAGCGAAAAACGGCTGCCGTCCAGTGGACCGCTCGGTCCCCACAACGAGTTGTCGTGCACGAACGCGACGGAGTTCGAAAGCAGCAGCGCTTTGCGGTCTTCGATTTGCAAGTCGGCGTCCTTGTTCGAGTTGCTCAAACTGACCGATGCTTCGACGCGCTGGAATTTCGTGAGCGGATAGCTCAAGGCGAAATAGCCGCCGAAGACGCGCTCGTAGTAGAATTCGTCCTTGTCGGTGAGGTCGTAGCGCCTGCCCGTGAAGCGATAGATGCCGTACGCGTAGTTGGCGCGCTGCTTTTGCGAAATACGTGAGATGGCAAGATTGAAACTCGAAAGCAACTCGTCTTGTGTTTGCGCAGTATTGTACAAAAGGAAGTAGTACTGGTCGTTACCCAGCAAATCACTCAGTGCGATAGCCGCGCCCCCGCTCGTCCCGAACACGGGATCGGTTGAAATGGCGCTTTGCGCGATATCGAGACTGTAGTCACCCTCGTACTTGTAACGCTGTACTTCCGAGAAACCGGCAATGGATTTGGCTTCCCACGGTTTTTCTTTTTGGTACAAGTCTATCATCGCGACGGTCGTCGAGGTGTCGGCGATGCGGTTCGCATCCTTGACGAGACGAATTTGAAAACTGAAGCGCTCGAACGCGGTGAACACGATGTCGCCATTGTTCGTCCACGTTGGGTCGAACGCGGCAGTTGTGAAATGTGTCAGCTTTGTGATCGTGCGTGTGGCACCGGTGAGCGGTTTCGACACATCCATTATCCAAATGTTTTGCGCGCCGGACTTGTCGCACGTGAACGCAAGCTTCTTTCCGTCCTTTGACCATGCAGGCGAAAGATAGCTGTCGTTGCCGAAGGTCAGGTACTCGATAGCGCCGCTGGCGAGGTCGTACAAATAGAGATTGTATTTGTTCTTCGTCCCATAGGGATTTCTATCGGAGGCGAATGCGATCTTCCCCCCATCGGGCGACCATGCAGGGTCACGATCGTCGTAGTAATCGTTCGTCAACTTCGTCAGCTCGCGCGTTTGGAGGCTGAAGACATAGAGATCATTGTTCCCCGCTTTGTCAATGGCAGAAAAAACGATCCGTTGTGCGTCCGGTGCCCACGACGCCGAGCCGATGCTTACCAGGGTTTTGAAGCGAATAGTTTCGAGCAACTCATTCTTCCGAACGTCGTACAGATGCAGCGCGTCGTTTTCACCGCTCTTGGTCACAAACGCGAGCGTTCCCTCTTTCGACACATCAATCTTGCCGCGCAACAGGTGAAATGCTTCGAACTCGTCGGTGCGTTCGCCTTCAATAATGTTCTCGGCAGGCTCTTGTGCCCACGCGTGTTGATTCATTCCGCCTCCGGCAGCGAATGCCTCGGCAGGAATGCGAGGGTCCAGATACTTCTTGTAGATGCCGCTGTAGCCTGTTTTGTTACCGATGAAATAGACCTCGCGGACCGAGTCGTGCTCGAACACGACGGGCTTCGAGTTGAATCCGTCAACGATGACCGGCAGCGCGGCTCGGCTCGGCGAATCTTCGCTTGCATAGAGCGGGTAGTATTGCTTCTTCAATGCATACAACCATTCATCGTCGAACTCTTTGTAGGTCTTGCCAATCGTGAGCTTCAGAACGTTGCTGAAGAAATTCTCCTTCCAAAAGTTCTCCATCAACAAAAGAATTTTCTCTTCGCCGTAATTCTGCGCGATGTATTGGAGGATGGCTTGTCCCTCTTTGTACATGAGGAACGAGCCGTAGATGCGATCCATATCGCTGAGCCCGACGACGATACCGTTAAGCGTCGCATCGCGCATCACCATGTCCGCTTGAATATCCCATTCGGTTGACCAGTACTCCGCCAAGCCTTCGGTAAACCAGAGCGGCGGCATCCGATCCTGCGCCTTCCGATGATCGCTCATGACCCGGGCAAGCTTGCTGTGCATGAAGACGTGCACCATCTCATGATGAATCACGTGACGGAACTGCGCAGTGGAGCCGTCCGACGGAATGACGACGCGCCCCTTGAGGAACTCGAAGAATCCGCCGACGCCTTCGGGTATGAAGCCGCCCGTCGTGTTCGTTTGCTGGAAGTGAAGATGCGAACTGTAGAACACCAGCGGCACACGTTGGTTCAGCGAGTGGTTGAATTTCACCTCGAGCCGCTTGTAGGCTTCCTCGGCGAAAAACGCACCGCGCTCGGCAAGCTCCTTCATTTCCGGATAGTAATAGATGTCGAAATGCTCGGTCTTGAGCACGTGCCATTCAAAGTCCGTGTATTGAACTTTGTTCCGGCCGAAGTAAAAGAACTGCGCGTAGGAAATCGAAGTCGTCAGAAGCGCAATACCAAGGGTGAGAAGAAGACGGAAAATTTTTTTTCTCATCGCAGAACCCAATCAAACCATCATGCCGCAATGCGGCACGAAAAAAAAGGGGAGGTACTTGTTACGATGGTAAACGACGGTGCACTGTCATGATAG
>CAYUFU010000104.1:0-9919 GCA_964444145.1 uncultured Chitinophagales bacterium
TTTGGAGCTTGGAGCTTGACTATTGGAGCTTTCCACATGGAACTTAGCACTTGTGCTCAACGAAGGAGAACGACATGCCCATTCTCATCAAAAACGGTCGCATCATCACTGCCGATCAGGACTACACCGCAGACATTTACTGCGAGGGAGAACGGATCACGCGCATCGGCAAGCAATTAGACGCCCCGCCGAACGCCACGATCATTGATGCAACGGGAAAGTATGTCTTCCCCGGCTTCATTGATCCGCACGTGCATATCTATTTGCCGTTCATGGGAACATTTGCCAAAGACACCCATGAAACGGCGAGCAAAGCCGCGCTTGTCGGCGGTACAACGACGTTCATCGAAATGATTTGCCAGTCGAGATCCGAAGAGCCTCTTGCCGATGGATTCGAGTTGTGGCGGAGCAAAGCCGAAGGAAAGAGCGCCTGTGATTTCACATTTCATCAAGCGGTCACACGGCTCGACAAGAAAACGGAAGAGCAGTTGACCGAAATTGTTCGCAACGGTATCACCAGCTTCAAAGTGTTCCTCGCCTACAAAGGCGCCTTCGGCATTTCGGATGAAGAGCTGTACCACACGATGCGCCTCGCGAAAAAGCTCGGTGTGATTGTCACGGCGCATTGTGAGAATGCCGACGCAGTGTTCGAGTTGCAGCAGAAGTTGCTCGGCGAAGGAAAGACGGGACCCGAATGGCACTACTGGAGCCGTCCGCCGCGCATTGAAGCGGAAGGGGTGCATCATTTACTGACGTTTGCAGAACTGCACGGCACGCACTGCTACATTGTGCATACAAGCTGCGAAGAGGCCTTGCAGGAGGCATTGCTTGCGATGCAGCGAGGCGTCAACGTGCGGGTGGAGACGTTGATTCAGTATTTGTTGCTGGACAAGACCTACGCCGAGCTGCCGAATTTTGAAGGTGCAAAGTACGTCATGTCGCCGCCCTTACGCGAGAAGCGAAATCAGGAAGTCTTCTGGAACGCGTTACGTC
Organism: uncultured Chitinophagales bacterium; assembly: GCA_964444145.1. Lineage (GTDB taxonomy): Bacteria > Bacteroidota > Ignavibacteria > UBA10030 > UBA6906 > CAADGV01. Next base: position 994 of record CAYUFU010000104.1, read on the forward strand.
AGGGGCTTGTCTCGACCGTTGCCACCGACCACGCGCCGTTCGATTTCGTCGGTCAAAAAGAGATGGGGCGTAACGACTTCACGAAAATCCCGAACGGCATCCCGTCGCTCGAGGATCGCATCAACCTGTTGTACACCCACGGTGTATGCGAGGGGCGCCTTGATCTGAACACGTTCGTTGATTGTGCCAGCACACAAGCGGCGAAGCTCTTCGGCCTCTACCCGCGCAAAGGCACGATCGCCGTCGGCAGCGACGCCGATCTCGTTGTGTACGATCCGAACTACCGAGGAACCATTTCAGCCAAGACGCATCTGCTCAATCTTGATTACAGCGCGTTTGAGGGTTGGCAAATCAACGGGAGACCGCACATTGTTACTGTTCGTGGTGAAGTTGCGGCGCGTGACGGGAAGTTTGTCGGCACAGTGGGTCGAGGCAAGCTCATCAAGCGAGAGACATTAAAGGAATAGAGTCTCGCTGTAGAGGTGCCTCCTCTTGACGGGCTGATCGGTTTTTGTGATATTCCATGTGGAATCGTAACTAATTCGGGAGTAACAACCCTCATGCGCATCGCCTGTCCAAAATGCGAATGGGAGCCGACGGCTACGGATTTGTGGGCGTGCTCGCCTGGCTGCGGGAACGCATGGAACACATTTGAAACCATGGGGCGCTGCCCAAACTGCGGAAAAGTTTGGCGCGAGACCTGCTGCCACCGGTGCGCGAAATGGAGTCCGCACTTCGATTGGTATCACGATTTGCCGGAGATCGAGATCACGGAAGAGAGTTTAGAAACCGCCCGCAACTAAACCACGAAGGCTCCGAGCGTGTTCAGAGCCTCCGCGACAAGTTGCCTGCGGGGTTTTCTCACCACTGAATATCTTTTGTGAGAAAGAGCCCAACACTCCAGTTTTCACTCAAGTCGAACGCCGTTGCGTAGTCGCGACTATCGCCTATGGCGCGGATGCTTCCGTACACGCTCCACTCAACGTCCAACCACTGTGTGCCGACACCTGCACGGAAAACGATCTTGCTGTCGTTTTCCACATACCCGTTAATGCCGTTCATCTCGATGAAGCCATAGGTGTCTTCGTTCAAGGCCGCAACACAAGCGGCGCCGATTGTCAGGATGTCGTTTTGAATGCCAAGCGTAGTCGGGCTGCCGATGATGCCGAAGCCAATGTTGAGTCGCGGCTCGAACGCTCCGAGCCTTGCGGAGGCTAGCACTTGAAAATAGAAGTCCGTGATGTCGCTGCCGAGTTTGAGCGGCTGGTATGAGGTGTTTGGCAGCTTTACAACAGTGCGGATGCCGACGGCGGGAACGCTTTCCGAGTCACCGAGGAGCGTAATCTTGGTAGCGATGAAGAGGTCGCCCCAATCGTATGCTTTGCGCCCGCCGGGGAATGTCGCAACAAGACTGCCGTGCCAGTCGAGTGTGAAGTCCACATTGTTCGCAACGCCGAGCGTGAGGTGCGCAACAAATGTGCGCAATAATTCTTGGGCAAGGTCGGGCGCAGGCGCTTGCCGCTTTACAAGATATTCGGCACCGATTCCGGTTTGCAAATGCCACGTGCCGAGCGGCTGCGCGCTCACGGTATGGATGATGGGGCGTTGAGCGAATACAGGAATAGCGCACATCAGCAAGAGGAACCATTGGAAGGGGAACCATTGCAGGAGATGCGACACTCTTTAGTCCGTTGTGATGGTAGTAGGTGTTGAAACAATCTACGCACTTTGGCAGGATAAAAAAAGGCGGCTCGTTGCCGCCTTTTTTTTGTTGGTAGGTCTCACTCCAGTTTCAGCTTTGTGAGTTTGGGCTTGATTACAAACTGGCAGTACGGCTGGGATTTGTTCTCGTTGTAATAATTGTGATGGTAGTCTTCGGCGACGTAGAACTTCGTGAGCGGCTCGATCTGCGTGACGATGGGCGAGGCGAACTCCTTTTGCGCCTCGCGTTTCGATTTCTCTGCGGCGGCTTTTTGCTTTTCGTCGTGATAGAAAATGACGGAACGATACTGCGTGCCGACGTCATTGCCTTGGCGGTTCAGCGTCGTAGGATCGTGTGCCTGCCAGAACACTGCGAGCAGCTTTTCGTAACTGACCTTCATTGGGTCGAACGTGATTTGCGCGACTTCGGCGTGTCCTGTTGTTCCGCTGCAGACTTCTTTGTAGGTCGGCTTTTCTGTCGTGCCGCCTGCGTAGCCCGGTACGACGGATGTCACTCCACTGATGCGTTGAAAGACCGCCTCGACACACCAGAAACATCCGGCACCGAATGTTGCTTTCTCCAAGTTTTTCTCCTTCCCGTTGTCTCCTCCGAAGAGTACCAACAATGCAATGGTGAATGTTTTCATGTTCCCTCCTTATGTCACTCAAGGTACGAATCAACTATCACGGTTCTCTCACGCGGGGATACGCGAGTCAACAGTGTTTACCTTTGCACGTGGAGGGTACCCGCTTCGCCACGATGGGCAAGTGCGCAGGTGCGACTAATCTTTCCACGTCCGAAGGACTCCTTTGGAGACGCAGACTGTCAGGTTTGCGGCATGGTACACACTTCTGACGATCGCCTTTGGCGAATCTCGCCGCAGGCGGATGTAGTCTGTCAGCAGCCCCTGAAAAACTTTTACTGATCAAGTTCGTCAGAAGTTACGCACGAGATGCCGACACCGATCGTCATCGCACGCGTCCGACGAAAACATCAGGCTCGCGTCGTCCGATGCCGTTGTCGAACAGCTTGACCAACGCCAAGCCTGCGATGAAGCCGCCGATGTGCGCCGCGTATGCGACACCGCCGCCCTGGTTGCCAATGGAGCCGAAGCCACCGATGAGCTGCAGTAGGAACCACCCGCCAATCGCGACGATGGCGGGGACTTCTTGCAGCATGTTCAGGATAATGACGCGCACGCGTTTCTTTGGGAAGAGAATCAAGTAGCCGCCGAGTACTCCCGAGATTGCGCCCGAGGCGCCGAGGCTCGGGATGAGTGGATTGCCGCCGAGTGCGTAGGTGGAGAAGACGTGCGCGAGCGATGCGAGCAAACCGCAGGTGAGGTAGAACGCGAGATACTTTCCGCGTCCCATGCGGTCTTCGAGATTGTCGCCGAAGATCCACAAGTAAAACATGTTTCCCGCGATGTGCCCGAAGCCGCCGTGCATGAACATGGACATAAGCAGGGTGAGATAAACGGAAATGGGCGTTGGCTGTAAACCCGGCACGTCGAACGTTTGTCCAGTGTTCGGGTCTTGCGCGACTTGGTTTTCGGTCACGATGTCTTGCCCCGAGGAGATTTCCGCGGGCACGGTTGCCCATGCCATCGTGAATTGTTCGTTTGCGCCGAGCCCTTGCAAGAATACGAACACTGCGATGTTGAGCGCGATGAGGACGTAATTGACAAGCGGTTTTGTAATGCGGTCGGTGTTGTCGTCGCCAAGTGGCATGATCATGGGGAGCCTCGTTTGGTTGTGGATGCGTTCCGGCTGGTTGATAAAACTTACGTATCGAGGCGTTTACAAGCAAGGGAAGATTTTGCTTCAAACACAGAGAAGCATCGCGTGAAGACGTCAAGCCGCAAAGCGTGGTTGCGAAAAACAACTCAGGGCAGCCTTCGAGGTAGTCGCGCTCTCAAGGTAAATTTTCTGGGGACTGCAGACGCGCTGCAACGTCCGAAGTGTGTACTGTGGCGCGTCTGAAGGAACCCTTGGGGCTACAGCACCAGCTTGGTTGCAGGATGGTTGTGAAACGCGCGATAGATGCTCGTTCGCTCTTCGTCGCTGTGCACAACGACGAACACCTTGAGCGACAGATAGTTACCTTTTTCGCTCAAATGTGAAAGTGTGACCGTGTGGTGTTTTCGCGCGACAATCGCCTCGATTGCGGAGCGCAAGTCCGCCTCACTCGTCCCGATGAGCACGTATGCCCACTCGCATGGGTAGGTAAGTGCGAGCTTTTGATCTGTGAATTTCGGTTGCATCAATCTAATCTATCGTAATTATCGGTTGCGCTGTACAGATTATTGAGAGGCAGTTGCTTGATATTCCGACGGTTTTTCGGGTCGTGGACGTAGCGTGCGAGGATTTTGTACGCATCGTAGTCGAACCGATGAATGCCCTTGAACAGCTCGGTCTGCCCCAGTTCCGTAAAGCGATAGCTCGCCAGCAAGCACCAGTTATCTATCAGAAACGCCTCGCCCTCGTTCGTTGCGGGATTGCGTTCTTCGATGACCACACCGCCGTTGAAGGGCCACGCTTTGATGCGCCGCGTCGCAAAGGCTTCTTCGACGCGTGCGTTGTACAACTCGGCAGACTCCTCGCCTGCGCATGCTCCGTTGCACTGATGCAAATGATACGCGAAGCAATACGATGTCGTTTGCTGTAGGCCGAGCAGTTTTTGGCACAGGCGAAATGCTTTCGTTATGGTGGCAAGAAATTCCTTTGCCTGCTTGTAGTTCTTGAAGATCGCCAGAATCGGTGCCTCAAGGTCAATCTCGATGTCGTGAGTTTTTTCCAGTTCAACACGGGCATAGCCTTCAGGCGTGGTCACGCGGCGGGCGAGCACCAAGTCCTTGTGCTTGCGTGCCGCGATGTTGTACATCGGACGGAGTTCCTTGATGAGCTGCGATTCGAGGAGCAGCGCGCCCAGCTCGCCCGTTGTTTGCCGCGCCTCGATGCGATGGACCTGCTGCGCGATTTCCATCTCGCGGCTCGACCGATGATCGCCGCTGAAATGGGAGAGCACGCGGTCGCGAATGCAGATACTTTTGCCGACGTACAAGATTTCGTTCTGCGTGCCGTAAAATACATACACGCCGGGGGTTTCAGGCAGCGCGTCGATTGCTTCTTTGTCGAGATGAGAAGGGATGCTGCTCGTTTTCAGAATTGCGCGCACGGCTGTTTCCAGCAGCGCGCTCGTTACGTTCCGTTCGACTGCCTGAAGGAAATCGTGAACCGCCTGCGCGTCGCTCATCGCGCGATGTCGCTCTTCGCAGAGGATGCCGTGCCGCATCATCACCGAGTCGAGGTCGTGGTTGCGCTGTTCGGGAAAGAGTCTCCGCGAAAGTTTCACTGTGCATAGGCAGCGCGCGCTGAATTCGCGCCCCAATCTTCTGAATTCGTTCTTGATGAACCCGTAATCGAATCGTGCGTTGTGCGCGACGAAGACCGCGCCATCCAATAAGGCGAACACCTCGCGCGCGATGCGGGCAAAGCGCGGCGCTTCACCAAGCTGGTCGTTCGTTATCCGGGTCAGTTGTTCGATGGAGTGCGGTACGTAGCGCTCCGGATTGACAAGCGACTGAAACGTTTTCACGTTGCCGTTCCGCTCGATGCGAATGATGGCGATGTCTATGATGCGTCCGTACATCGCGTTGCCGCCCGTCGTTTCGATGTCAACGATGGCAAGGGGCTTCTCGACGATATGTGAGGCGAGTTTCATCGGGCTGTTCGCTTTCTTGCCGTGGGTTTGCGCTTGGAGCTAACAATCCGATATGCAGTCGCAATCGCGTCCTTGAACACTGGTGTACGCACTTTGGTCAACTCGACAACGGTCCAGCCTTGTGTCCCCCATCCGCCCGGCACAGGAAAGATGATGGATTTGTCAAACGCAGAAAACGCCGACTGATCCACCAACGAAAGCTTGAGTGCCATGCGCTGGGTTGTTGGGTGCAGTGTTGCGAAGATTTTCTTGTGAACGCGGAATGACGGGCGCCCGAAATGGTCCTGCTCGACCGTGTCGGGAAACGCAAGGGCAATCCGACGAGCCTGTGCAAGAGAGATCATGTGTTCGCTTTCAGGAAGCGGATGATGGTTCCAGGGTACGGCACACCTTCGGCGCCGCCGCGCGTGAGTGAGGTCAACGCGCCGACCGCGTTTGCATACAAGCAGATGGAATTCAATTCACCCTCGGACATGTCGTCAAGGGTGGACGTTGAGTGCGCGATGCCGTGCAAGAGTGCGGCGAAAAATGCATCGCCGCAGCCCGTTGTGTCAACGGGTTTGACCTTGAATCCTGCGACGAATCCTTCTGCGGTCGCGGTTTGAAAGTAACAGCCCTGCGCGCCGAGTGTGATTGCAAGAAGTTTCGGACCGAGTGTGCGAAGAGCATGTGCGGCAAGGTGCATGTCCCGTTTGCCGGTGAGGAATCTTGCCTCGTCCTCGTTCATGCGAACGATCGTCGAGAGCCTTGCCATCTGGAGCATTACGCGTCGCGCTTCGGCGGCGGAGCTCCAGAGCGCAAGACGAACGTTTGCGTCGAACGCGACTGCCGTCTTGCTCCCGCGCAGTGCTCGCGCAACCTGCAATGCGGTCGTGCGCGCCGGCTCTTTCATCAAGAGAAAGGGCGCGATGTTGACGATGCGCGATTGTTTCAACGAAGCAATGTTGATATCGGCAAGCCGGAGCTGTTCGCCTGCCGGGATCTTTTCCCAGAACTCAAAATCTCTTTCGCCCGATGCTTCGAGCGACACAAACGCAAGCCGCGTGTTGTGCTTCGCATCGAAGACAAGTCGGCGAACGTCCACACCGTGTTTCTTCAGTGCGCTTGCCAGATACCTGCCGAAGGAGTCGGCGCCGACCTTGCCGATGAACACAGAATGCGAGCCCAGTTTTGCAAGGCCGACCGCAACGTTCGCCGCTTCACCGCCGACGGTCTTGACGAACGCGGGCGACTCGCTCAATGAGCCGGTCGCAGTCGAGACGAAGTCAACCAGCACTTCGCCAATGGAAGTTATCGTCGGGCGTGGCATTCCTTTTTGTTTCACGGTACTCGTAACATACAACACGGCTTTTGCGAAATCAAGCCGCTGCTTGACTTTCTTCAGCGATTCTGCAAGATTACAGTCGTACTCCAGACACGCGAGGGACTATGCAAGACCACAGCATCATCTTCACGTACGACGATTACTTGACTCTACCGAACGATGGCAAGCGGTACGAAATCATCAACGGAGATTTGTGTATGTCGCCAGCGCCATTACCCGAACATCAACTCATTTCAATCAGACTTGAGGAAATTTTCCTCAGTTATGTTAGAAAAGAAAAATGGGGAAAAATCTTTCACGCGCCTATAGACGTTGTTTTCTCCATGACTGAGATCGTACAGCCCGATATCGTGCTTGTTTCAAAGCAGCGTGAGGAAATCATTGCAAAAAAAAACCTTATCTCGGCTCCCGACCTCATCGTTGAGATTCTTTCCGAAACGACGGAAAAAACTGATAGGACCAAGAAGAAGGAGATGTACGAGAAGTACGGCGTCAGAGAATACTGGATCGTTGACCCGTCAGACCAGTCAATCGAGATTTTCGTTTTGGAGCAGAGCCGCTACGCGACCGCACAGAAATTTGTCAACGACGATATCGTTGACTCGACGATTCTCCCCGGCATCGCGTTTCCAGCACGATCGGCGTTCGAGTACCAATAGCAAAGGAGTCCTACAATGTCACTCATCGCAGAAGAACTCGCAGTCGCGACAAAGCAATCAAATGGAGTCGCTGTTCTCAGAAATTACCTCGGGGGGAGATGGGTTGATACGCGGGCGAAAGAGTTTCTTCTCGTTATGAACCCGTCGCTCGGTCAGCAGATTGCGAAAGTGCCGCTGTCGAATGCGCAGGATGTTGATGAAGCCGTGCGTTCGGCGCGAGCCGCGTGTAGCGCATGGTCGAACACACCCATCAAGGAACGCGTGCAGGTTTTCTTCCGCTACAAAACGCTGATGGAGCGCGACATCGAATCGCTGGCTGCGCTTGTGCATGAAGAAAACGGCAAGACGCTGAGCGAGGCGCGCGCCGAAATCGAAAAAGCGATCGAAGTGACGGAATTCGCCTGTTCGATGCCGCAACTCATCTGCGGCGAAATTCTCGAGGTGAGCAAGGGCGTCGAGTGCCGCATTGACCGCTATCCCGTTGGTGTTGTCGCTTCGATTACGCCGTTCAACTTCCCCAACATGGTACCGAATTGGACGATCCCGAACGCGCTCGTTCTCGGCAACACGATGGTTCTTAAACCGTCGGAGCTTGTGCCGCTCAGCTCGGTGCGCATCGCTGAGCTTCTGAAAGAAGCAGGCTTGCCTGATGGTGTGTTCAATATCGTGCATGGAGGACACGAAGTTGTGGAAGCGATGTGCGACCACCCGGCTATTGATGCGCTGACGTTTGTCGGCTCGACGCGGGTTGCGAAGCTCGTGTACGCTCGTGCCACGGCGCAGTTCAAACGCGCGCTCTGTCTCGGCGGCGCCAAGAACCATCTCATCGTCCTTCCCGACGCGCATGAAGAGATGACAGCTTCAAACGTCGCAGCATCCATGAGCGGCTGCGCGGGACAGCGCTGCATGGCGGCATCGGCAATGGTTGCGGTCGGCAACGTTGACCACATTATCAAAAAGCTGTGCGAGGAAACGCGCAAAATCATACCGGGCAAGAACCTCGGCGCGGTGATTTCGAAGAAGGCAAAAGAGCGTATCGAAGGCTACATCACCGAAGCGGAGAAGCAAGGCGCGAAAGTTTTGGTGGATGGGCGCAACTGCGTCGTCGAAGGAAAAGAGGAAGGCTACTACGTGGGGCCGACGGTGATTGATTTTGTTCGTCCCGACATGAAGATTGCGCAGGAAGAGGTGTTCGGTCCCGTTCTCGCAATCATGCGAGCGGGCAATGTTGACGAAGCGTTGCAAATCGAAAACGCGAATCCGTACGGCAACGCGGCGAGTGTGTTTACGCAAAGCGGCGGCGCAGCGCGGTACGTCATCGAGCGCGCAAGCGCTGGCATGATTGGCGTGAACATCGGTGTGCCCGTTCCCCGTGAGCCGTTCTCCTTCGGCGGCTGGAACGACTCGAAGTTTGGCGCAGGCGATATCACTGGAAAATCCTCGATTGAGTTCTTCACGAAGCCGAAGAAGACGACGATCAAATGGAATCCGGATGCGAGGGTGAATTGGATGAGTTGA
>CAYUFU010000104.1:10019-13219 GCA_964444145.1 uncultured Chitinophagales bacterium
TACTGGAGCAACGAGGATGAAGTTTTTGTTGCTGAGGTTCCAGAGTTGCCGGGTTGTATAGCACACGGTAGCACGCAAGAGGATGCGCTCCGAAATGCGAAGGAGGCTGTTCAGCTTTGGATGGACACAGCAAAGGAGCACGGAGTTCCGATTCCCGAACCCAAAGGGCGGCGGCTTGTTCTGGCGTGAACATCGGCGTGCCTGTTCCCCGCGAGCCGTTCTCCTTCGGCGGCTGGAACGGCTCGAAGTTTGGCGCAGGCGATATCACTGGAACATCCTCGATCGAGTTCTTCACGAAGCCGAAGAAGACGACGATCAAGTGGAATCCGGATGCGAGGGTGAATTGGATGTCGTAGCGTCGAGAATTCAAGAAGGATACATGTCATGATCAGCGTTAGAACACGATTCTTCGGACCGCTTCGCGATCTTTTCGATCGCGAGGAGATGCATATTCACGTGCCTTCCCCGCACAATGGCGCGGCGGCGTTCGAGGTGCTTGCCGCAATCAATCCGCTCGTCGCGCAATGGAAAGCGAGCGCTCGGCTCGCCGTCAACATGGAGTACACAGCATTCGATCACGAGTTGAAGGAGGGCGACGAGATTTGCTTCATTCCACCTGTGAGCGGAGGATGACGGAGTGATCAGCAAACGTAAGCTCTCATAATTCTCTGAAGAATTAGCCCCATGGTCTCCATCACGCAGCATCCGATAGAGGTTCCACCGATTCTCGCCTCGGTACAGACACGGCACAGCGGTGCAATTGATTGCTTCATCGGTACCGTGCGCAATCACTCGCAGGGTAAGCGAGTGAAAGCAATGGAATATACCTCGTACATCGAGATGGGGGAAAAGCTCATGCGCCAGATCGAGGAAGAAATGCAAAGGAAGTGGACACTGCACCATGTCGTGCTTATCCATCGTGTCGGCATGTTGCAGGTTGGCGATGTCGCCGTCGTCACTGCCGTGTCATCGTCCCATCGCGCGGAGGCGTTCGAAGCTTGCCGGTATGCGATTGACCGCATCAAAGCCGATGTGCCGATCTGGAAGAAGGAATTCTTTGAAGAGGGGCACGCGTGGGTGGTCGGCCAGCACGATGTGGATTACGCGAGAGAGGGAGAAAAGGAGAATCTATAAGAAGGCAAATGAACACATGCAGAAGTCCAAGCCCTGAACGCAAACCTCGAACCCCGAATCCACTACATGACCCAATACAACTTCATCCCTCTTCAATTCCAATCCTATCCAATCGAAGAGCAACTCCGACGTGCGCAAGAATTTTTCGCGCTGTGCCGGCGCCGTCGAACGGTTCGCAAATTTTCCGACAAGCCTGTTCCCCGAGAATTGATGGAGACCATCATCGCAACCGCGGGTACGGCGCCGTCGGGTGCGAACAAGCAGCCGTGGAAATTCGTTCTTGTTGATGACCCAGAGTTGAAGAAGCGCATTCGCATCGCAGCAGAAAAGGAAGAGAAGGAAAGCTATGAACACCGTATGCCGCGAGAGTGGTTGGACGATCTTGAACCGTTAGGGACTGATTGGCATAAGGAATTCTTGGAGATTGTGCCCTACTTGATCATCGTCTTTCGCGAAAAGTATCGCATCGAAGAGGGGAGACAAAAGAAAAACTATTACGTTGACGAATCGGTCGGCATTGCTTGCGGCTTCCTGCTTGCCGCGATTCATTACGCAGGTCTCGCATCGCTCACGCATACGCCCAGTCCGATGAATTTCTTGCGGGAACTCTTGCATCGTCCGCAGCATGAAGTTCCCTACCTTCTTATTCCTGTCGGCTATCCGGCAGAGGACGCTGTCGTTCCCGATATTCATCGCAAGCATCTTGACGAGATTCTCGTTCGCAACAGGCAAGAGTAGGACCATTCTGTTTACTCGTTCCCAAAAACTCGAAACGCTTTCTCTTCACTCCATCACATCAAGAACACTCACATGAGTTCACTCCCCGACTCGAAACCGGTTCACTCGCTTGAGTTCCGCAAGCGTCGTGCTCTCAATTGGCTCACGCTTGGCTTCACCTATGCAGCAATGTACATGGGCCGCTATAATCTGTCATTTGCAAACAAATCGCTCTCCGATACGTTCGGCTGGGACAAGACACAGATCGGATGGATCATTTCGTTCGCGCTTACGGTCTATGGACTCTCTGCCCTTTTCAATGGACCCATCGCCGACAAAATCGGTGGGAGGAAAGCGATGCTGATCGGTGTGTTTGGTTCGGTTGTGTTCAACATTGCGTTCGGCTTTGGCGCGTATATCGGTTTTCTTGGAACGGGTACAGTGTTGCTCGCGTATTTTGCGACCGCGTGGTCGCTGAATTCCTACTTCCAATCCTACAGCGCGCTTGCACTCATCAAAGTGAACTCGGGTTGGTTCCATCGTCTTGAGCGCGGCGTTTTCTCCGCGATCTTTGGTTCGATGATTCAGAGTGGGCGTTTCTTCATTTTCCTCTTGGGCGGGTGGGCGGTTACCGTTCTGCCGTGGCAATGGGTCTTCTTCATCCCCTCGGGCGTCATGGCTCTCATGGGCGTTCTCACCCTCCTCTTCGTACGCGACCATCCAAGGGAAACGGGCCATGCCGACTTCGACACGGCTGACGCTTCAAGCGGCGACACCGAAGAAGTGAATCTCAAATACCTGTTCAAGAAAGTCTTCTCCAATCCTATCACCATTACGATTGCCGTCGCAGAATTTTGCACAGGGTTCGTGCGTCATGGTTTTGAGCAATGGTTTCCGCGCTACATGCAGGAAGCGCAACATCTCACACTCAATTCGCCTGTGTTCCAAAAAGGTGCGCTTGCGGTTGTTGTGGCGGGGATTGCCGGAGCATTTGCGGCAGGAACAATCTCCGATTGGGTATTCAAGTCTCGACGTCCGCCGGTTGCGTTCATTGGGTACGTTCTGCAAATCGCGTGTCTTACAATCATCTGGCAAGCCTTGAGCTTGGAAATGATCATCGGCGCGTTCATTGTCAATTCGTTTGCCATCAGTATGGTGCATTCGATGCTGTCGGGAACAGCCTCGATGGATTTCGGGGGAAAGAAAGCCGCTGCAACTGCGACTGGGATGTTCGACGGTATGCAGTATGTCGGCGGCGCAGCAGTCGGGAGCGGCATGGGATGGCTGCTGCAACAGTTCGGATGGGGCGTGTGGGGTCCGAGCATGATTGGCTTCGCAGTCATCGGTGC
>CAYUFU010000105.1:0-13199 GCA_964444145.1 uncultured Chitinophagales bacterium
CGTCGCGCAAGTGGACTGAATTCGGTTTGCCTGGGATTACGCAGATTGCTTTCATTTTTATCTCCTAGTTTCATATTGTGAAATTGCTAAAGCGGTTAGCTTGATTCTTACCTTTGCTTTTTTCCTTTGATTCTCCATCGCTCCATTACGCACAAACTCCGAGACCCGAACCCTGAACCTCCAAGCCCAAACATCAAACACACACCCCGGCCTCTTTCTTCCTCGCCGTCGCAGTAGCCGCCGCCTTCGCTTCCTTCATCCGCGGTTGCAGGAGTTTAGCTACGAGTCCCGTCCATCCCGTCTGATGCGATGCGCCGACGCCTGACCCGTTGTCGCCGTGAAAATATTCATGGAACAGAACGTAATCTCTGAAGTGCGGGTCGGTTTGTATTTTGGTGTTGTAGCCGAAGACAGGTCGTCGTCCGCGTTCGTCGAGGAGGAAAATGTTTGAGAGACGATGCGAGAGTTCGTTTGCAACTTCGTCAATCGTCATGTAAATACCTGAGCCTGTCGGGCATTCGATTGTGAAATCGTCGCCGTAGTAGTAATGGAATTTTTGCAGCGACTCAATGATAAGAAAATTCACGGGAAACCAAATCGGTCCGCGCCAGTTGCTGTTCCCGCCGAATAATCCCGTGTCGGATTCCGCTGGCTTGTACTCGACGCTGAACGTGCTTCCGTTGACGCCGAATTGATATGGGTTTTCTTTGTGGAATCGCGAAATCGCACGCACGCCGTAGTCGGAAAGAAATTCACTTTCATCCAACATCCGTTTCAAAATCTTTTTCATGCGATGACCGCGCAACAACGAAAGCAATCGCCGCTCGCCCATGCCTGGCTCTTGCCAGCGCGAGACCAGCGCCGCTAAATCTTTTCTGTAGTTCAAGAACCAATCCATGTGCCGCTTGAAGTCGGGAAGTTTTTCCAGCAGCTCTGGCTCGATTGTCTCGACAGCGAACAGTGGAATCAATCCCACCATCGAGCGGACGCGCAGGGGAATGTGCTGACCGTTCGGCAAGTGCAGCACGTCGTAGAAGAACTCGTCTTCTTTATCCCACAAATCAATTCCCTCTCCGCCGATGTTCGCCATCGCACCTGCGATGTACATGAAGTGCTCGAAGAATTTCGTCGCCATATCTTGATAGATCGGCTTCGTTGCCGCAAGCTCGATCGCAATGCGCATCAGGTTCAGCGAGTACATTGCCATCCAGCTTGTGCCGTCCGCCTGCTCGATGTGTCCGCCCGTTGGCAACGGCGCGCTGCGGTCGAACACGCCGATGTTGTCCAGGCCGAGGAAACCGCCTTGAAAAATGTTGTGCCCTTCCGTGTCCTTGCGGTTCACCCACCACGTGAAGTTGAGCAGCAATTTGTGGAACACTTTCTCAAGAAAATCCGTGTCCGCCTTTCCACCATTCATCTTCTGGTCGATCTTATACACGCGCCACGTTGCCCACGCGTGCACGGGCGGATTCACATCGCCGAACGCCCACTCGTACGCGGGGAATTGTCCGTTCGGATGCATGTACCATTCTTTCGTGAGCAGCTCAAGCTGGTTTTTCGCGAACTCAGGGTCAAGCATCGCGAGCGGCAAACAGTGGAACGCCAAATCCCATGCGGCGTACCACGGATACTCCCACTTGTCGGGCATCGAGATGATGTCGGCGTTGTTGAGATGTTCCCAGCCGGCGTTGCGTCCGCGCCGTCGCTCTTGCGGAGGCGACGGCTGTGCGGGGTCGCCTTTCAGCCATTGCATCACGTCATAATAGAAGAACTGCTTCGACCATAACATTCCCGCGAACGCCTGACGCTGAACATTCTTCTCATCGTTGCTTTTGATTTCCGATTGAAGCTCGCCGTAAAAATCATCTGCTTCTTTCAAGCGCGCATCGAACACTTTTTCAAATCCAACAAACGGCTTCTCTGAAACCTCATCGTTCAGACGAACGCGAATCGTTGCAGACTTTCCCGCTGCAATGTTCAACTTGAATCGTGCCGCGGCTTTCGTTCCGCGTTGTTCGGGATTCACCGCCTTCGTATTTCCGTGAACGATGTAGTCGTTGATGCCGTCTTTGTAGAATCCTTGCGTGCCGTTCACGCCGTACAGCCGCCGTGCGTTCGTCTCGTTTTCACAGAAGAGGAGTTCATCGCTGCCGTCGAAAGAGACGAAGCGTTTGCCGCCGAGCCTCTTATCATCAATCTGAATTACATTCTCCCGCATCGCCGACATCGAAGGCTTGTAGTCATCATATCCCCACGACCACGTGTTGCGAAACCAAACCTGCGGCAACACATCGAGCGTTGCGTTTTCGTGTCCGCGATTGTGAACCGTAATCTTCATGAGCAAATCTTCAACGTCTGCCTTCGCATACTCGACGAAGACATCGAAGTAGCGTTCGTCATCGAAGATGCCTGTGTCAACCAACTCAAACTCCGCCGCCCCTTTGCCGCGCCGACGATTCTCCTCGACAAGCACCGCGTATGGGAACTCGCGCTGCGGATACTTGTAGAGCATTTTCATGTACGAATGCGTGGGCGTGCTGTCGAGATAGTAGTAATACTCCTTCACATCCTCGCCGTGATTTCCCTCGTTCCCCGTCAAGCCGAAAATACGCTCTTTCAAAATCGGGTCGCGTCCGTTCCACAACGCAAGCGAAAGACAAAGCAGCTGCGCATCATCACTCACACCCGCGATGCCATCCTCGCCCCAGCGATACGCTTTGCTCCGCGCCGCGTCGTGCGAGACGAATTCCCACGCGTTGCCATACGGCGAATAATCTTCGCGCACCGTTCCCCATTGCCGTTCGGTGAGATACGGTCCCCATTTTTTCCAGGCGGCAACTCCGCGCTTTGCTTCTTCGAGACGTTTCTTTTCTGAATTCATTGAATCTCCTTGCAGAGCGATTCTCTGAATCGCTCGTGGCTCGTGAAGGAGCGACTCATCCGAAGGACTCCTTACGGAGGAGAGTCGCTCTACAAAATCGTTTGAGAGAAAATAGAAAAAAGAAGTTGCTGAGAGTTCCGTTGGGGTTCACGATTTGGTCACGCGAGACAAACGAGAAGTGGATTGGTTCTGGAGGAGGGAGGCGCAAAGGGTGCGTATGCACCTGAAACCTGATTTAGCATTACGCAAAGCCGTAATGCCGCCAAGCCTGTCTTGGAAATTTGCTGAAAAGGAATTCACCGAGCAGGTGAAGGATTGAAGTTATTTGTAAAGTGCATACAAGCAATTACTCTCAACCATCCCAGACTTCTTTGCGGCTTCGCGTCTTTGCGTGAGAATTCTATGTCGGATTTCAGGTATGCATTTGGTTGCCTCAAGCCTTGGCGGAAAAAGGTGTCAAGTTCTCTGCTGTTTCTGGAACTTCGGGTGGAAGGAACTGTCATCACAGCAAGCAGAGTCTTGTAACTATTTCACATTTCAGCTTATGCACTACTCCTCTCGCCTTATCCTCATCCTGTTTACAATGCAGCCGTTTCTACTTCGCTCCCAATCCGGCATCCCCAAACTCCCTCAACTCGAGATCCACGTTCGCTGCGACGACATCGGCATATGTCATGCCGTGAACGCGGCAATCAAAGAAGCGCTCGATGCAGTTGTCAGAGATTCATCATTTCAATCCAAGCCACAGCCGAATGACGGCTTCAATCTTCTCGAAGGTGGTGGGGAAATGAAGATTTCGGGCTAAGTGATAGTCAGCTTGCTGTTCGCCCCGCCAAATCCATCAGGCTCGCGGTGAGAATTGTCGGGGTCGGCAATCCATTCGCGCCGATTGTCCAGAACGAATTTGTAGAGATGTGTTCCCTTCGGCAACATCGAAATTTCCGCTCGCCAGATTCCTCGTCCGTTTTTCTTGAACAGCATCGCGTTCGGCTTCCAATCGTTGAATGAACCGACGAGCGCGACGCTTAGCGCTTCGTCGTTGTGATAATAGAAAATGATGCGCTGGTTGAACCAATCAATCACGGGCGAGTCGGGGAAATCGGCGCCGCCGCCGTGCGCTTCGAGAATGGCTTTCGCAACGGCGTTCCTTGCATCGAGCACGCCGAAGCCTTGCTGCTCAATCGGCGCAGTCGGAAGTCGTCTCGCAGTCGTTAGCAACAACTGGCGGATTGCGCGCGGCGTGAGTGAGGGATTCGCTTCCAACATTTGCGCGATGACGGAGCAGACAATCGGCGCGGCGAACGACGTGCCGTCCGCATGTTGATAATCGGCTGAGAGATACTTCGCAGTAATCAGCAGTTGCGCGACCCGATGGCGTATCGTCTCGACGGATTCGTAGAGCAAGCCCGCATCGAGAGACGTGTGCTCGATTTCTTTGGCGAGAATATTTTTGAGCCGGCGGTCGTCGGTCGCGAAGATTTTGCAGAGCGCCTTCGCCTCGCGCTGCGCCTTCGACTTCGGCAACATGGGCGCGGCGAGCCAAATGCTCGGCGCAACAAGTTCAGGTTTCAGAAAATCATCCACCGTCACGCCGAACGTCGAATGATACGGCGAGTCGTCTGTCATGCCGAGCGTGTTGTGGTCGTTCACTCCGCCGACTGCGATGACGTGTGGCGCGCTGGCGGGCGGCTTCACCTCCGCCGTCGGGTCGTTGCCCACCGCCGCAACGACGACGATGCCCGCGTTGAACGCGTCTTCAGCAGCCTGTGCAACGGCACTGTGCTTGTACGAAATCGCGTAATCACCCGTCACCGAAAGATTGATGATGCGGATATTGTATTTGTCTTTGTGTTCGGTTGCCCAACGAATTCCGCGCGCGATATTTTCGTCGGAGATTCCATCCTCGCTCTTCACCTTCAGCAGCACAAGCTTCGCGTTCGTCGCGATGCCTCGATATGTTCCGTTCGAAAGAGAGCCGTTTCCCGCGCACACGACGGAGGTCATCGTGCCGTGCCAGTTGTCGTCGTGCGGCGCGTCGAACCAATTGCTTGGCGCTGAACCCGTGAGGTCGAGCGCCGAAAGAATTCTGTTGTTCGGTCGAACCAAATCGGGATGCGGAGAGAATCCGCTATCCACAAAACAAATCGTGACGCCCTTGCCCGTGAACATCGGATTTGCATTGAGACGAAGCGGTGTCGGAAGAACGAGGTAATCGTCTGCCGTTCGCATCACCACGGTAGAAATGTCGCGAGCGCCATTTTGCTTCCTTTGCAGGAGCGCAACGTCGGCGGAATCAACGCAGCGCGAGCACGCGCCGCTCGCGGGCGACCATTCGGGATGCGCCGCTCGCAAGTGCGCTGCTACACGGTCATCGCCCTCACCGAATCGAATGAGCGACGCGACACTGCTGTCGCAGAGGGGACATTGATTTGATGTTGTCATAGTTCGTTGGTCGAATCTCCCGACTCGACAAAAGAGCGGGACTCGACCTACGGTTCGTAGAGTCCCGAGCAACAATTATTTCTTCAACACTGCGGGCCAGTTGTCGTCGGCCTTGTTGATGAGTTCGGGAATTTCCTTCAGCCATTGCGCCTGCACACTCTTGTTCGCGTTCAAATACAATTTTCCCTCGACGATTTTCCACGCGAGCGGGTCGGCGGGATAGGTGTAGTTGTTGCCAACCGCCCATGCGCAGTACGCACCGTACTGCGGCGCGTATTTTTCAGGCTCTTTTTTGAATAGCTCCGCGTTTTCCATGCTGGCAAAATACCACGTTGCATCTTTCCAGGTCGCGCTGAACTTGGCTTTTCCTTTCTTCGGCTCGCAGAGCGTGAAGTATGCGACGGCATCGTAACCTTTGATAGCGACGCCATCTGAGTTTGTGGAGATGAACGGTTTCTCACCTGCGAAGATGTCGGAAGCAAATGCGACAAGCCCGAAAAGAACCGTAGCAGCGAAGGATGATATGGACAACTTCATGTCTTACCTTTTTGATTGTTGAATCGGTTGATTGTCAATGAGCAGCATTGCATGTCCATCGGGGTCGCGCACAAGAAGCCCGTTGCTGAATCCGAGTTTCGCGTCAGGCGCCGCGACCACGCCCGATGAAACGAATGTGGTGTTCCGTCGCGTTAATGTCGTCCACGCGTCGTTTGTATTCTTCACAACAAGTTTTGTTTGCCAATGCGCGATATCATTCGACTTGATATCAACGGGCGTCGGGCGACCGTCGCTCGGGGCGAGATATTCGAGAAACTCGATGCCAGGTCCGCTTGCCCCATTCGGGCTTGCTGCGCGCAACCCGCTGATCCGAAGGCGTGCGCCGAAGACATTGTTCAGCCGTTCCTGCTCGATGCCATAATTTTCGCTTTCGCCCGCAACGCGTAAGCCGAGCGCATCGCGATAAAATTTCAGGCTCGCTTCCGTATCGTCAACGACGATTGCGGTGTGGTCAATGCCGAGAAACAATTTGCCATTCGTTGTTTTGCTATTGTCCATTTGCCACTTCTTATCCCCCTTGCCTGATGGAAAATAGATAACTTCGAGGAAATGTCCATCAGGGTCGCGAAAATAAAACGCGCGAATGCCTGCCGCGCCTTTGTTCCAGCCGGGAATCCGCTGCGGTCCCGTCGAAGCGTGTTGAACCTTGTGTTTGCGAAGAACTTCGTACGCGTTGTCCATATCGCTCACGACGATTGCGATGTGTTGAAACCATCGGTCGTTGCTTTTTGTGTCAAGGGGAAATGGCTTTCCTTTCGGCGCGAGATATTCCGTCAATTCGATTGCTTCGTCGCCCAGTTTCATTCTCACTACGCGCATGCGAACGCCAAACACGCCTTGCAAATGCTCGTACTCATCGCCCCAGACTTCAACGTCGGAGATTTTTTGAAACGAAAGTACATTCGAGTAAAAATCAATTGACCTGTCCATGTCCTGTACTGTCACTCCGATTGCATCAACGGCGGTGACTAGCTTCTCAGATGATTGAGAAAAGCCAAGTGATACAACGAGAAGGAGAACGAAAAGAGGAAATGTCTGGCGCCGAATATGTCGTAAAGAGTTCATCGCGCTCGTTCCTTTAGTTGGATGAATGGATTGGTTGGAACAAGAAGCAAAATGGAGGTCACGAAAGTATCAGGAAGTCGTAAATCATTCGTGCATCGAGGTTTTCCTCCTTGTTTTCACTGTGGTCATTTTGCAAACCGTTTCATAAGCCCGTTCATATGATACTCAGCCCCCAACAATTCTCATCACACTAATTCACACATCATTCACATTCACGAAAGTGAGGAATAACGATATGGCGGTCTTAGCGATTTTCTATTGCAAGGGTCTTTCGAAAGAAAAGTACGAGGGGTTGCGGAGTGAAGTGAAATGGGAAACGGACTTGGCGGCGGGTGGAGTGTTTCATGCTTGTGGTTTCGATGAACACGGCGATGCTCATGTTGCCGATGTGTGGGCTTCGGCGGAAGAGATGAATGCGTTTGTCACGACGCTCCTCATGCCCGCGATGCGAAAACTGAATATCCCTTCGGCGAGTGTCGAGGTGTATCCAGTGTACAATGCGAACGCGTATCCGGGCGTCAACAAGTATCTGCTGAAATAACGAGGTGGACTTCCGAGGCTACGTGGTTGCGACTTGCGCGCTCCCAACGAAAGACTCAGCATAATACCATGCCCAATTGCCGATGCCGTATGCTTTGCGTTCGGTTTCCAATCGTTCCAATGTATCTGCGAGTTGCGTCGGCTCGAATTGTCTTTTCAAAAGAAAGCCGAGTCGTTCGTACAAATAATTCGCGTACCACAACGCCCACGCATCGTCTTCGCCGTTCGCGTGAATGAATGCGCGATGATGCGCGCTTCCCGCTTCGATGAAAAGCGTTTCGAGTTGTTGCGTAAGATGTTCATTCATTGCGTATCTCCTTCATCAAAAAGAAATTCAACGTTGTTCGGATGACGGCGATCGCACCGAGTTTCCCAATCTGGTCCCAGGTTGGAGCGATTGCGCTCGCGAGAATGTCCGCGCCCAGTTGAAATTCCAAGCCGAGAATCAAATAGCGAGCGAGCGTTAATTGTATTGCGCTGCATTCGATGAAGCGCCGCGCGATTGTTGAGCGGAAGAATTCTACTGCTGCCATCGCAACGCCAAGTCCGATGATGATTGTGCCGATGGTTTCGACGCCTAATTTCAGCCACTCGACAGAATGCACGATTGCCGCTTCACCGGCTGACGGCTCCATCGCTTACTCCGCTTTGCGCGACGCAGCATTGCCGCACTTCGGACAGGTATGAAAATCTTCCATCACGCCGCCGAAGTCGGCGTCCATTGCTTTGGGCTCTTTCATCGCGGCTGAATAATCAACCTTCGTTGCGTGATTGTTCATATCAACGCCGCACGCGGGGCATTTCATTTTTGGTCTTTGTTTTGACATTTTTTCTCCGTTGATTCCCTGTACGGACGGGGCATGCCACGTCCCTACTGTAGATAATCGCGTTCATTCCTGCGCAACATTCTCCCTTCCGTACCGCAACACCGTTCCCATCCAAATCAATTCCTTGATAAATGTCTCGATGCGGCGCGAATACGGCTGGTCGAGAAGCGTTCCTCTTTCATCAAATGCTTTGTGGACCTGCGAGAAATTTCCATCCCAAAAAATTTTCACCAGTCCAAGCTCGCGCATGACTGGAAGGAGGCTCTGCACGACACGCGTCCCGCCAAACGGTCCCGCCGAAACGCCGACGATGCCGACCGCTTTATGAATGTACTCCTTCAAATTCGTGTCGAGCACATGCTTGAGCAAACCAGGATAGCCGTGATTGTATTCAGGCGCGACGATAATGAACGCATCAGCGCGATTGCACGTCGCAGCGAACTTCGCATCCTTGATATCCTCGCCCGCGTTGTTGCTGGGAATGACGATCTTTTTGATGTCAACAAGCTGGGTTTCAACGCCCGCGTACTTGGCGACTTCCGCAACGACGAAATTCGCGACATGTTCGCTCATGCGCCCTTCTCGCGGCGTGCCGAGAATGATGGGGATGAAAAGGGGCGTGTGGTGTCCATAATTGTTTCGTACGTTCTGAGCTGAGCGAAGAATCTCACACTGCCACTAACAGCAGGAATTCTTCAGTTAAGTTCGGTACAAGCAATGTAAAATCAGATGGTCACGAAACTGTCAACAAAGTTTGTTCGTTTCAGTTGATGAGGAGAAGAGAGGGGAACTGCGTAGCGAAAATTCTGAGGATTGGTTTCCGTCAATTGTGTGGCTTGAGGAAGAAAGAACTCCTGCAGTTGTGGCAAGTCAAGACCCTTGACCATTCTCGGAGGTACTTTCAAATCCTGCACTTTCAAAAGTGAGATTGCAAGCCAGTAATTATCCAAACCGACGTGCTTCTTCCGCTCCTGTTCAAGTAGATGTGAAAAAGGAAACACTTCCTTGTCGATAAAAAAAACGTCAACAGAGCCCTTTGATTCCGCGTGGTCGAACAACGCCGAAAGTTTGTGCATGCAATGTCCTGTGCATTATCCGTTGGCATCGCCCTCAACCCCATAAGTCCAGTACACTACACGGATGTTTTCGCGAATATTGAGGTGCTTCATCACTCCATTACTCCAATTCTCCAGCACTTCTGCGATTCACTTACACACCCACTTCCGTCCCAGGTGTCGCTCGTTGCCGAACTGAGGCTCCCATCCGCTGAATAAGATGGTCCCCAACGCGCAGAGCGTTAGCGATAATCGTCAACGCGGGATTCACTGCGCCGCTTGAGGGAAAGAAACTCGCGTCAACGACATACAGGTTGTCAAGCTCGTGCGCTTTGCAGTTTCTGTCGAGCGCTGAAGTCTTCGCGTCGTTGCCGAATCGAATCGTGCCGTTCTGATGAGCGACGCCAGCGAGCGGAATTCGTTGACCCGCGTACAAGCTCCGCGCAAACAATCCTTGATGACAGTCGTGTCCGTGAATGGGACATGCGGTTTGTTGCTTCATTAAGTCTTTCAGTTTCGCGATAAGGCGTTTGTGTCCCTCTTCGTTGTTCGGTCTGTACGAGAGAACGATGTTGCCGCTCTTGTCGAGCGTGACGCGATTGTTCGGGTCGGGCAAATCTTCCGACGTGAGCCAGAAGTCGAGCGAATGCGTCGCCATCTTTTCGAGCACGAAGCCAGGGGCAATCGCAGGCGCGCCTGCTCGCAGCGTATCCAAGTCCAACTTGCCGACGAACGAGATGTGTCCCATCGGATGATTCCATTCCTTCGAACCGAAATAGAAATCATTCACCGCCAACGTTTTCTGGAACACTGTCGGGTTCGGACATTTGGAAATCGCCATCAGCACAGAATTCACGTGCCCCATGTAATGTTGTCCCACGACATCTGAACCGTTTGCCAATCCATTCGGATGCTTCTCGTTTGCCGAACGAAGGAGGAGCGCGGCAGAATTGATTGCACCCGCTGAGACGACCACAACATCTCCTGAAACGTATTCCGTTTTTCCATCACGTTCGATAACGACACGCGACACTGCGCGTCCCGATGCATTCGTTTCGAGCCTCACCACTTTGGAGTTCGTCATCAACGTCACGTTCGGATACTCGAGTGCGGGGTCAACACACAACGTTTGCGCATCGGACTTTGCGTTGATGAGGCACGGATGCCCGTCACATGTTGCGCACCGGATGCACGGACTCTTTCTCATGTTCGTTTCGTCGAGTCTGATGCCAAGAGGAACATGAAACGGATTCAATCCGAGTCGAGCAAAGTCATCGCTCAGTTGTTGAATGCGCGATTCGTGCGTCACCTTTGGATACTTATACGGAGCGCTCGCCCATGGCTCGGTCGGGTCTGCGCCGCGTTCGCCGTGAACTTGATACAGATGTTCCGCTTTCGTGTAGTACGGCTCCATCTCATCGTAGCTGATGGGCCACGCAGGCGAAACGCCGCCGTGATGTTTCAGCTCGCCGAAATCTTCGGAGCGCAAGCGGAACAACGCCGCGCCATAGAATTTCGTATTGCCGCCGACGCAATAGTTCGTGTGCGGATGCAGTTCCTTGCCGTCTTTGTCACGCCATGTTTCCTTCGTGTTGTAGCGCGCTTCTTGATTGACGGCTTTCGTGCTCCAGTTTTCTTTTTCACGCGGAACGTAATCGCCGCGCTCGAGCAAAAGGATTTTCTTTCCCGACGGTGCGAGTGCGTACGCAAGCGTTCCTCCCCCAGCTCCTGTGCCGATGATGATGACGTCGTATTGATGTGGCATGTCTTTTCTCTCCCAATTCTGAGCCCCGTAGATCGGGGTAAACCTCGCGAAGAATCCCTGGCTCTTGTCGGTTGCAAAAACGTCGTTGATTGTCAGTGGCTAAGAGTGCTGACGACAGTTTCCCATATAGAGGTACTACTCCTGCCGCCGCGACTCTTCAACCATGGGACACGACTGAGTCGTGTCCCTGCCCGATGGGGTGCTGGTGGGACGGCTCCGCCCTGTCCTTCGTCTGAATTACAGGCTCGCCTTATTCGTCCCACTCACAGCGAGCGGCGCGGTTCCAAAATTCTTTCCGAAGCGTCTGCACCACACGGTTACCGATTTGTACTTTGTGACATCAACGTTGGACGGAATCTCGTAATTCTGATCCCCCCTGTTGCCTTTCAGCGCGGCGAGGTGATAGAAGCCCGCGTTCGTCACCGTCGCATCGTCGTTTGCATCGGTTGCAATACCCAAATAGACCTGCACATCGGGGCCGTTGGAGGTTTCGAACTCAGTGAAGCGAAGAATATGTTTTCCGCCAACTTGATAGATGGATGCAACGCCTTTCGTTTCATGAGCGACGCCGTGAAAAGTTCCCGTCAGCAATGCTCTCGGCTCGTTGTTGAGCGCAAGCATTTCAGTAACAGCCAGCGGCGCAGTGGCGAAGTTCTTGCCGAACCGTTTGCACCACACCGTCACCGCGCGATACTTGTTGATGTCAGCATCGGCAGGCACGTCGTAATTCTGGTCGCCCTTGTTGCCCTTGATAGGTCCGAGTGAGATAAAGCCCGCGTTTGTTACCGTTACATCGTCGTTCGCATCGTTCGCGGCGACGAGATAGATTTGCACGTCGGGTCCGTTGGACACTTCAAATTCGGTGAAGCGAAGAACTTTCTTGCCGTTGATTTCATAAATCGTCGCAACGCCTTTGCCTTCATGCGATACGCCGTGGAAGTTGCCTTGTGACAGCACAACAGGCGCGTCGTTATTGTTAGCTTCTGTTGTCGTCGGGAACGACTCGTTCACCGTTTCATTGATGAACAATCGCTCGGGACGGAACGCATACCATCCGCCGATGAGCACGATTGCTCCGACAATCATGAGAATTGTTTTCTTGTTCATAGATGTTTCTCCTTCTTCGGTAGTTTCAAAAAAATACGTTCAAGGTTCATGGTTCAAGGTTCAATGCGGAGAGATCATTTCTCATAGCCATTGGTCATTAGAGTAGCCCCACCAATGACTACTGGCTAATGACCAGGGCATTCTTCAATCCGCAATCACCGATTCGCTATCCGAAATTACGAGACCTTTCGCGGAGTTTACCCCGCCCCGCGGGGCTCAGGGTTTAGAAACTTACTTGCTTCCCAACGCTCTATCAACCGAAAGCGTAACGCGAATCGTCGAAGCAACAGACGGATACGCCCACTTTCCGTCGAGCACGGGCGTGACGATGCCGTTCTCATTCGGACCGACATTCATGCCGCTCTGACGCGGACCTTGATTCGGACCGAAGCCCGGCTCCTCGTTCACTTCCGTTCCCGCATCGTACAAGAACAGGTACCGCGTGATGTCGCCTTCGAGCGGCTTATCCTTTGCATCGAACAAATCAATGCCAAGCTCGTTCGTCGAGAAGAACAAATCGTTCGACTGTCCCCACATGTTTGCGATGAACAACTTTTGACCCTTCACTGCATCGAACGAAAACTCAAACGAGTTGCCTGGTGTAATCGGGCCCGCCTTGTCTGCACCGACGGGAATCGTGAATGTCCCGACCGAAGCAACGCCCTTGTGTCCTTTGCAGAACTCAGCCTGCTTCGCGGGATTGCCATCTTCGGCGAGTGATTCGAGTCCGCGTCCCCAATCTTTTTCTCCCGCTTTGAAGAACGGCGAGTTGAGCGTGCCCACGACATAGATGCCAGGCGCAAACGCAACAGGCGCTTCACCGCCGTTCGAGCCTTTCAGAATCGGACCCGTCGTGATGTTCTCGTAGCGGACTTTGAACTTCACCTTGTGTCCAGCCTGTGCATCCGTTGCGATGCCGAGCGCGAGCGCCGCAAGAACGAGAAGAGATGGAAAACGAA
>CAYUFU010000106.1:0-13128 GCA_964444145.1 uncultured Chitinophagales bacterium
GCCTGAACAGTGTCCGACTTCACGGCATAGACAACCGCATTATCCACTTCCAATTTCTTCAACGACTCGAGATACAGTGCAAGCGCCTCAAGCTCCGTCTGTGAATACTTGAAATCCGGCATCACCGAGCCGCCGACGAGGGAGCGCGGATTCAAGTGATGCTGAATCATCCACTCCTTCGTTCGCTGCAACCCGTACACGCTCAGGTCAGGTCCGATTTTGCCGCCGACGCCGTTGATGACATGGCAGGCGTTGCAATGCTTGTTCGCGAACACCTGCTTGCCCGACTCGATGGTCACCTCAACTTCTGCCGGCTTGGCCGCTTTCCATTGCTTCAGCGCGTAATAATGTTCGACGGGACCTTTGATGAGGTGTTCTCCCGTTAGGCTCTTGAGAAAAATCGTGAGCGATTTCAATTCGTCAGGCGAGACTTCCATTTTCGGCATCATGGACTCGAAATTGTTCGCACGTGGATTCGTGATTGACTCTTCGAGGTAGGCAAGGGGCCACTTTGCTCCGACGCGCGTCAGCTCAACACCAAGCTTTCCATCCGACATCCCCTCGACTTTATGGCAGCCGTAGCACGCTTTTGTAAAGAACAATTCCGCTCCATGTTTCAACTGCGGTGTTTGTTCGAGAGTGTAACCGTGACATTTCGCGCAGCCGCTCTCGATGTAATCGCCGCGCAGCAGCGGCTCCGTCCAGAATTTTCCTTCGCCGTGCGCGTCCACCGTTTCGAGTCCGCGGCCGTTGCCGTCGTGACACGTTGTACAGCCGAACGTTCGGTACGGATGGTCGCCTGCGATTTTCGGATGGGTGGTGAACGGCTGCGGCGCATCGGCGAAACGCGCATCGTCAATGCCCGCGTGACAGGTAATGCAGCGGTCGACGCGCTGCTTGCCGAACCCCGTCGTCACAATTTGTTCGATGCGCGGTGATCGTTCTTCCAATACCTGCTTTGTCGCAGGGTCGGTGGTTTTTTCAATCGCCATCTCCAGGTACTCTTGCTGATAGCGCCGCCATTCAGTCTGCTGATTTTTCAGCATGATGAATCCGTTGCCGAGCAACAGAAAAACGACGCCGACAATGAGGGCGACTTTCATTTTTACGCCTATATGCATAGCTGCTTCCTTCTAATTTCTGAGCGACTACAGTTTGAGCGCAACGTCCTTTCGCTTTGCTCAGCGCTTAGGGAGACTCCCAGGGCACGACAAATTCCCAATTGGGTCCGCGGAAGTACATTCCAATGACAATCAGGATGAACATGACAATCAGGAACGTGAGGAACAATGCGTTCGCGAGCCAACGTTCTTTCGCAAACCAAATACCGATGCCGACTTTCTTGCGGTCAATGTACGGCACAAGCGCGAGGACAATGACAATAAGTGTCGGAATCAGCACGCCGCCCACGAACGCTGAGTAGCTCACAAGTTCTTGTAAGCCGAGAAAGTACCACGGCGCTTTTGCAGGGTTCGGCGGATGATTGGGGTTCGCGACTTCTTCTAGTGGTGCGTTGAACAGAAACGCCGCAATCAACAACAAGCCTGAGACGGTGACGAAGATGATAAGTTCGCGCACAAGCAGGTGGGGCCATGAATAGACCATATCGTCAGGAAGCAAGCCGACGGTTGGCTTCGTTCCCTTCACCAATTCCATAAGGCCGTATGTCTTGTTAACGTCCTTCGGAAAGACTTGGGTAGTGTCAACTTCTTTCATTGTGGTTCCTTTTGCCGACTTCGATCTCTTTGTTGCAACGAAGAGTGTTTGTTTGTGATGTCTTCAACTTTTTCATCGTTCTTTGTAAGCCTTCACCCGCAACTGCTGGCAGAAGAGCGGTGGGCTATGAAGCTACTCATGATGTCCTCAGCGTTGGTGTGTTCACTGTTGATTCTCGCTCGGATGTGACAACCCGCCGTCTTTTCGAATTCTCCAGAAGTGCACGGCAAGAAAAATCGAGAGCAAGCCCGGCAAAATCACCACGTGCAAAACGTAGAATCGCACGAGTGCTTCTTGCCCGACCGAATCGGAGCCGAGCAGAAAGTGGCGTATCGGTTCGCCGAGCACGGGCGCGTAGCCAGCGATGGCGGTGCCGACGGTGATCGCCCAGAACGCGAGCTGATCCCACGGCAGCAAGTAGCCCGTGAACGAAAGACCGAGCGTGAGCAGCAGCAGCACAATGCCGATGACCCAATTGAATTCGCGCGGCGGTTTGTAGGCGCCTGTGAAAAAGACGCGTGCCATGTGCAGCACGACAAACAGTACCATGGCTTCGGCAGCCCACTTGTGAACGTTACGAAGCACGAATCCGAAATCTACCGATGAGCGTAAGTCGAGCATACGTCCGTACGCTTCGGTCGCCGATGGGAAATAATAGAACATGAGCCAGACGCCTGTGAACGTGAGAATCAGAAAGAGGACGGTCGAGATGACGCCAAGGCCGAACGTGTATCGAAAGCGAATCGAGTGCTTCGAGACTTTTACGGGATGAATGTGCAGGAACAAATTGTTGAAGACTGCGTACGACGCGCCCTCCGCGTCTTCGGGCATTCTGCCGTATCGGAAGATGGAGCGATAGATGGTTTTGAAGAATTGTTTCATGAATGGAATGCCTCCCAAGAATAGTGTCACCCCTCGGCTGTGCGCCGAGTGACGCAATGGTACATCACACTTTCAAGTAACTTCCTGCTTCCACCTTTACGGACTTGTCCACTTCAATCTCGCCGTTGGGTGCGATTGAGACCTGATACCAATCGAGCGGCGAGGGAGCGGGTCCGCCGGTGACGAAACCGTCGTTATCGAATTGACTGCCGTGACATGGGCACTCGAAGCCGCCTTCCGACGTACGCACCGTGCAGCCGAGATGGGTACACTTCACGGAAATCGCGGCGAAGCCGGCTTTGTCGCGCACGACAACAACGCGGTCGTTCTCCATCACCTCCTTGATGCCCTCTTTGTAATCCTCCGGCTTGCCCACTCGTATGCGCGACGGCGGACCGTAATCCACGGCGGGTTTGAGATACAGGAGATTGCCTATTGCAGCCAACACCCCCGAAAGGGCTACGCCGAACCATCCGAGTGTACTCAAGAATTTACGCCGGTCAATTTCCGGTTGCTGCATGCGAACGTTTTTCTTTTTCATGGTTGAATTCCTACGTCATAGTTCATTTCACAAATTCTTTGTTGCGCGACTCTTCGAAGCGCTTGATGCTGTGCAAGGACTGATCCTGATCGAGTGGGAGCATGTCGCTCGACGATTCCCATCAATCAGGCTCGCGTAGCATCTGATACTTCGGCTCTTCGATGTCCTTGAACTGGTTCGTCTTCGCAGCATAGATAAAGCCGAGCGTGAAGAGTATTCCGAGCACCACGCTCAGAAACACGAGAAAGTAGAGAGAAACCAACATTGCGCTATACTCCTTATTGATGTTGTGAACCGTGAATCTCGATACTCCAGATCGTACACTCCCATGTGCATCCCCAAACGGCTACCTCTCCTCCGATCGGTCAAGCCCATTGCGAAGAGTAGGCGAAATGCTCCATCGTTACGGCGCCGGTCGGACAGCGCTTTGCGCAGAAGCCGCAGCGAATGCAGAGCTCTTCATCCTTCAACATTGCCGAGCCGAGCTGCTTCACTGCATCATGTCCCTCTTCGTTGAGCAATGCGCGAACGTTCAAGCCATAGCGTGCCTCCAGCGCTGCTTCGAGGCGCGGCTCAAGTTCGATTTGCGAGAGCGGAACCAGCGCGAGACAATACGTGGGGCAGACATCAACACAGCCGTTGCACAGAATGCAATAGTCACCGTTGAAAACCGTGTTGATGTGACACTTCAAGCAGCGTTCGCCCTGTTCGCGTGCAACGGCTTCCTCAAACGGTAATTCCACGATCTTATTTGTTGTGGCACGCTCGCTTGCATTCAAGACTGGGGGATTGACACGGTCGAGCTGCAGGTACCCCTCGTGCATCGCATGCTGAACCACAGGGAGTTCCATGTAGCCGAAGCGCTGTTCTTCGACCTCCTTCTTCTGCAGATACTCGTCAATCGAAACCGCCGCGCGCTGTCCCGATGCGACCGCGTTGATAAACAGTTTTGCGCCCTCGGCAACGTCGCCGCAGGCGAAAATATCGGGGATGTTTGTTCGCTTGGTTGTTGGGTCAATCTCGATGATGCCGCGATGCAATTTCAGCTCGGGGACATCTTTCACAAACGCATCGTCAATTGATTGCCCGATGGAGAGCATCACAGTGTCGGCGGAGATGATTTCTCCCGGCTCGTCGTAGAACGTAGGATTGAACTTCCCGTTCGCATCGAAGACGGACTTCACTTTGCGCGTCGCAAGCGCCGTCACTTTTCCATTCTCGCCGATAATCTCCAATGGTCCGCGTGAGGTATGAAGCTTCACGCCTTCCTCGATGCCCTCGTGGATTTCGATTTCATCGGCAGGCATTTCATCGCGCGATTCGAGACAGACCAGGTGCACCTCCTTCGCGCCATGGCGGATTGCCTCGCGTGCAGAATCTGCGGCTTCATAGAAATCCTGCATCTCCGCACGAAACTTCCCCCCGACGCGGACTGCCGAGCGCGCGACATCGAAGGCAACATTGCCGCCACCGATGACGACGACGCGCTCGCCAAGCGGAACAGCTTCTCCCGTGTTCACCGCCTTCAGAAAATCAATACCATGGACAACCCCTTTGAGTTCAATCCCCTTGATGTCGAGATCGCGACCCCGCTGAAGTCCCGCCGCGATGAGAATCGCCTCAAATCCTTGCGTGCGCAGTTGCGGAATCGTGATATCAACACCAACGCGCGTCTTTGTCTTCAACTCGACTCCCAGGGCGAGAATTGCCTGAATTTCCAATTGAACCAACTCGCGCGGCAAACGATACGTCGGTACACCCGTCATCAGCATTCCACCTGCAACAGATCCCGCCTCGAACACCGTCGGCTTATACCCCAGCAGCGCCAAATCGTGCGCAGCCGTTAATCCCGCGACGCCTGCACCGATGATAGCGATTTTCGTCCCCGCTATCGGATTATGTGCGTTGCGCCGTGCCGTAGAAAACTCAACCGTCTTCCCCGGATCGCTCACCGCCTCGACCCCGTGCCGTTCGGTCACAAAGCGCTTCAACGCACGAATCGTAATCGCATCATCAATACTGCCGCGGCGGCACTCCAACTCGCACGGCGCGCCGCACACCCGCCCGCAAATCGAGGCAAAGGGATTCGGTCCTCGCGCAATCCTGTACGCATCCAAATACCGCCCCTCAGCAATCGCAACCACATAACCGCGCGCATCCGTATGCACGGGACACCCCCACTGACACTTGATTTGTCGCTGCCAGTATGTGATGTCGGGGATTTCGACGCGAAACGTTCGTTCTGATACCATAAAGCGTAGATGAATACGACTGATTACAACAAGGATCTGCTCCCCAGGGGTGCGCGTGCCGCCTCCAGTTCCGCCCGGCGCTCCACACTTTGGATAGCGAGCTGCGCCAAATTCTTACTCGTCAGCACTTCTTTCAATTTCTGCTGCGCCTCAGACCAAACCACATGTACGGCACACCATGTATCCCGCGGACAAAACGCATCGCACAGCAGGCATTTGTTGAGCGCAAGCTTCCCTTCAACAGCTTCAATGACGTCGAGCAATGTTATCTCCGTTGCCGGACGAGCAAGTGTAACGCCTCCACCGATACCCCGCTGCGACGCTACAAGACCGGCGTTCACCAACTGTGCAGAAATCTTCCGAAGAAAATTTTCCGGAATATCCCAATGCTTCGAGATCTCCGATATCTGAGCAACCGCTCCGGCCTGCAGTGTTGCGAGATGCAACATCGCGCGGATAGCGTACTCACCAGTCATTGTTAGCTGCACCGCCGTCCTCTCAACCTACTCGATCGTAATGAACTATTGATCCCCACCTCACCAACTTGTGTGCCGAAGGTGACCGAAGCAGTCATGTTTCAGATCGGCTCAATTGACAGATTTTCGGAGCGATGGAACGTACAAAGACTCAGAGAGTTCGACACAGCTTCCTAAATGTGAGAAATCCACTCCCCATTCATGGCAGAATTGGGAATTGCCGGTGTGTTCACTGCAAAATTTTTTTTGGGGCTGCCGACAGTCTACAACGTCCAACCAGTATTCTGCGCCGCACACAAGCGGGCTGCGTCGTGGTAAGATTCGTCGCATCCCCCGCTCTTGCCGCCTCCGCACGCAACATTGCACAGAAAATGCCCCGCACCATGAAGAGCCTGTGTGAAAACGACTTCGACATGTAGCGCAAGTCTCCAGAATCGCTCATTGGGCGAGCAAGAGCAACACTGGCGTGTCGCTCTACGTGATTTTCACACAGCCTCTGACGATCGAGCCTGTTTGACTCTCCACCTGATTTTGGTGAAATTGAAAACACCTGAGTGAAGGTTCCATTTGGACAAATTCATCATCCACGGCGGCAAGAAACTCAACGGCACGGTAGCAATCAGCGGCGCGAAAAACGCATCGCTCGCGTTGATGCCTGCCGCCTTGCTTGCCAGCGGAACATTCCATCTGACAAACACCCCCGAACTGCGCGACGTCCACACAATGTCCGCGCTGCTCCGCTCAATGGGGATGCACATCGAGTTGAAGAATCACGTTCTCACGCTCGATACACGCGGCGTGAACAAACACGACGCCCCCTACGAGCACGTCAAGAAAATGCGCGCTTCGATTTATGTACTCGGGCCCTTGCTCGCGCGCTACGGCAGAGCGCGCGTCTCCCTTCCAGGCGGTTGCGCCTGGGGACCGCGACCCGTCAATCTCCACATCGAGGGAATGAAGAAGTTGGGTGCGGCAATAGACATCGAGCACGGCTACATCATCGCAAAAGCCGCGAAGCTCACCGGAACCAAAATTCATTTCGACATCTCGAGCGTCGGCGCAACGGGTAACGTCCTCATGGCTGCCGTTCTTGCACAAGGAACGACGACCATTACAAATGCCGCAATCGAGCCCGAGATTACTGCGCTTGCCAAGTTCCTTGTCAATATGGGCGCGCGCATCAATGGCATCGGAACCAACACACTGGAAATTGAAGGGACACATGAACTTCACGCAACAGACTTCGAGACCATTCCCGACCGCATCGAAGCAGGAACATTCCTTTGCGCCGCCGCGATGACCGGTGGAAGTGTGACGCTCACGAATGTGCAGCCGGAACACTTTTCTGCTGTCGCTGCAAAACTGGAAGACGCGGGATGTCGAACAGAGGTTCAGGGTTCAAGGTTCAAGGTGATTGCACCCGACCAAATCAAGCCAGTTGATGCAACCGCGATCATTTATCCTGGTTTCCCGACCGACATGCAGGCGCAATGGATTGCGCTCATGTCGATCGCGGACGGAACCTCCATCATCACCGACACGGTGTATCTCGACCGATTCAAACATGTGCCCGAGCTTGAACGCCTGGGTGCAAACATCGAGTTGAAAGAAAATGCCGCAATCGTTCGCGGCGTCAAAAAACTGACGGGCGCGAAAGTCATGTCCACCGATTTGCGTGCATCGGCATCGCTCATTCTCGCAGGGCTCGTCGCCGAAGGTACCACCGAAGTCCTGCGCGTCTATCATCTCGATCGCGGCTATGAGGCTATCGAGAGGAAGCTGCGCGCACTTGGCGCTGATATCGAGCGCGTGGCTGGAGAGGAGTTTTAGGCGTGGATGCGCGACCTGATGAGCGGTTGCGGCGCCATGGTACCGTGCGACGGATTCGTGATCTTCGATTGCGATGAAATCGAATCTCCTCGCTCCCTCTCGTGCTATATGGGTCCCAGCCGGCAGTTATTTGATCGCGTCGGCGGTTTGTACCCAACTTCCCCTCCTCAACTTTCTCGGCTACGAATTCTCCGCCGTCATCGCGCTGCTCGCAACGTTCAGTGCAGGGTTCTCGACGATCCGACGTGTGAAGGAGTCCTTTCACGAACACACCACTCCGCTATTCAATGCATTCAACCAAACACTTATTAGCAATCTCCTGCTCCTCCTCATTCCTCTCATCCTCATCTCCCTCAACGCCTTCTTCGTCAAGAACTGCTCGTGGCTCGAAGGGCTTGGCTTCTATCTTCTCATCCCTGTTGTCACCGTCGTGTTCTCAACGGCACTGGGGTTCTTCTGCGCGGTGCATTACCGGAAAGCAAAGACGGTGTTCGTGCTCATCGTCCTTGTGACCTTTGGTGAAGTGTTTGCAGTTGGCTATTGTACGCCGGCGATATTCTCGTACAATTTCTTCTATGGATTCTTCCCCGGTGTGACGTATGATGAAGCCTTAGGCATCGGGGCGTCGCTGGTTCTCTTTCGCACTCTCACGCTCATGCTCGCTGCGGTATTGGTGTGGATGACGAACCTGTTGTTGAAGCATACAAAGCAATCCGACACAACGTGGGAGAAAGGTGTTGCGCTTCTCGGCGCGATGGTGCAAGGGCGCTCGGCAATCATTTCAGCAGTGGTTGCAACGGTGATTATCGTGACGTGGTGGTTTCGTGGCGAATTAGGGTTCGATTCCACAAGCGGGTTCATTCGGCAGCAGCTCGGCGCACACATTGTCACTCCGCACTTCGTCATCTTCTACTCGCGGGATTCCTATGATGACGACGAGATACAATGGATCGCAGCAGAACATGAATTCCGCTTGGCACAAATCAACAACGTACTTGCGTTTCCTTCCCGCGAAAAGATCGAGTCGTACATTTATCCATCGAGCGACATCAAGCAGCGGCTGATGGGGGCGGGCAACACAAACATCGCGAAACCCTGGAGCGGACAAATCCACATCAGCAAGCAGTCGCTCGATGCTACGTTGAAGCATGAGTTGGTGCATGTTGTTGCTGCGCACTTCGGGCTGCCGATCATCAAAGCGAGTCTGAGCACGGGGCTGGTCGAGGGGCTTGCTGAGGCGATTGACTGGAATTTCGGGACACGCACGCCGCATCAATACGCAGCGGCACTGCACAAAGCGGGCGTTGCCCCGGATATTCGCAGTCTACTGTTGTTCACCGGGTTTGCATCTCAAGCATCATCGGTAAGTTATGTGCTGGCAGGCTCATTCTGCCGGTACCTGATTGATACCTACGGCATTCGACAGATGATGCTGCTCTACAGAACGAACGATTATCATGCACAGTACAACAAGTCGCTCGACGACTTGATTGCGGAATGGAAGGCGTTTCTCGCCACCGTGCAGGTTACGAAACATGACCTCACTGCCGTCGATGCGTTGTTCCGTCGCCCGCCTCTCTTCAAGAAAGTTTGCGCTCGAGTTGTTGCAGCGAGAAACATCGAGGCAAGAAGGCTTCTCAACGAGCGAAGCTACGCCGCAGCAAAACAGCTCTTTGCGCAGTCGTACGACGAAACACGAAGCTACGAGTCGCTAAGCGGAATGCTGACAAGTGCACTTCGCCTCGGACAGTTCGACGCCGTAACCGCTGCGTTTGATACGCTCATTGCCAACGATCAACGTCCCAATCAGTTTCTGCCCCTGTTTCTCACAGCCGGGGACGCGTTGTGGGCAAGAGGCAAAACCCTCGAAGCGCAATCTCTCTATCGCAGACTTGCCGATGCCAACGTGTCCGAAGGCTTCACTGAAGCTGCTCTGATACGATGGCACGTAGTTCAAGATTCAGCACGCGGGACAGCGTTCATGAACTATTTTCTCTCCGATATGAACGATACGCTCAGGCTTGCTCTCCTTGATTCTGCATTTGCGGAACACCGCAACAGCGTTGCCCAGTATTTGAAAGCCAGAATCCTCCAGCGCTTCGAGCGGCACGACGAGGCGGTACGCATGTTTGGTTCGTTCAGGTTTGAATCCACCGACTCCACGCTTGAATCGTTGCGATGGCAGCGGCTTGGGTATTCTCTCTTCCGCCTCAGCCGATTCGAGGAAGCAAGAGCGGCTTTTTGGTACTCGCTCAATTTTATCGCAACCGAAGCAGCACACAACGAGGTGAACGAATGGCTCGACCGGTGCACGTGGATGGGAGAAACCTGGCGATGAAGCGCATTCTCCTCACCCGCATGAAATTTATCGGGGACATTGTGCTCACCACGCCGATCATCCGCTCGGTGCGCAACGCCTTTCCAGATGCGTTTATCGCATACCTTGGAGAGAAACACGCGGTATCACTTCTGGAACATCATCCTGACCTCGATGAGATCATTCCGTTCGATTTCTCGAGGCCGACGCTCATCGAGCAGCCGCGCATCGCGTTTCATATACGTCGAAAGCGCTTCGACCTCGCGATAGATTTGTTTGGGAACCCTCGGAGTGCGTTGCTGACATTGCTGAGCGGCGCAGCGACTCGCGTCGGTCCCGAACGCAGGGGGCGAGGCAGCCTCTATACCATTCAGGTTCGCGACGACGGCAAACCGAAAACAGCGATTGAATTTCACAATCAATACCTTCGAGCCGTAGGAATTCAGCCGGTTGTGAGCGCGCCGAGAATCTATCTGACCGACGATGAGAAACGCGAAGCGCGCATCTATCTCCAATGGCTGGATCGTGAACACGCGCCGCTGGATTTTAGACAACCGATCATCGGTATTCATCCGGGCGCGACGTGGCCCGCGAAGCGCTGGCTCCCCGACCGCTTCGGCGAGCTGGCAGATCTGCTCACGGCAAAACTGGGCGCGCAGATTCTCGTGACCTGCGGACCGAACGATAACGAGGCGGTTGCAACAATGCTCAACCATTCGACTGCGAATGTCAAAGTGCTTCGCGCCCTTCCACTGCGCCAACTTGCCGCCGTGCTTTCTTATTGCTCCGCGTACATCACAAACGATAACGGCACGATGCATATTGCCGCGGCAGTCGGAACACCGACCATTGGGATTTTCGGGCCCGGTGAGGAGAACATTTGGTTTCCGTACTCTTCGAGCGATGGGCACGTTGCCCTGAGGAAGGACGTTCCATGCCATCCTTGTCACCTGGACTTTTGTAATCGCGACGGCGATGGATACATGGAGTGCATGAAGCTCTTAACTGTTGCAGACGTCTTCAGCGCTGCGCACCGTGCGATGAACACCAAAGCCTCAAGCGCCGGATCGTCGGCGCATTGATTTTCAAATCCGTTTTCTCGTTCTTGAATTACACTTCCCCATCCAGAAACCATCATTGTACGAACCATAGCGATGAACACGATAATTACCGACATTCACGCGCGTGAAATTCTCGACTCGCGCGGCAACCCAACCATTGAAGTTGATGTAGAATTGGAAAGCGGCATCATCGGGCGAGCGGCAGTGCCGAGCGGCGCTTCGACGGGTGAGCACGAGGCGGTTGAACTGCGCGACGGCGACACGACGCGCTATCTCGGCAAAGGGGTGCTCAACGCAGTCGAACATGTCAACAGCACCATCGCCGAGGAATTGACGGGCTTTGATGCAACCGACCAAACCGGCATTGATGAGATGATGAACCATCTCGACGGGACGAAGAACAAATCGAAGTTGGGCGCCAACGCGATTCTCGGCGTGAGCCTTGCCGTTGCGAAAGCCGCGGCGCAAGCGGCAAAACTTCCGCTCTACAAATACATCGGCGGCACGAATGCGAAAGTGCTTCCCGTGCCGATGATGAACATTCTCAACGGCGGTAAACACGCGGACAATAATGTTGACTTGCAAGAATTCATGATTGTGCCGACGGAGGCGGAAAAGTTCTCCGAAGCGTTGCGGATGGGTACGGAAGTGTTTCACGCGCTGAAATCCGTTTTGCACAAGAAAGGGTACAACACCGCAGTCGGCGACGAAGGGGGCTTTGCACCTAGTTTGAAATCGAACGACGAAGCGCTTGAGGTGATTCTCGAAGCGATTACAAAAGCTGGCTATCAGCCGGGCAAAGATATTTATCTTGCACTGGATCCTGCATCAAGCGAAATGTGGGATGACGGAAAGTATTTCTTCTACAAATCAACCAAGGAGAAGATTTCTCCCGAGGCGATGGTGAAGTTCTACGAGAATTGGGTGAACCAATATCCGATCATCTCCATCGAAGACGGCATGGCGGAGAACGATTGGGAGGGGTGGAAAATCATGACGGAGACGCTCGGCAAGAGAATTCAACTCGTCGGCGATGATTTGTTTGTCACGAACACGGAATTTTTGAGCAAAGGAATTGACAAGGGCGTAGCAAATTCGATTCTCGTGAAGGTCAACCAGATCGGTACGCTCACCGAAACGCTTGATGCGATTGAAATGGCAAAGCGTGCAAGCTACACTGCCGTCATCTCGCACCG
This sequence comes from uncultured Chitinophagales bacterium, assembly GCA_964444145.1. Taxonomy (GTDB): domain Bacteria; phylum Bacteroidota; class Ignavibacteria; order UBA10030; family UBA6906; genus CAADGV01. The sequence continues at coordinate 12,272 of CAYUFU010000106.1, forward strand.
CAGTGGAGAAACGGAAGACGCGACGATTGCCGACATCGCAGTTGCCACAAACGCGGGGCAAATCAAAACCGGCTCCGCAAGCCGTACCGACCGCATTGCGAAGTACAATCAGCTTTTGAGAATTGAAGAAGAGTTGGGCGAGCAGGCGATTTATCCGGGGCTGGCGGCGTTTAAGAAGTAGGATCAAGGATGTTCGCCATTGAATGGATCGTTGAGAAGGTACGGTCGAGTCAATACTACTTCTCCAAACATGGTGACGCAGAGCGGCAGAGTGATAATCTTACAATTCAAGAAGTCGAGGAAGCATTAATCGAAGGAAGAATATTGGAGCACTATCCCGACACTGGGCGAGGCGAAAGTTGTTTAGTGGTCGGATTTACGAAGGGAGGGAAACCAATTCACATCGTATGTGGGGTACGTGGCGAGAAGTTGTCAATCGTGACAGTATATATCCCGACTCCGCCGAAATTCAAGAACCCATTCGAGCGAGGATAGCATGAAGAAGTGCAATTTTTGCGGAAACAAGAATTTTCAAGAAAAGAGAGTGCAGTATCTTTATCGGCACGACGACCGGCTGCTCGTTATGAACAACGTTCCATGCGAGGAGTGCGATTTTTGTGGCGAGCAGTATTTCAAAGCAGATGTGCTGAAGAAAATTGAAAAGCAATTCGCTGACATCTATCAGGCACGCGTGAAAGCTACGAGAGAAATTGTGGTACCTGTCGAAGAATTTGTTGAACTCTAAGAGGCTGCATGCCGTACCGACCGCATTGCGAAGTACAATCAGCTTTTGAGAATTGAAGAAGAGTTGGGCGAGCAGGCGATTTATCCGGGGCTGGCGGCGTTTAAGAAGTAAA
>CAYUFU010000107.1:0-8677 GCA_964444145.1 uncultured Chitinophagales bacterium
TAGAGCGCAACCTTGCCAAGGTTGATGTCGCGGGTTCGAATCCCGTTTCCCGCTCTGTCCCAGAACATCGGGACAATCAGGACACTCAGTAATCGCGCTGAATGTCTGAATAAACACTTCCTCTTTAAAGTGGCCCCGCCGCCCCAAATCCCACCAGGTGGCGGGGTTTTATTTTCAAGAGAGAAGTTCTTGGCGCCGTACCCAAGTGGTAAGGGAGAGGTCTGCAAAACCTTTATGCGGCGGTTCGAATCCGCCCGGCGCCTCAGAGAATTGCGGATTGCGTAACACTGTACTTCGAGAAACGTCAATCTACAATAGGCAATTAACTCTCCGAAACTCGTCTGCCGGGGTGGCGGAATTGGTAGACGCACAGGACTTAAAATCCTGAGTCCCGAATAGGGACGTGCCGGTTCAAGTCCGGCCCTCGGTACGGTCTCACTCTTTCTTTGGCAACATTTGGCATCTACAATGTAATTCGAGCGGGCGGTTAGCTCAGTTGGTTAGAGCGCTACCTTGACATGGTAGAGGTCACAGGTTCGACTCCTGTATCGCCCACATCCGAATCGTCTCAGTGATAGTCCGAGACGATTTTTTGTTTTGATTCAATACCCCATGCAACAAGTTCACATTACATTTCCTGACGGAGCAGTTCGCTCCTACGACAAGGGCGTGACCGGTCAGCAAATCGCTGAGAGTATTAGTGCAAGTTTGGCAAAAGCTGTGCTCGCAATCTCGGTCAACGGCGAAGTTATTGACCTGTTTCGGCCAATCGAAAGCGATGCCGTCATCAAGCTTCACAAGTGGGAAGACGACGAGGCAAAGCGAACCTACTGGCATTCGTCTGCCCACTTAATGGCGGAAGCTATTGAAGCACTTTTCCCCGGGACTAAATTCGGCATTGGTCCGCCAATCGAGAACGGTTTCTATTACGACATTGATATGGGCGAGCACTCGCTCACGCAAGCCGATTTGCTTGCGCTTGAAAAGAAGATGTACGAGCTTGCGAATCGCGACGTTCCGTATCGGCGGGAAGTAAAATCGTGGGACGATGCGGTCGCGTACTTCACAAAGAAAAACGATCCTTACAAGCTTGAGTTGCTCGATGGATTGAAGGGACAACAAATCACCTTCTATCATCAGGGGAATTTCACTGATTTGTGCTTCGGTCCGCATATTCCTTCAACGGGCAGAATCAAGGCGATCAAGCTGCTCAGCGTGGCGGGTGCGTATTGGCGTGGAAGCGAAAAAAACAAAATGCTTCAGCGCATCTACGGCATTACCTTTCCGAATCGGAAAGAACTTGACGAGTATCTCTTTCGGCTCGAAGAGGCAAAGCGACGTGACCATCGAAAGCTTGGGCAAGAGCTGGAGCTCTTTCTTATCACTCCGAAAGTCGGCGGCGGTTTGCCACTCTGGTTACCCAAAGGGACTATCGTGCGCGAAGAGCTCGAGAAATTCCTACGCGACGAACAGCGGAAACGCGGCTATCTACCCGTTGTCACACCCCATATCGCAAACTTGAATCTGTACAGAACAAGCGGGCACTATCCTTATTACAAAGACAGCCAGTTTGCACCGATTGTTATTGAGGATGAGGAATATCTACTCAAGCCGATGAACTGTCCGCATCACCATCAAGTGTACTTGGCGAAGCCACGAAGCTATCGCGATTTGCCGTTGCGCATCGCAGAGTTCGGGACGGTCTACCGCTACGAGCAATCAGGCGAATTGAATGGATTGACTCGCGTCCGTTCCTTCACCGTTGATGATTCGCACATGTACGTCCGCAACGATCAACTGAAAGCCGAATTGTGCGACGTGATAGAGTTGATTCAACTTGTGTTCCGAACGCTTGGGTTCAAAGATTTCAAAACACGCCTGTCGTTTCGCGATCCAAAGAACAAGGAAAAATATGGCGGCGAAGATGCGATGTGGGAGCGGTCGGAGTGTGAAATCAAGGAAGCGGCTGACCTTAAGCAATTAAATTACTATATTGGCATCGGCGAGGCGGCATTCTACGGACCGAAGATTGATTTCATGGTGCAAGACTCGTTGCGTCGAACGTGGCAGCTTGGCACCGTGCAGGTTGATTACGTGATGCCGGAGCGGTTCAATCTCGAGTATGTGGGCAGCGATGGGAACAAGCATCGTCCGGTTATCATCCATCGTGCCCCGTTTGGTTCGTTGGAGCGATTCATCGGTGTTCTCATTGAGCATTACGCAGGCGATTTTCCATTATGGCTGGCGCCGGTACAAGCAGTGGTTCTTCCGATCACCGACGCGCAGAATGAATACGCGAGAAGCGTCGAACAGGAGCTCGCAGCAAGCGGCATAAGAGTCGAGCTGGATGAGCGCAACGAAAAAATTGGTTTCAAGATTCGCGACTGGGAAGTGAAAAAAGCTCCATACATGCTTGTTGTTGGCGAGAAGGAGCAAGCAGCCGACGCGGTTGCGGTTCGGCAACATAAAAAAGGCGATATCGGTCAGATGAAACGAAGTGCCTTTCTTGCACGAGCGCTGTCAGAGATTTCCCAGAAAATAATTCATCCATAACAAAGGAGCCCACAACCATCAGCAAAGATCGAGTTCGCGTCAATGAGGAAATTCGCGCTCCTCAGATTCGCGTGATTGACGACCGAGGGAATCAACTCGGTGTCATGTCGCCGCGAGAAGCGATGGGCATCGCGAGAGAACGCGAAGCGGATTTAGTGGAGATCGTTCCGAATGCATCCCCGCCCGTTTGTAAAATCATCAACTTTGGCAAGTTCAAGTATGAGCTTGCAAAGAAAGACAAAATCCAGAAAAAGCATCAGCACGTGTCGTTGTTGAAAGAACTGCGCTTTCATCCGAATACCGACACGCATGATTTCAACTTCAAGATGCGGCATGCGAGAAATTTCTTGATGGAGGGTCACAAGGTTAAAGCGACGGTGGTGTTCAAGGGAAGAGAGATGGCGTATCAAGATCGCGGAAGAGATTTGCTCAACCGCCTCACGGAGCAGTTGAACGACCTTGCGAAAATCGACCAAGAAGCGCACATGGAAGGGCGCAGCATGATCGCGATCTATTCACCCGATCGGAGCGCCAAGAAGAAAACTGAGAAGAAGGAAAAAGCTGAAAAAGTATCAGAAGGAAAAATCTGAATGCCCAAAATGAAAACACGCAGCGCTGCGAAGAAACGCTTCGCACTGACTGCATCAGGAAAAATCAAGCGTAAGTCGGCCTTTCGGAGCCACATGCTGACCTCGAAGAGTACGAAGCGGAAGCGGAAGTTGAGACGAGGCGCTTTTGTCGCTGAGTCGGATGCGAAGAATGTGAAGAGAATGCTGGTAGCGTAATTCTCTTCCATGAGCGGGCACCACAACGAATACTATCCATGCCCTTCGTCCGCTCAGGGCAGAGCAAATAACACTAGATAAGGAGAAGAGCAACTATGCCTCGCTCGCAAAACAAGGTTGCCTCCCATCGCCGTCGCAAGCGCGTTATGGCGCAAGCGAAAGGCTATTGGGGTGCGAGAAGTAAAGTCTATACGGTCGCGAAACACCATGTGGACAAGGGTATGCAGTATGCGTACCGCGATCGTAAGAACAAAAAACGAACGTTCCGGTCTCTCTGGATTACGCGTATCAACGCCGCGGCGCGTGTCAATAATACCACCTACTCGCGTCTAATAGATGGCTTGCACAAGAAGAAGATTGATATCAATCGAAAACTTCTTGCTGAGCTTGCCGTAAGCAACCCACCGGCATTCGCCGAAGTGGTGAAGTTCGTCGGCGTGTAGTGTTCCTAATCAATCTTCCCAATATAGGGACGTTCGCATGCAACGTCCCTGTGGGAAGATTTTTTGTATCAGCCCTTTCCAACGTTCAAGCCAATAGCATCAGCCGCGGCTTTCACAGGTGATTACAGAATGGCGGTGAGATACTGAAGTGCTTTTGCCATACCAGGAAAATAACCCGTGGAATCTGCAAAGGCTGTAGTTAAGCGTTCACGAAACAATAATGCACATTAAAATCAAACAGCTTCGCGAACAAGTCGAGGCAGAAATCACTGCGGTCGCTACCGAGCAACAGCTTGAGGAGTTTCGTATCAAATTCCTTTCTCGTAAAGGATTAGTGGCTTCTCTCTTCGATGAATTAAAGACTATTCCTGTGGTAGAGAAGCCGGCTGTTGGTAAGTTGGTGAACGAGCTTCGCGCGCATACACAAGAGCTATTCGAGGAAAAGTCGAAAGCGCTCAAAGCGAAACCGACACCTGTGCCGCAACTCGACCCGACATTGCCGGGGCGGCGTAAGTTCCGCGGCACGAAACACCCGTTGATGCAAACGCTGGATGAAATCAAGTCCATCTTCGTTTCGATGGGATTTGGTATCGCCGATGGGCCAGAAATCGAAGACGACTGGCATAACTTCGGAGCATTGAACTTTCCTCCCGACCACCCTGCACGCGACATGCAGGACACGTTCTTTGTTGACAGCAACATTTTGCTTCGCACGCACACATCCCCCGTGCAGATTCGCGTTATGGAAAACAACAAGCCGCCTATTCGTTGCATCATGCCAGGGCGAGTGTTTCGCAACGAGGCTATCAGTGCGCGCAGTCTCTGCAACTTCTATCAGGTCGAGGGACTTGCTGTGGACAAAGGCATTACATTCAGCGAGTTGAAAGGAACGCTGCTCTCGTTTGCGCGACAATTCTACGGCGCGGACATCAAGTATCGCTTTCGTCCGAGCTTCTTTCCGTTCACGGAGCCGAGCGCGGAGATGGATATTACCTGTTTCATCTGTAAAGGCAAAGGCTGTCGTATGTGCAAGCAGAGCGGCTGGTTGGAAATTCTCGGCTGCGGAATGGTTGATCCGAATGTGTTCACATCCGTTGGCTACGATGCTGAGCAGTACACAGGCTATGCGTTCGGCATGGGCATCGAACGAACCGCCGCGCTGTTGTATGGCGTTGATGATATTCGATTGTTCTACGAGAATGATGTGAGGTTCTTGAGCCAGTTCTGATGACGACAGCTACGGATTCCTCTCTGCACGAAGAACGCGACGTGCGGCGATGGAGGCAGACACATAGATTCATTGCACCTTTATGAAACTCTCACACAATTGGCTTCGCCACTACATCGAATGCAACCTCCCGCCCGAAGAGCTGAGCGAGAAACTCACGATGCTCGGGGTCGAAGTTGAGGGCTTCGAGCGTTTGGGTGAGAAATACGACGGCTTCGTTGTGGGCAAAGTGCTTCACGTCGAGAAGCATCCCAACGCGGATAAGCTGAGCGTCTGCAAGGTCAAAGTCGGTAGGGAGGAATTGCAAATCGTTTGCGGTGCGCCGAATGTTGCCGCAGGGCAGAAGGTCGCAGTGGGCCTTGTGGGTGCGGTCGTTCCGAAGAATCAGCATGACCCGGATGGCAAGCCGTTCACACTCTCCCACGTGAAGCTACGTGGGGTTGATTCCTTTGGCATGATTTGCTCGGAGTGCGAATTGGATGTGGGTTCGGACAAGGATGGTATTCTCGTCCTTGACGCGAAGGCAACAGTTGGACAGTCGCTTTCATCATATCTCGGACTTGAAGATATCGTGTATGACATCGGCATTACGCCGAACCGTCCGGATTTGCTGAGTCATTTCGGAGTCGCACGCGAGATTGGACTCCTTACCGGTAAAATCCCTGCGCTTCCGAAGGTCAAATTGAAGGAAAGCAAAACTCCCATTAGCAGATATTTTTCTGTGAAGGTCGAAGACAAGATCAATTGTCAACGGTTCGCCGTGCGCATGATTCGTGGCGTGAAGATTCAACCCTCGCCCGAGTGGATGCAGCGCGCGTTGCGCTCCGTTGGACTTCGTCCGCGGAACAATGTCGTTGATGTGACGAACTACGTCATGCTCGAATGTGGGCAACCGATGCACGCGTTTGATTTGGCGAATTTGCACGAGAGCAGAATCATTGTTCGCCAGGCAGGAGCAGTTCAGAAGTTTGTAACGCTCGATGGAAAGGAGCATGAACTTCCTCCCGACGCAGTGATGGTCTGCGATGCCGAGCGCTTTGTTTCGATTGCGGGAATTATGGGCGGTCAGAATTCCGAAATCTCCAATGCGACGACCGATGTTGTTCTCGAAAGTGCGTATTGGAATCCATCGAGCATTCGCCGCACGGCAAAAACACTTGGCATTCATTCGGATGCATCGTATCGTTTCGAGCGCGGCGCCGATCCGAATGCGAGTGCGTACGCGCTGGACCGCGCAGCACAATTGGTGTGTGAGCTTGCCGGCGGAGAATTGCTGAAAGGGAAGATTGATGTGTATCCAAAACGCATCACAGAAAAAGTAATCTCATTCCGAACAAGGCGGTGCAATGATGTGCTTGGGACTTCCCTCTCCTCAAACGATGTCAAAGAAGTTTTGAAAAAACTGTCCATAACCAACGTTGCTCATCCCTCATCTCGTTCTCTCAAAAAGAGAAGAGGAGGGACATCTGTTTTGAACGAGTCCCTTCACTTCAAGGTCCCAACATATCGTGTCGACATCGAGCGCGAGATTGATCTGATCGAGGAAGTGGCACGTGTTCATGGCTACAACAGTATTGAAAGTAAGACCGTCGTTGCCTTAGACTTCGACCATCCCTTTGGGACAGAAGTGCTCGCTGATCGCATACGTAACCTGCTCGTGGGGTTCGGCTTTCAGGAGTGCTTGACGCTTTCGATTCAGGATGAGGAGATGGCAAAGCTCACGGCGGAGAAGCCAGTCGTTTTGAGGAACCCCCTCGGCAAGGAGATGTCCACCATGCGATCAAGTCTGATTCCGGGCCTTCTGCGGTCGGCGGTGCTCAATCAGAACCAGCACAATACGGACCTTCGTTTGTTTGAAATCGGGCACGTTTTCGAGCATCGTGATGCTCCACAGCTTGTTGGAACTATTGGCGAGGAAGCTCGGGTATGCATCTTCATGAGCGGGCAGAGCCAACCCCGCCACTGGAATGCCGGCGCTCGTCTCATCAATCTCTTCGATCTCAAAGGCGAGGTCGCTGACCTACTGGATGCTTGCGGGCTTGACAGTTGGCGTTATATTTATTATTCTACGAGTGAAACTTTAGCTGATAATCCTATCTTCGTTGATATCAATGGAGCGAGAGCGGGATTTCTTGGAAGGCTGAAAGAGGAAGTCTGCAGGAGATTTGGATTTGAACAGGAAGCGTTCGTTGCGGAGTTGAAGCTTCCTCTGCTTGAATCGCACAAAAAAATAAAGTTCAAGTCGCTTCCGAGATATCCGAAGGTGTTGCGTGATGTGGCATTCACGCTCGATCGGGAAATTGCTGCTGAGAGCGTCGAGAAGTGCATAAGGGAAAGCGGTGCTTCGCTGTTGAAGGATGTTGAGTTGTTCGATGTCTATGAAGGGGAGAACCTTCCGGCAGGAAAGAAGAGTTTGGCGTTCACGCTCGAGTTGATGTCAAGGGAACGAACATTGACGGAAGAAGAGATAGAGTCGGAGGTTCGGCGAGTTGTGGAAGTCGTGCAAAGCAAGTTTCATGCTGAACTGAGACGTTAGCGAATGCTCAAGGGTCTTTCGTGGATCAACTTTCCAATATCGAGACACAAATCCAAACTCTGTGGGACAAGGCGAAGCGCGCGGGAGAGTTGATAGCGCTGTTGCGCGAAGAGAAACGTGCGCTGCAAAAGCAGAATGAATTCTTGGAGCAGGAACTGGCAAAGCTTCGCTCGGAGCTCGCAGCGCGCGATGCACGACTCGCGTCTGCGGCGAGGGAAGCCACATCCGCTGAAATTTTTTCCAACGGAGAGCGCGAAGAACTCTCTGCAAAAGTAAAACAGTTGCTTGCAAAGATTGATGCATACTTGTAAGCACGTGAAGTCCGCTCAAGGTTTTCCCCAGGCGGACCCGTTCGCCGAAATTCTATGGCGTACGGACGAATGGGAGGGGAGCATAAGACGGTTGATTCACCCGTTCTACAAGGGCACACCATGACAGATCGAAAAAGCATCAGAGTAAAGATTTTTGGGTCGGAATATCCTCTGCGTGGCGAAAGCGAAGATTTCACACGTCGCGTCGCGACTTACGTTGACGAAATGATCACGACGATTCACAACAAAATACCCGAACAACCTACCCTGACCGTTGCGGTTCTGTCTGCGTTGAATATCACGGAAGACTTGTTCAAGGAGCGCGAGCGTTCGAAAGCGACGGCGGCAGTCGTCGAGGGAGAGATTGCAAAGTTGAACGATTATCTCGATGCTTGCCTGCAGGAGACCTGATTTTCTGCCGATACTGTAGTACGCGTACGTTCTTTGGCAACATAGACGCGGTACGGCTGTAAAGAGTCCGCACCGTCAACCGTCTCAAACACGATATAAAGAACCAACACTAACTTTATAGGGAGCTCGACTCATAGAACGTTAATTGCATATCGTTCCGCAGCGAGCGATCGCGGCGGATTCTTGCCACGACATCCTGCCCCGACTCATCGGGACGGGACGAGCGAGAAAAGCGAAAGCAAGAGGCGTTCAGGCGTGCACCCACTGTGTTCGGATGAGGTTCTTTACTCATTCTTTTGGCACGGTTGATGTCGTGCGGATTTTTTTTGTGGTTGACCGCAAAGTCGAATTCGGAGGCTGTACATGGATCTCACTATGATACTCTTGCTCGTGCTGGTCGGGCCGATCAG
>CAYUFU010000107.1:8777-13039 GCA_964444145.1 uncultured Chitinophagales bacterium
CTTTCCCGCGATGAGGCGAAACGCATCCTGATGGAGAACCTCGTCAACGATGCGCGCACAGAAGCCGCCCATCAGTTGAAAGAAATCCGCGACAAGGCGAAGGATGAAGCGAAAAAAGAAGCGCAGAAAGTCGTCGTTCACGCGATTCAGCGAACGGCTGCCGATCATTCGGTTGAAACGACGGTCAGCGTGCTCAACATTCAAGGCGATGAGATGAAGGGGCGCATCATCGGGCGTGAAGGGCGGAACATCCGAGCATTCGAAGCAGCGACGGGTATTGATGTAATTGTGGATGACACTCCCGAGGCAATCATCCTTTCAGGCTTTGATCCCTTTCGCCGTGAAGTTGCGCGCGTCGCGCTCGAAAAACTGATTGCCGATGGACGTATTCATCCGGCCCGGATCGAAGAGGTTGTCGAGAAGACGCGACAGGAACTCGAAGACGATATGGTGAAAACCGGAGAGAATGCATTGCTCGAACTTGGGCTGCATGGCGGGCATAAAGAGATTCTTCGCCTCATCGGGAAAATGAAATATCGTTCGAGCTACGGACAGAATATGTTGCAACACAGCACGGAAGTCGCGTTCTTAACAGGTATGATGGCAAGCGAGCTGGGGATTGACGCGGCGCTCGCCAAGCGCGCCGGACTGCTGCACGACATCGGCAAGTGCGTGGACAAGTCCATCGAAGGACCGCACGCCCTGCTCGGCTACGAGATTGCGAAAAAGTACGGCGAGCATCCGATCGTCAGCAATGCCATCGGCTCCCATCATGACGACATTCCGATGGAGTCGCCTATCGCCGCACTCGTGCAAGCCGCCGATGCCATCAGCGGTGCGCGCCCCGGCGCACGACGAGAATCGGTGGAAGGGTACTCGAAGCGTCTGGAAAAACTCGAGACGTTTGCGCAAGCATTTCAGGGTGTCGCAAAAACATACGCGATTCAGGCAGGACGCGAAATACGCGTGATCGTCGAGCCGCAGAAAGTTGACGATGCGCTTGCCGACCAGCTTGCGCACGATATCGCCGCAAAGATCCAGCAGGAGATGGAATATCCGGGACAAATCAAAGTTACGGTGATCCGCGAATTCCGCTCCGTCGCACTCGCCAAGTAATGCAGGTGCCGTGTCATTGGGCATTGGTTATTCGCTGGTTGTTATTCTCGCCAAGGACTTCTGCGTACGCAAACCATGACGTGGTCGCGGACTTACACTGCAGATAGTTTTGTTCTATCACTGTCACGCATCGCGGGAGCATAAAGCGCCTGCAACCGATGCAGAGTTTGCGCCGGTGACGTTCCACTTCCTGTCCCAACAGCCAGATCACATTCTCATGTATGGACGAGAATTCTCTCTGCTTTTCCTATAGAAAACTTCGATAGGGTTGTTTTTCATTTCGTTCTAAGAGGTTATCGTTTTGAGTAAAGAGGAGCAGTATCTTCGCGTCGGCGTTACGGGCGGCATCGGCAGCGGTAAGTCCACCGTCTGCAAATTGTTCGCGCAGATGGGGCGAGTTGTTATCTCCGCCGATGAGATTGCGCGTGAATTGACGGCAACAAACGACGACATCAAGGCGGCGATTCGCGAAACGTTCGGTGACGAGGTGTTCCACTCCAGTGGCGCTCTCAATCGTAAAGCGCTTGCGGAGGTTGTCTTCAACAATCAGGAGGCGAAAGAGAAGCTCAACGCCATCATTCATCCGCTGGTATTCGAGACGATCGAAGCGCGCATCAACGCGTTGAAGCCGAGCCAACGCTCGCCCTACGTCATCATCGAGGCTGCATTGATCTATGAAAGCCGGATGGATGACGATATGCATTACGTGATCGTCGTTGATGCGAAAGAAGAACTTCGCATCGAGCGTGTGATGGAGCGGGACGAGGTGGATCGCGCAGCAGTGCTTGCACGCATTCGGTCCCAGATGAATGTGCAGGAAAAGGTGGAGCTTGCAGACTTTGTGATTGTCAATGAAGGAACGGAGGCAGATCTCATCGAACGGGTCGCGTTCATTGATCGTCTTCTCACGATGATGGGAACGACGAAGCCGTCGGAATGACTCAGGAATGATGAGGCTTCCCTAATGTGTCGTCTGTGTTTTTCGAGTCGTAGCTGCGAAACCTGAGATTCTACAACGTCATCACAGCCAGCCGCAGTACGCCTGCGTACCGAAACGGCACTTCGGCGTGCAGGTACGTGCGGGCGGATGCGGCAACTCTTACCACGAAGCAGCCATTCCAGTTGCGGCGCAGGATACCGGTTGGACGATGTAGTTCGTCAGCAGCCCCATCAAACGAAAAGGGTATTGACAAAGGCATGAGAATAACGTACCATAGTACGTTAACCGATCTATCAACCAACCTAAGGAGCTTGCCATGAAGAACAAGAGGAAGTACAGAATTGCAAACGCGATTCTATTTGCACTCACTCTCTCTCTTGCTGGCTGCTGGGATTCGTGCATCAGCGGTTGCTGATGACGTACAAAAATCAGCGCCTAACTACCACTCCACTCTGCTCCGAATGTGCATTCGGAGGATTCAACCAACACACATTTCCGTTCACATTTGTCAGGAGGTACTATGAAACGCTTTGTCGTTGTTATGCTACTCTTGCTGGCTGTCGTCCAAATGTTTGGACAAGCGAAATGGGGAGGGATCGCGCGGCAGATCTCAATGGGAGGGGCGAGCGCCGGTACCGGCTTGGTTATCAATCCCTATCTTTGGGAGGATCCGACAAACATGTTAGTGAATCCTGCCTATCAGTGCCAGTACAAGGATTATTTTTGGACGAACATCGGAGGCGGGTTGCTGACGAATGTCACAACAGGTAACAACGGATATGGATTGCAGAACGCAGGCATTAGCTTCGCACTCGATTCGGAATGGGGAGTCGGGGCAATCTTGAGTTACGATCCGTCATTTGTCAATGTGGGAAGCACGCTCATTGCGGGAATTGGGGGATTAGGGCTGCCGTTGGGCGGCGGCTTATCAATCGCTCAGCGAGCGGCGCGACCTATTCCTGCGGTGCGCAATGTCTGGGAAGTGTTCGGCTCATATCATGGATCAGGTTTCGATGCCGGATTCGGTTTCCACTATGGAAGTGCGCGCGGCGATACGATGACAACAACCGCGACGACTTCTTTGGATAAGGAAGCATCGGCAAGTATGATTGGTTTCCGGGCGGGCGCGATCATCGAGCTTGGAAGCGATAAGTGGGTTGACGTTGGGGCAACGTTCCGCATTGACAAAGCGCGCGATCGAGTGACGCAAACACCTGCGCCGACGACACTCACCGATGGCGACTACTCTGTCAGCGGTACGGAGTTGCAAGTGCAGGCTCGCGGGAAACTCAAGCTCTCCAATCGCGTGCATCTCATCCCGTTCGTCGCCTTTGCGACGCTCTCCGGAGAACCGAAAGAGGATACAAAACCATCGGCGGCGGCCGCTGCAACGCCGCGGACATTGAAGGCTTCGGCGACATCGTTCGCTTTCGGCGCCGGAACAGAAATCAAAACTTCGTCAGTGCTGCTTGCCTGTGGGCTGAGCTTTTTTACGGGGACAGTGAAGGCAGAGTACACGACCGCTGCAGTAGGAACGCTGCCGGCCGGCTCATCAACAGTGAAGTTCACCAATACGGCAATTCCGGTCATCAATCTTGGAGGCGAGTGGTGGTTCTTGGATTGGCTCGCGGGGCGTGCGGGATATTATCGTTCTATTGCCAAGACCAAGGCGACTCTTGAATCAGTAACCGCCGGCGCCAGCACGACGATCGAAGTGAATTTCTCGACGCCAACAGGTGTTCTTCTCCTCAATACTCCCTCAGCGTTCGAGGGAACGGTGTCTCTCGGTATCGGGTTGCGCTTTGGCAATTTCTCGCTCGATGCAACGGTGAGCGAGGAAGCGCTCCGTCGCGGCTTCGGTCTTATCGGCTCGAATGACAATCTCAATTCTTTCGGCTACATGAACGCGAGTTTCAATTTTCAGTAGTCGGACATCGTCGTATCGCGAAGGCGGTCCTTCCGAATGTGCGGGATGGACCGCCTTTTTTCATTGACGCGTGGCGAGCTGAATCCGTGACGCTTGTTCCTGTCTCACGAGCTCATCCATCGTCGGTAAACCCATCGTCAATGTTACAATTCTACTTCCAATTCTCGTATCTTCATTGCGTATTTCTTCGTAGGATATCCCCTTATGACTTATAGATTCGATTTCCTCGTTCTTGGCAGCGGCATCGCCGGTCTTTCGTACGCGTTGAAAGTGGCAGAG
>CAYUFU010000108.1:0-12970 GCA_964444145.1 uncultured Chitinophagales bacterium
GAATAGGTCGGGGCGAAGCCCCGACAAAGAAGCGAAACGTAAATGTGAACCCTGAGGGGGTTCAATAACATGGTTGCGTAACATCAGTCATTAACAAACCATGAGGATACCCATGCCTTCCATAATAATAGAACCACCCACTTCCGATGAATATCTCCCCTACTACGGCAAGTACGTCGCGCTTGTCGAGAAAGGAGATATTCTCGAAATGCTAACGCGCCAGAACCGCGGCACGGTACAACTCCTGCGCGGACTCTCCGAAACACAAGCCGCGCACCGCTACGCACCGGAAAAATGGACGATCAAAGAAGTAGTCGGACATTTGATTGACACGGAACGAGTGTTCTCCTATCGTGCGCTGGTGTTTGGGAGAAACGATAAATCCGAATTACCGAGCATGGATCAGAATCCCTACGTCGAGTTCGGCAACTTCAACAACTGCCAACTCAGCGAGTTGGTGGACGAGTTCGAGTGCGTGCGCAATGCAACGCTGCACCTGCTGCGGCATTTCGACAATGCTGCATGGACGCGACGAGGCATTGCGAGCGGTGCAGAAGTTTCCGTACGAGCACTTGCGTACATCATCGCTGGGCACGAGTTGCATCATGTCAACATCCTTCGCGAGAGATATTTGTGACCGACCGAAGGAATCTGTCTGAGACTCCCGGTAAGAATAAACAATCTCAATGACGCGTAAAGGCAGAACCTCCACCCTGCGCCCTCACCGCCCTCTGCACTGCCCAAAAAAGGAAGTACAAGAACATGTGCAGCGCTCCTCGTGCACGGCACTCTCTCTCGTAAGCGTGGGCTTACCTCGTAGCTTGTTCCCATCCCATTCAGTATATTGTGAACGATTTTGAACCCGGAATCACGAAAGAATGCAGCCTCTCGAATCGGTCGCACGCATACTGCAGCAGTATAATTCGTTTGTACTCACCACGCACGTCAACCCGGACGGCGACGGACTTGGCTCGGAGGTCGCACTTGCCGAATGGCTCGCCGCACGAGGCAAACAGGTACACATTCTCAATCATAGCGCAACGCCTGATTTTTATCTGTGGCTCGACCCACACGGGCGCATCACGCAATTCAACCCTGAACGCGATGCCGCAACGCTTGCGAACGCCGACGTCATCATCGTGATGGATGCGAACCACACCGATCGGCTTCGTTCGATGGAACCGCACGTGCTCACAAGCCCCGCCATAAAAATCTGCATTGACCATCATCTCGAACCTCAGCCATTTGCGCAGCATTATGTGATTGATGCCGACGCAACATCAACCGGTGAGCTGATCTACCGGCTACTCACACTCTTGGACGGCGGGCGCTTCTCTCCGCTCATCGCGTCGGCGTTGTATTGCGCAGTCATGACCGACACCGGCTCGTTCCGCTTTCCACGCGTCGACCCCGACACCTTTCGGCAATGCGCGCACTTGATCGAATGCGGCGCCGACCCCGTTGCGATCTATCATCAAGTGTATGAACAATGGAGCGCAGGACGAGTGCAACTCCTCGGCGACGCGCTCGCAAGTCTCAAAACCGAATACGGCGGCAAGTTGGCTCACATCACCATTACGCAACAGAATTTAGCACAAACTGAAACCACCGAAGTTGACACCGATAATTTCACGATCTATCCGATGAACGTCGCGGGAGTTGTTGCGGGAATTCTTTTCCTCGAATTACCCGACGGCATTAAGATGAGCTTTCGCTCGAAAGGAGACATCCCGATCAACGAGCTTGCGAAAGAATTCGGCGGCAACGGACACAAGAACGCCGCAGGCGCTCGCTTGCACAACGTATCGCTCGAAGAGACACGCAGGAACGTCGTTCAGGCAGCTATCAAATACATCTCGTAGGAGACGCACGTGATCATTCCAGCACTGAAAGCCGAACGCGGCGACATCACCACAACGAAAACCGACGTGACGGCGTACTTCGTCTTCGAAGACAAAACGACGCTCCGCCACGAATTCCAAAAACTCACAAAACATTTTCCGAGCGCAGCCATCACGCTCGACGCCACAACCTTCAACGGCAAAGAATCCGAATCGCTTACGCTCTACATCAAAGAAAAGCGAAAAAAGAAAATCATCCTTGTCGGACTCGGCAAGAACGAACAACTGACGCTTGAAAAACTGCGCCGCGCCGCCGCAACCGCCGTAAAAGTCGCACGAAACCTGAAGGCGTCCTCGCTTGCCATCATCGAACCCGACACCGACGTGATCGAATGGTTACAACTCAATGAGGACTGGCAAGGCATCGGCACGGCGCTCGCCGAAGGCGCGATGCTCAGTTCCTACACATACGATAAGTACATCACCAAGAAAGAGAACTCACCGTTACAGCGAATCATCCTCGTCAGCGACGACGCCGAGAGACTCCGCCGCATCGCGGCAGGCACGACGTACGCACGCATCGTCTCCGAGGCAACCTTTGCCGCACGCGACCTCGCCAATGCGCCGCCGAACGAGATTTTCCCCGCGTCGCTTGCCAAACGAGCCCACGAACTCGTCGGCAAAAAAGTCTCGACAACCATTCTTGACGAGCGCAGCATCAAAAAGCTCGGCATGGGCGGCGTTCTTGCCGTTGCCCAAGGAAGCGACCGACCGCCGCGCTTCATCATCATGGAATACGGACGCGCACAACGCAAAGCAGGCACCATCGTCCTCGTCGGCAAAGGCGTCACCTTCGACTCCGGCGGCATCTCCATCAAGCCAGCCTCCGGCATGAGCGAAATGAAATCCGACATGGCAGGCGCAGCCGCCGTCATCGCAACCATGCAAGCACTCGCAAAGCTCAAACTCCCGCTCCACGTCGTCGCCCTCGTCCCGACCGTCGAAAATCTCTTAGGCGGCAAAGCGATGAAACCCGGCGACATCATCACGCATCTCAACGGTAAAACATCCGAAGTGGACAACACCGACGCCGAAGGTCGCCTCATCCTCGCCGACGCCCTCGCCTACGCATCGCGCTACAAACCGCAGCTCGTCATTGACGTCGCAACACTCACCGGCGCATGCGTCGTCGCACTCGGACATCACGCGACCGGCATGATGGGCAACGACGACGAAGCCATGACGCAACTCAAAGCCGCAGGCGAGCGCACATACGAACGCGTCTGGCAACTCCCGCTCTTCGACGAGTACGAAAAACTCAACAAGAGCGACGTCGCCGACGTAAAAAATTCCGGCGGCAGATGGGCGGGCGCAATTACCGCCGCACTGTTCCTCAAGCACTTCATCGGCGACTACAAATGGGTCCACCTCGACATTGCGGGAACATCATTCCGCAACGAAGCGTTAGACTATGTACCGAAAGGAGCGAGCGGCGTCGGCGTTCGATTGCTCGTCGAGTTCCTTCGCCATCGAACCACGGAGCATTAACTTGTGAGGAGAATGATATGGCAACGATTCGATCCACCGTTCAGCGGGCGGTCACACCAAATTTCTTTTTGGGGCTGCTGACAGCCTACATCGTCCGCAGAGTCTGCTACGCCGCAGACCTGACAGTCTACTTCGTGGGAATAGTCGTCGCGCGCCTGCGCACACATCCGCCGACGCGCAAGTCCTACCGCACTGCCACAGCATTCCTCGCTAATGCGTGTCTGCTCCTCACAGCATTCGGACAAGGACAACAAAACGAGCGACCAGCGCCACCGTTGGAGGAACCCGGCGAACAGTTCATCTTCTTCGAAACCATCAACCTTCTCGCCGACGACCGAACCAAATCGCGGATAGACGTCCCCTATCGAGTGGAAGAGGGATTCTTCGTTGCAGTCAAAAACTCCGACCCGGCGCTCGCGTTCCCCTTCAAGCGCCGCGGCGAAGTGCTCGTCGAACTCCTCGATGCCAAAGGCAACTCACGGGCGCGCACCATCAACCATCTCGAACTGGGTGCACACTCCACAGAACCAAAGCCGGAGGTCAAGTCGTGGTATGAGGGAATCGCATCCTTCATCGTCGAGCCCGGCGAATACTCGGTCGTGTTCGAGTTAGACGATCTCGAATCGAAACGCCACTACCTCAACCGCAACAGAACGATCACGGCAAAGAAATTCGACGGTCCATCGCTCGAAACCTCGACTCCGTTCTTCGTTGCAAGCGGCACGGCAGAACACCTCGTCCCCATTAACTTCGGGGGCAACCTTGCCTTCGGGAAAGGTGCGGCGCTCTTCGTTCAACTCTTTTCGATCAACCTCTCATCGGCGCCCGTACGCGTCGAGTATTCCATCGCGACACAAAAGTTCATGTTCCAAGAACCCACAGTGCTCTTCACCGACACCCTGCCGCAGCTCGCACTCCTCCCGAAAGGACACATCACATTGACCAAACACGCGGAAACGCTACGCTACACAACCACATCATTCGAATCGCACCAAACGGGCACACTGCTCATTCCGCTGAACGCCGAACGGTTTCCCCTGCGCCCGATGACAATCACCCTCACTCTCCGCCAAGGAGATCTCACGACAACCATCGAGCATCCGTTCAAAATGATTTGGCCCGAGATGCCGTTCTCGCTCCACGACATTGACCTTGCCCTCGACGCGCTTCGGCACATCACACGCGAAGCCGAGCTGGACTCGCTGCAAAGCGGCACGCGCGACGAACGCCTAAAACATCTCGAGGAATTCTGGAAAGCGAAAGACCGCACGCCCGAAACCACCTACAACGAAATGATGGTCGAATACTATCGCCGCGTGGACTACACGATGCGCATGTTCAACTCCATGCGGGGCTTCGACGGCTACAAGAGCGATCGAGGACGCATCTACATCTTGCACGGTCCACCAACACGCTCCGAACGTACGCTCGACCCGACTGCGGGCTACAAAGAAGTGTGGATCTATGAAAGCAAGAACAAGAAATTCACGTTTGTGGACCAATCGAAGTCGGGGAACTACACGCTCGTGTCATCGCAGAATTTATGAAGCGCGGCAAGAACGAGAAGCCGGTCATTGCCGTTACGGTCGGCGATTTCAACGGCGTCGGACCTGAAGTGGTCTTGAAATGCCTCCGCTCGCCGAGCGTCAAGAGAATCAGTCGGCTGGTTCTCATCGGGCCGCGCACAGTGTTTGCGTTCTATGCGCGTAAGCTGCAACTGCCGTTCCCGGATGTCCCGCTCATCGAGTCCTCAACCGTGCAGCGCAAGGCGATACTGCCGGGACAAGTTTCTCAACTTGCCGGCGCCGCCGCAGGCGCAGCCATCGTGCACGGGGTCCAACTTGTAATGCAAGGGGTCGCCGATGCAATCGTCACAGCACCCGTATCCAAGAGAGCCCTGCACGCAGCCGGCTATGACGTGCCGGGACAAACCGAAATGATACAGCGACTTTCCAAATCGAAAACCGTCGCGATGATGCTCGTCTCGAAAACAATGCGAGTTGGCCTCGTAACGATTCACGTACCGGTGCGAACGGCAGCTACCTTGCTAACAAAACACTTGCTCAGAGAAAAGATCCGGATCATTCACGAGGCATTGAGGACAGATTGGAACATTCGCTCCCCGAAACTGGCCGTTCTCGGACTGAATCCGCACGCAAGCGAAGGAGGCAGCATCGGACGCGAGGACGTGGACATCGTCGCAAAGATTGTCACCGAGTTCAAAAGAAAGAGGATGAACATCGCAGGTCCATTCCCCGCCGATGGATTCTTCGCAACCTACAAAAAAGGAACGTACGACGGCATCGTGGCAATGTATCATGACCAGGGGCTGATACCCCTCAAGATGTCGTCGTTCGGAAAGGGCGTAAACATCTCCGTGGGGATGAACCTCGTTCGCACATCGCCGGACCACGGAACGGCATTCGACATTGCGGGAAAAGGGAAAGCCGATGCATCGAGCATGATCGAAGCGATCAAACTTGCCGCGCAGGTCGCAAAAAACCGTGCCGCGCTCCGCAAGACAAGGAAAGAGTTCGTATGATTCAATTCAACAACGTCACGGCAGCATTCAACGGACATACCATTCTCGAGAATGTGTCGTTGCAAATCAATCCGGGGGAGTTCGTCTTCGTCGTCGGCGCGACGGGAAGTGGCAAAAGCACGCTGCTGCGCCTCGTGTATATGGACGTAATGCCGATTCGCGGCAACGTCATCGTCGGCAAATTCAATTCTGAGACGATTCAGAAAAAGGAGAAGCCCTACTTGCGGAGAACGCTCGGCGTCGTGTTTCAAGATTACAAACTGTTGGAGGATCGGAGTGTGTTCGATAACGTTGCGTTCACACTGCATGTCACGGGCGTCAAAGCAGGAGAGATCAAGAAGAACGTTCTGCGCGCGCTCGCCGATGTCGGCTTGAGCCACCAGCGCAACAAGATGCCGCACGAGCTTTCGGGCGGCGAGCAGCAACGGGTCGTCATCGCGCGGGCACTCGTCAACAATCCCCACTTCCTCCTCGCCGATGAACCGACGGGCAACCTCGATCCCACGACATCACTCGATATCGTGCAGCTACTGAAGGGCATCAACACACGAGGCACCGCTGTGGTGATGGCAACGCACAACCATGAGTTGGTGAAAAAAATTACGGGGCGGGTGTTGGAGATTCGGGAGGGGAAGGTGATGGAGGTGCAGAATTTTTAGAAGAGTTGATGAACAGTCGCGGAAAAAAAACTGCGACCTCATCACGCTACCCCGTCACCGCCTCCACCCTCTTCACTTCGGGTACGGCTTTCATCACGGCGCGCTCAATCCCTGCACGTAACGTAAGGATTGACATCGGACAAATCAAACACGTCCCTTCCCACTTTAATTCAACAACGCCGCTTTCGGGTTTGAAACGAACGAACGTGATGTCGCCGCCGTCCGCTTGCAAATAAGGACGACAGGATTGTAGCGCAAGTTGGATTTGTTCAGTAATGGTCATGGTCGTTCTCGGCGTCAACGTTCGCACCACACATCACTGCGAGCAGTTACAGCAGAACTGATTCAAGGTCCTCTCGTCCCGCGCTGCGCCGCTCAGGATGTCGAGGGCATGAGTTGAATATCAATCGCCGGTGCGGCAGCCTGATCTGCGTTGCGAATGCTGACCTGCGCGGCGAGGTTGCGTGCAATCTGCTGAATAAGATTGCCCTGTACGGTGAAGCGTTCGTCAACCACGATCGGTTTGCCGGTGTCTCCACTTTGGCGGATCGAAGTGTAGATCGGAATCTCGCCGAGGAATGGCACGTGAAGTTCCTCAGCCGCACGGCGTCCGCCGCCGTTGTCGAAAATATTCTCCCGCTCGCCGCAATGCGAACAGATGTAGTAACTCATGTTCTCGACTATGCCGAACACAGGCACGTTGACTTTCTGAAACATTGCAAACCCTTTACGCGCATCAGCGAGAGAAATATCTTGCGGCGTCGTAACGATGACGGCGCCGGTGAGCGGAATCGTTTGCACGAGCGTGAGCTGAATGTCGCCGGTGCCGGGCGGAAGATCAAAGACGAGATAATCCAGCTCGCCCCAATCAACATCCGACATGAATTGCTTCACCGCGCCGCTCGCCATCGGTCCGCGCCAAATAACGGCTTGCATCGGATCAACCAGAAATCCGATAGACATGACCTTCACACCATAGTTTTCCATCGGCTGCAGGCGGTTGTTCTTGACGTTCGGCCTTCCGTGCAATCCCATCATCAAGGGAATGCTCGGACCGTAGATATCCGCGTCAACAAGCCCGACGCGCGCGCCATCTTTTGCGAGCGCTACCGCAAGATTCACGGCGACGGTAGATTTGCCGACGCCGCCCTTGCCTGATGCAACGGCGATCGTGTTCCGAACACCCGGCAGCACGGCTTCCTTTTGTTTGTTGTCGTGGCGTGTCACATTCGATGTCATCTCGATCGCGATATGGTCAACATCAATCGCTGACCGAATGGCACGCTCGGCTTGGCTTTTGAGTTCATCGCGCACGGGGCACGCGGGAGTCGTCAGCTCGATTTTGAACGCGAGAGTGCGCCCTTCGATGTTCACCTCCTTCACGAAATTCAACGCGACGATATCGCGATGGAGATCGGGGTCTTTGACACTGCGCAACGCGTCAAGAACGTTTGCTTCTGTTAGCGCTTTCATACTATCTTCTTTCCACAACTCGTTCGTTATTTAGAAAAAAATCATATCACTTTCATTTTCTTTCCGACATTCTCGAACGCTTCCAGTGCGCGGTCAATGTCGTTCTTGTCCAAGGCGGCGGAAATCTGTGCTCGTAAACGCGCTTCCCCTTTGGGCACAACGGGGAACCACAAGCCTTTGATATACACACCCGCTTTCAGCAGTTCCTTGCTCATATCTTGCGCGATGGCGGCATCGCCAAGCATGATCGGCACAATGGGATGATCGCCGTCGAGAATTGTGAATCCCAACTTCACGATCTCTTTGCGGAAGTAGGCGGTATTCTTGTGCAGCTTCTTCACGATGGCTTTGTTCTTCATCAGCAAGCCGAACGCAGCGCGTGCGCCAAACACGATCGGAGCGGGGAGCGAGTTGGAAAAAATATACGTGCGAGCTTTCTGCCGCATGAACGAAATCAATTCCTTCTTTCCGCTGATGTACCCACCTGCTGCACCGCCAATCGCTTTGCCGAGCGTGCCGGTGAGAACGTCAATTTTTCCATGCACTCCTTTGGCTTCCGGTGTCCCGCGCCCTGTCTTACCGCAAACGCCAACGGCGTGTGAGTCGTCAACAAAGAGGATCGCGTTGAACTGCTGTGCAACGTCAACGAGTTTGTCGAGGTGTGCAAGGTCGCCTTCCATGCTGAAGACGCCGTCCGTCGCAATGATGCGCAAACGATAGTCGGCGTTCCTATCTGCTTCGAGCAGACGTACCAGATCGTCAACGTCATTATGCTTGTAGATTTTCCGGTCGGTGGTTTCCGCTTTGCAGAGCCGTTGACCGTCAATGATGCTCGCGTGGTTCAAGCGGTCGGAGTAGATGACGTCTTTGTATGCTTCGTACCCCAGCTTTTCGTTCGTCAGGGAGGCGAAGAACGCTTCGTTCGCAGCCCAGCAAGAGGAAAAGAGGATGGTGTCTTCGGTTCCTAGGAATTTCGAAATTCTCTTTTCGAGATCGAAATGAATGTCCTGCGTGCCGCAAATGAAGCGCACCGATGCGACGCCGTAGCCGTATTCTTTGATGCCGCGGATCGCCGCCTTGCGAACGACGGGATGATTCGAAAGGCCGAGGTAATTGTTGGACGCAAGCATCACGACCTTTTTTCCGTTCACGCGCACGACGCCGTCCTGCGGACCTTCGAGCGGCACTTCGTACTTGAAGGTTTTCGACTCTTCCAGTTGGCGAAGTTCCCTGGTTACGAGTTCAAGATAGTTTGCCATAGGTTCTCATCAACATCATGGCGAGCAGTGTCGAGCCATGGAGGTGGTATGGAACACGCCTGATGGTTCGACTGCGCTCACCATCGCTCGGCGTGACGAACGATTCAAGGTGCTTTCACAAGCCGCGCGGCGAACGATCCATCAATGCCATGCTTGTGAGGAAAAGTCTCGATAAAGCCTTCCTCATTCGTCAGATGCTTGTTAACAAACTGCGCAGCATGTTCCAAATGAAAATTGGGATGCTGTGCGAGGAAACGCTTCACCACGTCCTGATTCTCTTCCGGTTCCGTCGTGCACGTGCTATAGACGAGCACGCCGCCGGGTTTGAGCAAGCGCGCCGCGTTCTCCAACAACTCCCGCTGCATCTGACTGAGCTTGAGGACGTTCGTGATGTCGCGCTTCCATTTCAAGTCCGGCTTCTTTGTGAGAACGCCGAGTCCTGTGCACGGCGCGTCGAGGAGAATCTTGTCGAACGGCTCGCATTCTATCGTTGCCGAATCCGCGACGAGCAGCTTCACGTTGCGAAGGCCGAGCCGTTCGCATGCGGATTTGATGAACGTGAGTTTGATTTCGTACTTGTCAACCGCAATGATCTCGCCTTGGTTCTTCAACTGCTCAGCGAGGTGCGTTGTCTTGCCCCCGGGAGCCGCACACATGTCGAGCACACGGTCGCTCGGCTTCGCATCGAGCAGCAGACACGGCAGCGCTGCGCTTTCGTCCTGAATCGTGAACATGCCGCTCTTGAAGAGTTCATTCTGGCCGATGCGCGGAAATGTTTTGACTATGACGAAATAGTCGAGGTACTTCGACGGCTGAAACGCTATTTGTTGAAGCTGGAGCGAGCGGAGAAACGATGCAGGCTCGTTCTTGAGTTTGTTGATGCGCAGCGAAAGGTGCGGTCGTTCGTTATTTGCGAGGAGAAGCCTTTCGGTCTCGTCCGCACCGAAGCGCGCACACCATCGCTTCACCATCCAATGTGGATGCGAACCAACGACGGAGAGATACTGCACCGGGTCTTGCGCCGGGTCGGGATAGCGAATGCCGTCGCGGTTGCGGATGATGTTGCGCAGCACTGCGTTCACAAGGCCCGCAGGTTTGTCGCCGCGAACGCGCTTGATGAACTCGACAGCCTCGTTCACCGCCGCCGCCTGCGGCACACGATCCAAGAACAGAATCTGATACAGCCCAACGCGCAGGGCGTTCTTCACATTGATTTCCGACTTCGCGAAATTGCCGTGCGAGAATCCGTTCAGCACCCAATCGAGTTTATTCTGCCAGCGGAGCACGCCGTGCACAAGCTCGGTGAGCAAGCCCTTATCTACGTCCGGAAGATCTCCCGAACGAAGCTCCGTATCGAGCACCTTGTCGAGATACGCGTCGGTGCGTTCGACGCGGTTCAGCACTTTCACGGCGGTGCCGCGGACGCCTTCGTACAAGGTCCGCTTCTGCGGCTCGGCAACGTCAACGGATGTCGGCAACTGGTCAGTCATGGGCGGGCACAAAGACGGTGCTTGAATCTCGCAGCAACAGGTCGAGTCCGAGGCGAACGCGAGGAAGGAAGAAATGATGCTCTAACCAAAAGGTGCATACAGCGCGCTGACAAGAAACATGTAGAGACACGTGTGGCGCTCAACAAGCGCCACACTGAACCGATGTTTGCGAAATAACTACGCGACGGCGGCAGAGGTCTTCTTTGCGTAGCGTTGGTTGTATCGCTCGACGCGACCCGCCGAGTCAACCAACTTCTGCTTGCCCGTGAAGAACGGATGACAGTTGGAGCAAATTTCCAGTTTCAAGTCGCCGATCGTCGAGCGAGTTTCGAACGTGTTGCCGCACACGCATGTGACGATGGCTTTCTTGTATTGAGGATGAATGCCTGCTTTCATTTCGAACAACCTTTCGGCGCCAATTGAGTGAAATTGATGATTGTGAAGTGGTATAAGATACTGAAAACGACTCCGAGACGCAACGAGTAAATCTCATCTGATCCTAAAACCCGATTGAGGCTCGCGCGAAGTCGCAGAGTTGATCGGTGGGGAATTTCAAAAAAGAATTCACTCCCGACAGAGTCGGGCTGAAGCGTTCCGATTGCCGTTCAGAGATTATTCTTTTTGTTGCGTTTCGTTCTTTGCGCCTTCGCGTCTTTGCGCGAGATTTCTATGTCAGAAGTCAGGTCTGACCTGATCTCATCGTGAGAACCGAATTCTGCTTACAGCGAACTTGGAACGACGAGCAGGCGATCCGGCGTGAAGGCGGCATGTGCGGAGAAGGCGGATGAGGTTTACACGAAGAAGACTGTTTTCCTGCGGCGCAGAAGAACGGTTGGACGATGTAGCGCGTCTGCAGCCCCAAAAGAATCTGCTGGATAAACTCGACGTCAGTTTCATCGTGGTAAGAGTTTCGCCGGAATTCGATGGAATCGTCATGCTGCCGAACACCGTTCGTCAAGACCAAGAATATCGGTGATTCAGGAATACGCTACCTCTCTCCAGCATTTGAAATTGCAAATCTGAATTGGTAGATTGCAAGTGCAGTTCACGCCATGTGCAATTTGTTTGTGAAGGAGGGAATCATGTCCGCTCGCCGCTCGATCTCGACCATTGTTCTCGCTCTTGTTGTCGTTCATTTCAGTGTCGCAGGAAGCAACTCGACGTATGATTTTCTCCGCTCGGATGTGAGCGCGAGGGCAGGTGCGCTGGCTGGAAGTTACGTCACGATGATGAACGACGTGACGGGTCTGTTTTACAATCCCGCCGCGCTCAGCACGCTGGAGCAGCCCGCCGGCTCGCTCGGCTTCTTCAAACATCTACTCGACATCAACTCGGGCTACGTCGCGTACTCACAGCCGTATGAGGACCTTGGCTACTTCGGCGTCGGGGTACAGTATGTGAACTACGGCTCGTTCGAGGAGACGAATGATGTGGGAGTGAAAACGGGAAACACATTCGGCGCGAGCGACCTTGCGGTGAGCATCGGTTACTCGAATGTTGCTGAGGAGAATTTGTATTGGGGGGCGAACGTGAAGTTCATTTATTCGTCCATCGCCGGAAATTCTTCGACGGGGCTTGCCGCCGATCTCGGCATCCTCTACAACATTCCTGAGAGCAGAGTGACTGTCGGTGCCAGCATTCGGAATCTTGGTGCGCAACTCAGTTCCTATCTCTCCACGAAAGAAAAACTGCCGCTCGACTTTGTCGTTGGGGCGTCGGTGGTACCGAAGGGCATTCCGCTCTTGCTGAACCTGAACTTTCACAAGCTGAACGAGGAAACAGAGAGTTTCGGCGAGCGGTTCAAAGCATTCTCCGTTGGCGGAGAATTTACGTTGAGCAAAGTGATTCAGGCGCGTGTCGGCTACAACAACGAACAGCGGCAAGAGCTGAAGACGGGAACATCGGCAGGACTCGCGGGCTTTTCAGGCGGGATTGGAATTACGGTGAAGGAATACAAAGTGGACTACGCGCTCTCGTCGCTCGGCTCGATTGGCGCGCTGCATCGCATCACGATTGGCACGACCTTCTAAGTGTAGAGCGAGTCGCCGACTCGCTCTACGTCCAGTCACTTTGCAAGTAGTAACTTGTTGACCCTCAAATACCTTCGATCCCCTCGAAGGTTTGTCGCAACGAATCGCGCAAAATAGACTCCGCTCGC
>CAYUFU010000109.1:0-12537 GCA_964444145.1 uncultured Chitinophagales bacterium
CGGCGCGACGCTCATCATCGAGCAGAACGCGGACCTCGCGATGCAAAGCGGCTCGAAAATTCTCGTCGAGAACGGAGGAGTCGTCAAGGTGCAACAGAATGCGACGCTTACGATTCCTTCCGGTGGAACATTGCAAGCGAGCGCCGGCGCGCAGTTCAAGTTCAGTCCTTGGTCGGGCTTGCTTTCGTACGGTCAAGTCAATGTGTATGGCACGCAGAGTCTGCCCGTCACGTTCCAATCTATTTACGGCAGCGGCGGCACATGGAATGGGATAACGCTCTCCGGCAGTGGCGCAAACGGTTCGAACTTCCAGTACGCGACGGTGGCAAATGTTCTTACCTATTGGGGTTCGGCAGTGAATATTCTTGATGCAAGTTACGTTCGCATCGAGCACTGTACCATCTCCGGGAATGCGAGCAATGGTACTAACGGTTTGTTACTCTACAATGCGAGCGATGCGATGGTTGGCTACAACACGATCAACGGAAACGCCGGCGATGGCATCAGATTCGATGAAACCGGATGGGCGAATGTGTACAAGAACATCATCCAAGGCAATGCAAACGCGGGCATCAATTGCATCAACTCTTCATTGGCACTCGGCACGAATCCATTCTACTCGCCGGACGGAAACAACGTTATTACCGGAGGAAACTACGGAGTCATCGCGTCGTGGTATTCGTATCCGTGGATGGGATCGGTTGGGAACACGTGGGTTGGGTACAACTCCGTCTGCAGCAACACGAGCGGAAGAGTATACTCGTCGGAGTACTCCATCGTCGGCGCGGACGTCAATTGGTGGGGCACGGACAAACCGAGCGGCGCGCTTTTTCCAACCGCCAGCGGCGGGATAATCGAATGGAAGGATTATTTAGGTTATGATCCGAACAACGCATGTTCCGATCAAAGTCTCAAATTGGTCGCGGGAAACGGCGGCGGCACGATCAACTCGATGGAGGATTCCAGTGATGTTATCGTGCAAGCACTGCGAGAACGAAACAACCGCAATCGAGGAAGGGCGAAAGGATTTTTGCAAGCCGCGTTGAACGCAAACCCCAATGCAACGCGAGGCATCCAGGCGGCGACGATTCTCATGCAGATGTATCGCGATTCTTCGGATGACGATGCGCTGGACATGATGGCTCGCTTATGGCGCCAGCGTCGCGCCGACCACCCGGTATTCGCGCACGCGCTTGCGAAGATGTGGCTGAGGAAAGGAATGCGGACCGATGGCGTAGCTTTGTTGAGTACGATCGCAGGAGAGAATCCGAACTCCGAATATGAAAAGCGCGCACTGCTTACACTCTTCTATTCGTACTTTGGTTCCGCCGAGACTCGCGAGCAAGCTGGCGAAGTTCTCCAAAGATTGCAAGCGCGCTACGCGGACGATGAGCAAGTGAAACAAGCGGCGTGGGTTTATGGAACAGGCTCAGGCTCGAGCGGCCTTGGCAAGAGCGGGCTACAGCAAGAAGCAAAAGGGCAACCAACTACTTTCGCGCTCGACCAGAACCATCCCAATCCGTTCAACCCGACGACAACAATCCGCTTCGCGATCCCGCAGAGTGAGCACGTCACGCTCAAAGTCTATGACCTACTCGGTCGCGAAGTCGCAACGCTTGTCAACGAGCAACGCAACGCGGGAAGCTACGACGAAATATTCGATGCATCGAAACTTGCCTCCGGCATGTACATCTACAAACTCCAGGCGGGTAATTTCACCGCTTCGCGCAAGTTCGTCTTGATGAAATAGTCTCACTGTTTAGGTCAAGAATTTCAAAGGGCGATCCCGACATGAGTCGGGACTCGCGCTTTTGGTTTTGAGTGTCTGTCCGCTTCACTTTGCGACCACGAGCTTCATCGTCAGCACACGCCCGCCCGACGCGAGTCGAACGAAATAGATTCCGCTGGCGAGATCTTCGGCATTGAGCTGAACGGTATAACTTCCCGCCGGCAAGTTCTCATTGGCCAGCGTCGCGACTTCTTTCCCCAGGACATCAAACACTTTGAGCGTGACAACTCCTGAACCGTGAACCGTGAACCCAATGTTCGTCAAGGGATTGAACGGGTTTGGATATGCGTGCAACTCGAATTGAGCGGGAAGCGTGGCAGAGAATTCCGCAACGCTCGTCGCGCGATTCGCGAAGCCGGGCGTTGCGCGCACGACTTGCCGCGCCGCGCCGCCATCGGGCAGGCGACCGAACGCCGCGTCCGCCTGCTGGAAGCCGAAGCGGATTGAATCGGCGGCGGAAATGCTCGTGCTGTCGGCGCGATACAAGCCAATCTCTTCGCCTTCGCGCGCCAGTCTGAAATTCGCGTGCAGCGGACCTTGCGACGAATCCTCATCCGCCCAGACGAGAAGAAAACCGCCCGGCGCAATCGTTGTGTCGGGAAAATCCCATTTCGTCGGATTGGCAAAATTATCGGTGAGATACCAGCCGCGCATGCGCACCGCAACCGAATCGGCGTTGTAAATTTCAATCCAGTCTTCAAGCTCGCCAAACGGATCGCGAATCGTCGTATCGTTTTTCGCCATGAATTCGTTGATGACAACGCGAGGCGTGCTCGCGCCGACGCGATATGAGTGCAGACTCGTCGGCGCATCGGATGGCTCGAACGATGCTTGATTCTGCGCGTCCGTTGCGCTGACATAGAATTCGACAAGCGAGTGTGCCGCGAGCCTCGTGAGCGCAATGCCAAACACTTCATCTCCTGCCGCACCGTCGTTGTGCAATCCATCGTCGTACATCGGAACAGACTGAAATGTTCCGCCGTTGATTCTGTATCGAAGCAGAACCGCCGTTGGCGAAGCCTCATCTTCAACGCGGATGGTGAACGTAACACTGTCTTGCGCCGAGACAAACCGCGGCGTCCGTTGCATGTCCGAAAGAATCGGCGCGACGTTGACGAGATTCAACTGGCTGATTGCACTGCTGCGCCGTGTCGTGACGAACGGTTTCAATCCGTACGTCACGTGTCTGCCGAGCGCTTGCGTGTACGAGTTGTGGAAATCGGCGATCGTGAATCCGTAGTCGAGCGTCCTGAATGTGTCGGCTTCCGCCGCGGGCGTGATCATCGTGTGAATGCTGTCTATGCGCGGAAACATCTGCGACTCGACGTAGTGTCGCTGCAGCAAACGGTTGAGGTAGAAACTGTAGCGGTTGCGAAACTCTGGCACGCTGAGCAAGCGCGCCGTGAGTGGGCGCGGCTCGCTCGGATGACCCCAACTGTAAATGTTGCGCGTTCCCCAATTCACGCCGCCCATGATCGAAGTCCACCAGATGCCGAGCGTGTTATCGTAGTCGTATGGAATCCACTCGAACTTTCCCGTCGCCGTGTTGCGATAGAGATAGTAGTTGTTTTTGAGAAACCAGTAGTTGTCCCAACTTCCTGTCGCAACATCAATTGCCAGCGAGCGGAGAAAGCTGTTCACGTTGAAGACGCGCTGAATCGCCGTCGGGAAATCGTTCGTCGGCGTGAGATTCAACACCGCAATGAAATTCGCGAGGTCGGAATAATCATCGAGTTGTTTGTTCGTTTCGAGTTCGTACAAACGGCGTCCGCCCGACGTACGCTTGTACAAATTCGGATCGGCGCCGAGATACGCGAGGTCGGCGGGCCAGAGACATTTGTAGAGGTTGCCGTCGTTGTTGCCAAAACGCTCGCGCACGAAGTTCTCGTCTATATGCTCGACGTTGATGTAGAGTCCAAAGTATGTACTGTTGATGAAGAGTCGCACATGGTTGGAGCGAGAAGCCTTCACGCCCGAGGTTGCGAACACATCCCAGCAAATCTTTGCGCGAATGATCGAAGGGTCGTTGTGCTCGCTGTTGACGTTCAGCTTTTCCAATCCGAAGAACTTCCGTCCAGCGACGAATGTGTTCACGGAAATCTTGAACGATTTCTTGCGCGCGTCGCGCGAAGTGTTCCCACGCAGGCGAAAGCCGACATTCGTCAGCGAGTCGCGGATGACGCCGTTGTCGAACACGAACGTCGCAGGGTATTCATGGTCGCTGTCTGCGTTCGCAGGGTCGAGGATAGCCGCCAGCGAGTCAGGATGGATGAGAATGCGAATTGTTGCGACGGTTGCGTCGTTGAAGACGGGATGAAATGGCGGTTGCTGACTTCGCACTTCAGTGGCGCTCAGACAAAGCAGCAGCGCGATGGAGACTATACTCTTGTTCATACCTTCACTTCCCTCACTTGAACAAGATATGAAAAAGGCAGACGGTGTGTCTGCCTTTCTCAAAATCAGATCTGCTCCAAACTCACTTAGCAATTATCATCTTCTTCGCTTGGCTCACGCCTCCTGTCGGCTTTCCAGCGCCCCGCCGCTCGCGAGGACGACTGCGTTGGTCAGCGGGTCGCGAAATGTGCTCGACGCGCGTCCATCCCAAAACAACTGGTTGCCGTACGCGGCGTTTATCATCGGCATCGCCGTTCTGCCCGTCACCTGCTCTTTCAATTTGAACGTCGGTGACATCGCATACAAGCCGTTGGCAAGATTCAACGGCACGCCCGGCGAGCCGATGATGTCGTCGGGTGTGCCAAACAGGCTATCAACACCCGGATGCGTCGCTCGAAGCGATGTCACTATCGAGCGAGCATCGCCTCCGCCTTTTGAGGGCGAGTGACACGTTCCGCACGCAACTGTCCTCGTCGAAGAAAGTTGCTCTTCCCAAAAAAGCACTTTGCCGAGGTTCGCCTTCGCGGTTGTGACTGGATTCCCTGCAGGCTGCGGCGGCGGAGCGAGTTGTGCTATCGCAGTTGCACTGCATACAAAAATCAGAACGGCGATGCTGGTGGTTTGCATGAGACCCTCTTTATGATGAAGGAAAAACGTGCCCAATGATAATCCAATCATACTCAGAGGAATTCGAGGAAGCGATACCATGAATATGGTAATTTGAGTTGAAGGAAGAGCGAAGACTCGCGTCTTGTCTTTCTCATGTCGGTATGCTGGTTAAAAAAGATTCCGGCAGGATGAACAGGATAGGATTATTTCTTCAACAGCTTGAACGCGTGCATCCAACTGTTACTCAAGAATCCTGGAATGCACCAGAGCATGCACAGCGGCTCGATTGCGCGTGCGGCTTCCGCTTTCCCCATGTCTTCGGTTTCCCAACCGAACCTGTCGAGAATTGTTTTGACGTTTGCCTTCGCTGCGTCGTTGTTGCCGCAGATGAACATCGTCGGCTTGACGCCGTTGAAATCGGGGTTCACCATGAATACGTTGCCGACGCAACTGAACGCTTTCACGAAGTTCGCTCCGGCCGCAAGACGCTGTAATCGTTCCATCAACGAATCGTCGAGGGTGGTGAAGAATTTCAAGACCCCGTTCGTTGGCGGCGCGTCAGCGATGGG
The DNA here is from genome assembly GCA_964444145.1 of uncultured Chitinophagales bacterium. Taxonomy (GTDB): domain Bacteria; phylum Bacteroidota; class Ignavibacteria; order UBA10030; family UBA6906; genus CAADGV01. The sequence goes on from CAYUFU010000109.1 coordinate 5,362, forward strand.
GTTGGTCGTGTCAATGATTGTCTTCCCTTTGAGATTCGCGATGCCGCACGATTTCAGGGCCGCTTCCGCCGCGCCGCCTTTCGCCGCGAGCACAACCATTTCGCCGAACGCAGCAGTCTCAGCGAACGTTCCGATTCTTGCCTTGCCGTGAGTTTTTGCTTTCAGGTCCGCGTGCTTGCGCGTGTCGTTCGTTCCAAGCATAACGTCGTAGCCATGCCGAACGAATCCGTTGGCAAGCGTCTGTCCAACGATGCCCGAACCGATGATACCTACCTTCATTGTGTTGCCTCCTTCGATGTGTTGAATTGACTATTGACCATTATCCGTTGAGTTGGCAGGGCTATGCCTGCGAGAATTCTCTTCGCAACGTTATCACCGTAATTTCCGACCGCGCGCCGAGCCGCAACGGCGGACCCCAATAACCCGTTCCCTTGCTCACATAAATCCACATCTTCTGAAACTTGTGCAATCCTGCGACGAACGGCTGGTCGAGCGCGGCTGCGAGGTTCCAGGGGAAGAATTGTCCGCCGTGCGTGTGACCCGAGATTTGCAAGTCGAATCCAACGCGAGCAGCTTCGCGAATGCTCTTCGGCTGATGTGCGAGAAGAATTTTCACAACGTTCGTCGGCGCGTTCGCGATTGCTGCTTCGGGACTTGAGGCGTGACTTGGCATGAATTGCCCGCCGCTGAAATCTGTAACGCCCGCCAACAGAATACGCCCGGAGCCTTTTTGAACAACGCGATGCTCATTCAGCAGCACCGTGAATCCGAGACGCGTTGCTTCTTCAACCCACGGCTCCACGCCAGAGTAATATTCATGATTTCCCGTGATGAAGTATTTTCCGAACGGCGCAGAGAGTTCGGCAAGAGGCGCAACATGCTCACGCAAATGCTGAACGCTGCCATCCGCAAGATCGCCTGTGAAAGCAACGAGGTCGGCATTTAGGTCTTTCACCTGCGCGACAACCGTTTCGATGAAATCGCGCTTCACTGTCAGTCCCGCGTGAATGTCCGTGATTTGCACGATGCGAAACCCATCGAAGTCTGCGGGCAACTGCGGGAGCGGCACAACAATCTCGACGATTGCTGGACGACGACGCGCTTCGTAGTAGCCGTAGGCCGTCAGCGCTGTGGCAACCGACGCGATGCCGACGCTCATCGAGCGAATCAAGAAACGCCGCCTCTCAGGGTCGGGCGACAGAACATCAGCAGCGTTGCTGCTGCCGATGAGCGCCATCAACTTCTGCACACCCGCCGATGCCATCCAGAGAACATCGCGCAACAACACCATCGTGATGAGAACCGAAAAGAATCCGAGGCTCACATACGCGAGAGAGGACATCGCTTCCACGAATCCGTTCTCGACTCGTCGCATCGCAAGCGCTAACGCGACGGGCGGCAGCGCCAAGAGAATTATCAGCGCAGTCCAAGCGAGCCAATTCCACGGCGTGGGCAGTTGCAGCGGAGGAATCAGCCGCCAGCCGACGTAGCCGTAGCCGAGGGCGAGAATCAAGAAGGCGATGAGAAAGAACACTATCATTTGTTGCTTCATAGAAATCTGTTTGCTAATATACCATCCCACTGTACTTCATACAAGAACTGTCACAGATGATAGTAAGTGTCCGTGCTAACGGATTTGTTTGCTCATTTCTGAATTCGAGAAGAATAAAATTTCGTTAAGAGAACCCATATGATAAAGGACGGGAAAGAGTACGCGATACAAATGGACGGGCGCATTCATCACTGCGCACTCGACGTGACGATGCACTTCGTCGGTGGAAAGTGGAAAGCTATCGTGCTCTGGTATTTGCGAAATGACGCCAAGCGCTTTAGCGAGCTGAAGCGGAGCATCCCCGACATCACCGAAAAAATGCTCTCGCTCCAGCTGCGCAGCCTCGAAAACGACGGCATCGTAGGAAGAACTATCTATCCCGAAGTACCGCCGCGCGTGGAGTACTTTCTCACGCCGAAAGGAAAAACGCTTATTCCCATGTTGAACGCCATGGCATCGTGGGGAAGAACGCAGTCAGAAAAGCACGGCGAGTTACTCGAGGTGCTGCGCGACAGAAGCGGAAAGAAAATCATTGGCGTCGAAACAAAAGCGGCGTCTCGAAAACGCGGCAAGCTCGCACGAAGGTAGCCGCTACAGTTCCGCTCGCTCAAACTCCGCTGTCGTGCGTTTCGACTTCAACGTTTTCATTCTCACCATAACGATCAACTGCACAAGATACAACACGCCAAGCAGCATCCGTACAAGAAAACTCTCCGTCACGAACACGCTCACGTACCCGATCATCACCGCCGAGATGGCAAGCGAGAAAATTTTTACCGAGAGTGGGACTCCTTTCCCGTCGAGGATGCTTTGTACGTGAGGGTTTGCAAATCGGCTGCGCATCAGCCGCTCGTACAGCCGCTGTGAGCTGCGCAGATAACAGATTGCCGCGAGCAACACGAACGGCGTCGTTGGCAGCACGGGAAGGAACGCGCCAAGGACGCCGATTGCAAGCGAGAGTGTCCCGCCGACAACCAAGAGAGTTTTCGTTGCCCTGTTGAGAGGTTTGCTGTTCTCCTTCTTCATGCGAGCGTGTAGAGGTCATTCACAAGATGATGAAATTTCGGATAAGGTAGCAATCTACACGGAGCTGTTTTCACCGGGAAAATTCGTATGTTCCTATCGTAATGAACGTCCTCCTCCGAAATACCGTCTCAGTAATTCTTCTGTTCGTGTACGCTGCAAGCGGCGTGCTCATCGAACTGGCACATCACGACGAAGCGGCGCTTGCAACGCCGTCGGAAGCGAGAGTGGACCACCACGACTGTGGGGGCACTGAACAGCACCCCGCGCCGGAAGCAAGCCACTGCCTCGCGTGCGCTCTGACGACACAGCGCGTTGCTATCGAAACGCAGTGTTCTCTTCCGCCTCAAACCGCTTCCATCGCTCATGCTCGCGTTCAACGATCTCTCGGCGTGATACTGCATGCCGATGTTTTGCATTCCGGTAAACGCGGACCTCCGACCGTCTCCTGATTCCTCCTCAAGCTTCTCGCTCATAATTCCCATACCGATTCGAAAGGGCATCGGGTCCTCGTTCGAATCGTACGTTTGTTATCTAAAGGAGACATATAATGAAATGCAGAGTTCATATTCTCTCTCTCGTGTGTGTTTTTGCCGTCACGCACGGCGTACCGACTGTTGCCCAAACGCTTTCCGGTTTGGTGTTGGATGACCAAAACTCCCCCTTAGCGGGAGCGACCGTTTCGCTTCCTGCACTTCATCGCGGCGCCGTATCAGACTCGCTGGGGCGATTCATCATACGCGGCATCGAGAGCGGCATGTACACGGTGGAGTTTGCTCTTGTCGGCTACGGAAGGGAGACTCGCACTGTAACAATCGGCAGCGAGCCGGCGGCGCTGACCGTGGTGATGCGCCCAAGTCCGCTTCAACTTCCCGGGGTGATTGTCACCGGAAAACCTCAGCCCACTGACGCGCTCCGGGCATATCAACCGGTTTCAACACTGGACGGTCGCGACCTGGAAGTGCTGCGCGGACAGAGCGTCATGCAGTCAATCGAAAATCTTCCCGGCGTGGCAACGTACACCACCGGAGCAGGAATTGTCAAGCCCGTGGTGCGCGGGCTTACCTCGCAGCGCGTGGTCGTGCTTGCCGACCATGTTCGACAGGAAGGTCAACAATGGGGAGACGAGCACGGCGCCGAGATGGACGCGTTCGACGTTGAACGCATCGAGGTGCTGCGCGGTCCAAGCAGCGTCCTCTATGGCTCGGATGCCCTCGGTGGCGTTGTGAATATCATTCGTCATGAGATTCCCTCCGCCGACGACGGCGCCTCGCAGTTGGGAGGCACGTTGGATTTCAACGGCTTCAGCAATAACAGGGGTGCTGCCGGAGCACTCTCATTATTTGGCGCTCGCGGCGAAGTCGGCTATCGCGCATTCGTAAGTGCGCGCAACGCTGGAGACATTTCGACCCCCGCGGGAAGATTGTTCAACAGCGGATTGAGAGAAAACAACGGCGGTGTAAAAGTCGGCTTCCACGAACACTGGGGCGCAGCAACACTGGACTACACACGCGTCGATCAGGAATTGCAAATCCACGAAAACCCCGCGGAAGACCCCGGCGCGACACCGTTCCAGAACATTCAGCACGACCGGATTCACGCGCATACCGATCTCCACGTTGCTCCCCTTCGCCTTGAAATTGACGGAAGCTGGCAACGCAACCGACGGCGCGAGTTCGAAGCGCATGACGCGTCGACCCCGGTGTTGCACCTCGAGCTTTCAACGCTTGCCTTCGATCTGAAAGCGCATCATCACCCCATCGGCACGTTGTTCGGAACCGTTGGGTTGTCTGTGATGACTCAGAAAAACAGATCGCTGGAAGAGGAGAAGTTGATCCCCGATTTTGATGCAATAAACATCGCGGGGTATCTTTACGAAGAAGCAGCATTTGGAGACCTGAGTGCATCCATAGGCGTTCGGTACGACGGGCGAACGTTGAACGTTCGCGACATGCCCGCGCTTCGAGTGACGGAACACCACCTGACCTATCATGCTCTCACTGGCTCGGCAGGGCTTGTCTGGCGTGCGGCTGAACCGTTTGCGTTTGCCCTCACCATCGGGCGCGGATGGCGAGCGCCAACCGCATTCGAGCTCTTTGTTGACGGTGTGCACGAAGGAACAGTGCGCTATGAAGTCGGCAACAGATTCTTGAAGAACGAAAGCGCATTCAATATTGACCTCTCAGCTCGCTACGCTTCGGACAGAGTTCAAGCCGAACTGACGCTGTTCCGCAATGTCATCAGCAATTACATTTTCATTAGCCCGACTGGCACCATTGATTCCACGTCAGGCTTCCCCGTGTACTACCACAAACAAGCGGATGCAACACTATTCGGTGGAGAATTCTCCGTCCAGGCGCAGGTCTCTCAATGGCTTGTTCTCAATGCCGGGTTCGACTATGTGCGAGCGGAGAACAACGCAACAACCAAGCCGCTGCCGCTTATTCCCGCGAATCGGGTGAAACTCGGAGTGAAACTCACAACCCAATCGCTGGGACCGCTGCGCACGCCGTATGTTTCGACCAACGCGAGAATTCTTGCAAGTCAGAACCGAGTTGAGGAGTTTGAAACAGCCACTGCTGGCTATGCGCTCGTAGATGCTGCGGTCGGTGGTTCAATCGCTGCAGGAGATGTAAGCGTCAATATTGATCTCATCGCTACGAATCTCTTCGACAAAGAGTACCGTGACCATTTGAGCAGATACAAAGCATACGCGCTCAATATGGGACGCAACATCGAGCTGAAGTTGTCTGTACCGTTCACTCTCGTCCGATAGCGATCTTCTTCTGGTTGGAGTATCGTATGGTGAGAGCCGGAGAGGCAGGCAAACGGCTTCTCCGGTTTCTTGTTCACAGCCCGAACTCAACCTGCACGAAGGGCGCGAGTAGCACCCCGCGATCCGCATCGAGCAGCGCCGTCTCATCCCCCAACCGAATACCCGCCATCACGCGCGTCGAAGACGAAAGCGAAACGACAACACCGGGCGTCATGGAAAAGAACGACGCCGACTGCGCAACCGTATACTCAGGTACCAGTATCGTGCTCGACGAGAAATCCACAAGATTCTGCCGGGTGATCGCGACTTGGAGGAACGCCTCCACGCCCCCATCGAACCGCGTGTTGAACGTGAAGGATGAATAATAGCCCGCGTGCATCTCTTTGGCTTCCTTCGTAAAGAACTGCACCTCCGCGTCTTCGAATCCGGTGCGCGACGTCGCGACCACATAGTCAACGTAGTACTTGCCCGACGTGAACTGCACGCCGAAATCGAATCGCCCGCCAATCGTTCTGCTCTGAAACAGAAACCCGAGTCCGAGATTCGCGCCAAGATAGCTTTGTGCGGACGTGGACGAAAAATCAACGCCGCCGACCAGCGCGATGCGCTTCGACGTCGCGTACTCGAATTGCAGGGACGCGTTCACATTTGTCGGCTCCCAGGAAAAATTCTTGCCCTGAAAGCTATAACTGTTCGCGCCGACACGTTCGAAATACCGAACCGAATTCCCGTTGCGCACAGTATCAATCCGATACGCGCCGCGATCATTAACCCTCGAGTGCCCCTCAATCCTCCCCGCCAACTTCTGTCCGCTCGTCACCGACACACGCGGCGCCAGGCGCACTCCGCCCTCCACATTTTCTTGCGACAAGAACAACGGCGGCGACGCATACGGCGCCTCGATCCGCACATCCTGCAAATACACCGAATGCTGCGCGCAGCCGACGGCGAACAGGGCGATGGTTAGAAGGAATTTGCTGAGTTGAGATGTTGGCAACTTGAATGAGTGTTTGCGGATGAACATGCTCCTGTTGGGTTCAAGGTTCAGGGTTCAAGTGTGCTTCGTGAACCGCGAACGTCGAACCTCGAATCCTGAACCCTGAACCTCGAACCTCTTCGTCATTCCTCGCTCGACGCGCACGTCGGAAACTGTCCGCTTCCCACCGCGTCCCCGTTCTCGACATGCGGAATGCCCGGATTCACCAGCACATTGCCGTGCACATCCGTCACACGAAACGTGTACGGCCCCGGCCCCATCCCCGTCGGCTCGACGAAATAATTATAATCGAGTCGCCGTACAACCTTGTACGTTCCGTTCGACTGAAGATACTCCAGCTTCACCACGCGATTCCGATGGTTGCGCACCTGCACCGCAGTCCACCACTGATTGCTCCCCTCTTTGAAATGAAACACGATGTTCCCTTGCACGTTGCACGGCACATAATGCCACTTCACCGGCACAAGACCCTGCGGCAAATCCGCGATCTGCGCGAACGCGAACGGACTCAAGTCCACATGCCCTTCAGGACACTCGGGACATTGGTCAACCACCCGCACCGTCACGCGTCCCTTCGGACCCGTAATCGAGATACACGTACCGCACGAACCGGAGCCGGCGTAATCAATCGCGTTCATTGCCGCAACATTCAGATCCTGCGGCGTCGGAGGAAAACTACAATTACCGCTACCATCTGCCCACGTGTAGTACGTTGCGCGCCCGTTGCGGCTCACCTCTCCGCACGGCACGATCGCCGCCGCGTCCGCGTCCGGTGCCTTCAATGTCTCAACCACTTCACCGCAATGGAAAAACGCAAGCGCGACCAAC
>CAYUFU010000110.1:0-8553 GCA_964444145.1 uncultured Chitinophagales bacterium
GAGCAATCACTGGAGGATGTTCCTCTCAGCGTCTCGGTTCTTGATGCGGTGACGATGCGTCAGCGCAACTCGCTAACGATTGATGATGCGCTTCGCTACGTTCCCGGTGTGAATATGACAGGTACGCAAATCAACATCCGCGGGTCGAGCGGCTACAGTCTCGGCGCCGGCAGCCGCGTGCTGATGCTCCTCGACGGTGTGCCCTTGCTTGCAGGGGATACGGGCGAACTGTTGTTCGAAGCTATCCCCGTGGGGCAGATTGATCGCATCGAGGTGGTGAAGGGGGCAAGCTCGGCACTGTATGGCTCGAACGCATTAGGCGGTGTCATCAATATCATCACAAGACCAATATCCGAAGCATCGGCGGTGGACGTTCGAGTCTATGGCGGCTTGTATCATAAGCCGTCGCCCGATCAGTGGAAGTGGTCGGACAAAGCGCGTTTCTTTCAAGGGCAATCGCTTTCCCTCTCGCGCAAGTTCGACGACTTCGGCATCTCGTTCTTCGCGTCGCGCCAGTTCGATGACGGCTTTCGGCAGAACGACTATGTGCGGCGCTACAACTTCTACGCGAAGACGCGATTCGATTTTTCTGCGGCGAGTGCACTCACAATGAACTTTGGACTGATGCATCAGTATGGAGGTCAGTTCTTGTATTGGAGGAACTTAGATTCGGCACTCATTCCTCCCGTGCGAAACACTCGGGACGAAATCATGTCTACTCGCTACTATGTAAACGGCATCTATTCGCTTGCGCTCAGCAAAAGCCTTCTCCTGACCGCCAAGGGGATGTGGAGCCATGGGGTATGGGGTTTTCAGCAGACAGGGTTTGAAAAGTCCGAATCGGTAACGGACGGGCTTCGCGCAGAGGTAACAGCCGCGTATGTCTTCGACGATGCGCATACATTCACGCTGGGCGTGCAAGGGAACGCGGATATTATTCGTGGGCAGATCTTCGAGTCGCGGTCCATCGGAGGGCTGGCGCTGTTCGGGCAGGATGAGTGGAAGCTGAGCGACCTCATAACGGTAACAATCGGTGCGCGGACGGATTTCCAATCCGTTGGCCTTGCGGATGAGGGTGCACAAGTGAATCCGAAGATCGGCGTTGCGTACAAGGCGTTTGTGGGAACGACGTTTCGTGCGTCGTTTGGCAGAGGATTCAGAACTCCTGCAATCGCTGAGGCGTTCATCGCGGGAGGCGGTGGGACGTTGGTCGGTGTGCCGAATGTGGACCTGAAGCCTGAACGCAGTTACTCGTATGAGGCAGGATTCACGCAGGCACTCGGTGAGATTGGCTCGTTGGATGTCGCCGGATTCAGATCGGACTTTAGTGACCTCATCGAGCCGGGATTGTTTGTGTTCGGTCGGAATATCGGTGTGCAGTGGAGGAATGTAACCAAAGCGCGAGTGCAGGGAGTGGAGACTTCTCTGAAACTCGGGTTTTTCGAGGGTGATGTGCAGGGGAGTGTCGGCTACACGTATGTCTATCCCGAAGATTTGACGATGCGACGAATTATGAAATATCGTCCTCGTCATGTGTTGTACGCAAGCGTGTTGGGCAGCGCGGGCATTTTGACGGGCGGCGTGGATTTTCGCTACGTGAGCCGCGTCGATGAGATTGATGATGAATTGGTTGATCTCGGTATCATTCCCGATGGCGATGAGCGCAATGCGATCGTGACAACGGACGTTCGTGTCCGTGCCGACCTGGTGTTCATCGGCTTTCCTGTAACGGCGACGTTGTACGTGAAAAATCTTTTCCAGCACAATTACGTGGAGTTGATTGGCAACTTGCGTCCGCCGCGCACATACGGGTTTGTACTGGAGGCGAGTCTGTAGCAACTCCGATGTGTCGCATGGTTCGCGTCCCGCACAACGTTTTTTGTTTGCATTTACGTATAATGGAGTAAGGTTCAATCGCGGGAGGATGTGCAGAGGCGGCATGCGCGCTGATGCGACGACTGTTGCCACGACGCAGACTGTTTCATGCGGCACTGTAGCCCATGCGGACGATGTAGTCTGTCTGCAGCCCCACAAAAATACTATAATGGCGAAGTGCTATCGGGTGTTCAAGAAGAATCTCGCATCGTTTACCCGAACCCAAGCACGTGCATAAGGCACAATCTCAAATCGGAAATTCTCGCTCGCGTCTGCTGTCGGTGGACTTCGGCGGGTAAGTACAATCAAGACTATGGGCTTTTTCGACAAATTCGGTTTCACTCGACTTAAAGATGGTTTAGCCAAAACTCGCGAAGGCATCGTCGGGAAAGTTGCACGGCTCGTGACGACGAAGGCGAAGATTGATGATGCGACGCTTGAGCATGTCGAGGAGATCCTCATCGGCGCGGATGTTGGCGTTGCGACGAGCATGGCAATCATCGAGGCGATTCGCAAGAGGGTGAAAGAAGAGCGATATGCTGATGCGACGGAGTTGAACCGCTTATTGCGCGATGAGATTCAGATGCAATTTTCTGGAGAGGCAAGGAACGGCGAGGCGTTTGAGTTGCCATCGTCGAAGCCGTATGTTGTCATGGTTGTCGGCATCAACGGTGTCGGTAAGACGACGACGATTGGCAAGTTAGCAAACATTTACGTGCGGGGTGGGAAGAAGGTGGTGATCGGATCTGCCGATACGTTTCGTGCCGCAGCAAATGAGCAGCTGGAGATTTGGGCGAAGCGCGCGGGTGCGACGGTGATTCAGCAGCAGCGTGGCTCGGACCCGGCGGCGGTTGCCTTCGATGCGGTGAAATCTGCAACGGCAAGCGGCGCGGATGTCGTCATCATTGATACGGCAGGTAGGCTGCAGACGAAAGTGAATCTGATGGAGGAGTTGAAGAAGATTCGGCGCGTTATCGCAAAGCAGAACGAGGCATTTCCGCATGAGGTGCTGCTCGTGATTGATGCTTCGACAGGGCAGAATGGGTTACAGCAGGCGAAACACTTCGGCGCGGCGGTTGGCGTGACGGGACTTGTGCTGACGAAGCTCGACGGAACGGCAAAAGGGGGAATTGTGCTGGCTATTTCCAAAGAGATGAATCTGCCGATTAGATTCATCGGAGTCGGTGAAAGGATTGACGACCTGCAGCCGTTCGATCGGAAGGCGTTCGTTGATGCGCTGTTCGAACAATGAAGTGCTCTGCACCGGAGGCGTCAGTTCATTCTTTCATCGGCGGTTGAATGCAAAGGTGCAAGCGCCAATGATGCGGTAAGAAGACAGTGTTGAGAAATCGAAAAGTCCACGTACTCCCAGATCATCTCGCGAATCAAATCGCTGCGGGCGAGGTCATCCAACGTCCTGAGTCTGTTGTGAAGGAGCTGCTGGAAAACTCGCTCGATGCTGGAGCGAAGAGTATTTCTGTCATCATCCAAGATGCCGGCAAGAAGCTGATTCAGGTCGTTGATGATGGGGTTGGTATGGACGAAGCGGATGCGGTGGCGTCGTTCTTGCGGCATGCGACGAGCAAGATTTCTTCGTTAGAGGACTTGGAGGGGATTACCACGTATGGCTTTCGGGGCGAGGCGCTTGCCTCCATAGCAGCCGTTGCTCACGTAACGATGAAGACGCGGCGCGCCGAGGATGACGCCGCTGTCGTTGTTCAGATCGCCGATAACGGCAAACCACGCGTATCCAGAGAGGGACGAGAGGTCGGGACCTCGATTACCGTTCAGCATCTCTTCTATAATGTTCCAGCCCGAAGAAAATTTCTCAAGAGTAATGCAACGGAGTTTCGTCATATCGCTGAAACGGTTCAGCGGGTTGCGTTGAGCCATCCCGAGATTGCTCTCAAGTTTATTTCCGACCGTGAAACGATTCTCGATGTGAAGCCGACTCCACTGCACGAGCGCATGCTCGATGTGTTCGGACAACGGCGCATGGAGGGTTTAGTCTGGATGGAGGAACGGAGTGAGTATGTTTCTCTTTCGGGTTACATCAGCAAACCTGCCTTCGGTCAGCGGTCTCGTGCGAATCAGTATCTCTTTCTCAATAGACGATTCATCACGAACAAGAACATTGCACACGCCGTTTACAACGCCTACGAAAATCTTCTTATCAAAGGAACGTTTCCGTTCTTTCTCCTTTTCTTGGAACTTGATCCGCACCGCGTCGATGTGAATGTCCACCCCTCGAAGATGGAGGCGAAGTTCGAAGATGAGCAGGCGCTTTATCGGTTTGTCTCCACTGTTGTGCGCCGAACGCTTTCTACAAACAGGCTCGTGCCCGCGCTGTCATCAAGCGAGCATCCACGCGAGGCGGACACTATCGGCTTAGAATTTACGAGTCGGCAGCATTCGTGGTCGAGCGGGGATGTGGACCCGACAACGGGGGAGATTGTCGGACTACGTCGAGAGCTGTTCACCGGGCAAGCGCAACCAGAGCATGGACATCATCGTGCGATCAATGGCGCAGAAGCAGCTGCTCGCCTCTTGGGGACGGCAGGACCGATCACGGAAGGAGGCGAGCTTCAAGGTGAACGCCCAGCCGCGCGTGCAGAGGAATCTTCTCGGCGCTCAGGCTCTCTGGTCTGGCAGCTTCACAAGAAGTACATTCTCACGCCGATCGAAAATGGTCTGATGATCGTTGATCAGCACGTTGCGCACGAACGAATTCTCTATGAGCGCGCGTTGAGACGATTTGAGACCGACGTGCCCGCGTCACAACAAGTGTTGTTTCCGCAGACGATTGAACTACCGGTCGGCGACTACGCCTTAGTGAATGAGTTGCTTCCATATTTTGAAGAACTTGGATTCACCATCAAGCCGTTCGGTCGCAACACGATTGTCGTGGAGGGGATTCCCACCGATGTTCGACGTGGGGATGAAAGGAAGATCATTCAGGACTTGCTTGCACTCTACAAAGAGTATCAGCAGCATGGGCAGATGGACGTCCGCGAGAACCTTGCAAAATCATTTTCCTGCAAAGCGGCAATCAAAGCAGGTGACCCGCTCAGTGGCGACGAAATGCGCTCGCTGCTCGATCAGTTGTTTCAGACAAAGATGCCGTACGTCTGTCCGCACGGGCGGCCTGTTGTGCTGAGGGTTTCTATTGAGGAGCTGGATAGAAGGTTCGGGAGGCTGTAAGCTTCTGCTGCATCGCGCACCATGCAGCCCGTCTCTGCTGCGTCGGTCACAGGCGAAGACAGCGAATACATGCGACCGCGCTCGTGACCGTGCAACAGTACGGACGAACGAACGCGGTACCTGAACCTCACTTCGCTAAGAGGAACGTGATAGCTCTTAGCGCGCCCGTTATTTCATAACGACCATGCGCTTCATCCTGACAGACTCCGCTCCCTGACTAGGACCAAACTCGAGGCGATAGAAATATGCGCCGCTCGCGATTGCTGAAGCATTGAACGTTGCTTGATGATTACCCTGGGGCAACACGCCGTCCACGAGCGTCGCAACCTCGCGTCCGAGCAGATCGAAGACTCTCAGCGTCGCCTTCCCCGACGATGGGAGAGAGAATTTGATGTTGGTCGTTGGGTTGAATGGATTGGGAAAGTTCTGCGCTAGATCGAAAGAGAGTGGCGCGGTCGTATTTGCCACCGCGGTTGGCGTCAGGTCTATGGTGTACGCTGCCAAGCCGTTGTTTCCGATCAGCACATACAGTGTGATAATGTTTCCCGCTATGCGCACGTCGACGTCGCCCGTTGCGTTTCCATTTGCGAAGTTGCCAAGGTCGCCAGTGCTATCTACCAACGTCGCAGCCGTTCCGCTGGTAGTCACGTCGAGGAGGCGTGCTGGGTCGTTATTTGTCGAACCGGCGGGCGCAACAGCGATGTATCGTTTTGCACCCAGCGCGAAGTAATGGAGATCGCCTGTCGAAGCGCCCGATGCAGTTGAATTGATCGAATCAAGCACCGCTCCCGATGTGTTCACGAGGTTAATCTTGTTTCCTGTCGCAAACCTGCTGATGTAGGCATTGCCGCCGGGGGTAACTTGTGCGATTCCTGCGCCAGCCTCTTGCCCGACGATGCCGATCGGAGCACCAAGAGTAAAATCCACGCCATTGGCAGTCGTGAAGCGCTGGATGACCGAGCTTGCCGCGTTGCCGCTTGCGTAGATCACGGTTCCGTTTCCTGAGCCAGCCACATCGAATACGTCGCCGACTCGCGCGGTGCCGGGTCGTCCCGAATACGCAACCGTTGGAGTCGCAGACTCGCTGGCCCATCGGTAAATCTTGAACGTCGTATCCGAGCCGCTGTTCGTGCACAGATTTGCCGCATACACGATGCCTTCACTTGTGACTTCGATGTCGTTCAACGCGAACGTCCCGCCGGTAATCCCCGTAGTGTTCAATGAGTCAACGATCGCGCCCGTCGCTGCATTGAGTGAGTATACTTTCAATCCGCTGGCGCGAGTGACGACGAGGTAGCGATTCGTTGCCGGATTGAATGCGGCGCCGCGATAAACGTCCCCGCTGTTCGGGAACGCCGGTTGCGAGCCGCCATCAATTTTCCAAAGTTGCGTGAAGCGTTGCGCAAAGAGGGGACTGGCGAACACGGCAGCAGACAAGAAAGCAAGCAGCAAACGTTTCATGGAGACCTCCTTCAGAATGTGAATGATTGTACATTGGTTATTATTGGGTTGAAGCGTTTGATTTCGTATCGCGGGCAGAGTCGAAGAGATCACACAGGACTGACCCACGTCACCGAGAACGGCGCCGTCGGTTTTCAACTCCGAGCAGAGGACTGTCACTGCATCGCTATCCCGCAGAAGCCGAAGAACCCGATACTCCTTCGGCTCAGCGATAAACTGACCCGCTCTATTGAGTCTTTTCACCATTAACAGACAAGCGTGGGAAGGCTCTTAGTTTGTTAGGCAGACTAACAAATAGTAGCAAAAGTCCGTCGCAGTAGCAAGGAAAAAAACTTCAACGCAGCAGGAGAATTTTCCCAGCGTGCGTGAAGTCGCCAGCCACGACTCCACACATTGAAGGACACGACTTTGACATTGTTCTTCGCAACGCTGTCCATCGCCCGCGCAATGTCGGCTCTCGTCCAGAACCTGCCCTGATTCCGAGGCGTCATCCCAGTGCCGCGCAATTCACCTGGCTGACCCGCCAGAGGTGTTGCGAACCACCTCATGTTTGATGTTGGGGAATCTCAAGGAAATTCGAGAGACTCCCATTGATTGAGATGGCGATTTTGGATAGCTTGGGGTCGTTGTACATCGGGGCGTAGCGCAGCCCGGCTAGCGCGCTTGGTTCGGGACCAAGAGGTCGCGGGTTCGAATCCCGCCGCCCCGACGAAAGAAGGAGTGTCACTCGATTGCGAGAGGCAACTCCTTTTTCATTGTCTGTTCCAACGACTCACTCAGCGCGCTGCATAACGTGTCAACGTGCTTTCGTTCAACAATAAGCGGAGGCAAAAAGCGCAGCACATTCTGATGCGTGCAGTTGATGATGATCTTGCGCGCGAGCATCGCGTCTGCGACGCTCTTTCCCGGAAATGGAAGTTCGATGCCAAGCATCAATCCTTTGCCCCGAACTTCGGTGATTGCATCGGGCAACTTCGCCTTTAGTGCTGTTAGTTGGTTGCTGAAGTAGCCGCCGACCTCAGCGGCGTTCCTCATGAGTCCTCGCTCAACAATTTCTTCCAAGACGACCCTTCCCGCGGCGCAGGCGACGGGATTGCCGCCGAAAGTCGTGCCATGATTGCCCGGCTGGAGAACTTGCTCCAACTCCTTCGTTACGAGCATAGCGCCAAGGGGGAGGCCACCCCCTAAAGGTTTTGCGAGGGTCACCATGTCGGGCTTCAGCCCATAATGATCACCCCCGAGGAACTTTCCCGTCCTCCCAATACCTGATTGTACCTCGTCGGCAACAAGCAGCAGTCCGAATCGTTCTCGTAACTCGTGGAGCAGGTGAACGAATTCGATTTGCAATTCGTAAATGCCCCCTTCGCCCTGAATCGGCTCGACGAAGATCGCGGCAGTCTGCGTACCAACCACATGGCGGAGAGCATCCGCGTCATTGAGGCTAATGCTGATACAGCGATCGAGAAACGGAGCGAACCCATGCCGATAGTCGTGGCTGCTCATCATCGAGAGGGCGCCCATCGTTCTGCCGTGAAAAGCGTTTTCCATCGAGACGATTTCGGTTTTGTTCTTCGCCGCGCCCCATTTGCGCGCAAGCTTCAACGCGGCTTCGTTTGCTTCGGTACCGCTGTTACAAAAGAAGACCCGTTCGTATCCGGTTACGGCTCTCAGCTTCTCGGCAAGCACCACCTGCGGTTGTTGCACAAAGTAGTTCGAAACGTGAATGTAGGCGGCCAGTTGCTCCGCTATTGCCTGTTCGAGCCTGCGGTGTCCATAACCAAGTGCATTGACCGCAACGCCGCCGAGAAAATCGAGATAAGGCGTACCGTCGTGATCGTACACGTACATTCCGTTTCCGTGAGTAACGTCAATGGGTAACCGACGGTATGTTTGAAGAATTGTCCCCTGCTCGCGTTCATGCAGTGTCATGATGTTGCCTCGTTGGACAAAAAATGTTGTTGCATAATCATACAATTTAATGTATAATAATGCAAGAAGTTCTTTGTTGCAGAGACA
>CAYUFU010000110.1:8653-12502 GCA_964444145.1 uncultured Chitinophagales bacterium
TGTTATCCAACGAGCATTCAACTTGCCTTGCTTCCGTTGTTGAAAGAGAACTTGCTCGACTCATCGTCCATTGGAATTACGTCGTACAGCGGTACGTCTGGCGCAGGGAAGTCTATCACCGAGAAAATGATGTTTACCGAAGTACATGACAGCGTGAGAGCATACAAGGTCGGCGTTCATCAACACATTCCGGAGATCAGGCATTACTTGGCGGCCTACGGTGGACGCGCAGTTGATTTTACCTTTGTGCCGCACTTGCTTCCAGTGACGCGAGGAATCTACACGACGATTCATGCGACCCTGCAAGCGGGAGTAGGAGAGGGAGAGATTGCGCGAGCGTTTGAACGATACTATTCCTCCTCACCGTTTGTGCGTGTTATCGCTCCGACGATTCCAGAGATGCGGGACGTTCTCCGCACAAACTTTTGCGACATCGGCTTTGTTGCCGACGAACCACACCGTTCGCTTGTTCTGTTCTCCGCGATTGACAATCTCGGCAAAGGCGCGGCGGGTCAGGCAGTGCAAAATATGAATCTCATGTTCGGACTTTCACAGACGGAAGGGCTATTGCCATGTTTGAAGAAGAACTCATAGCAGATGAAACCGAAGTGCGAGGGGGCATAACGCTGCCGAAAGGATTTCGTGCTGTGGGCATACATTGCGGCATCAAGAAAGCGAAGAAGGATCTTGCTCTCATCGTCTCAGACGTGCCTGCGACTGCTGCGGCGGTGTTCACGTTGAACAAAGTTCAGGCACCTCCGATCGCAGTTAGCAAAGCGCATTTTGCGCGTCAGAAGACGTTTCGGGCCATTGTTGTCAATAGTGGCAATGCCAACGCTTGTACGGGCAAGCGAGGTGTTGAGAACGCGCAGACCATGGCGCGGGAGGTTGCTGAGTCGCTTGGCGTTGCCCCAACGGAAGTGTTCGTATCGTCAACAGGCGTGATTGGCGAGCAACTGCCGATCGAGAAAGTCGTGCATGGTATCCACGTAGCAAGTACACTCTTGCACGCAAGCGAGCACGAGAGCGCCGCCGAAGCAATCATGACGACCGATACGTTCAAGAAAATCGCAACGGCAACATTCGCGATTGACGGACGCACGGTGAACATCGGCGGCATCGCGAAAGGCTCTGGCATGATTCACCCAAACATGGCAACGATGCTCGGCTTTATTACAACCGACGCGGCGATTGAGCGGGATGTATTCCAATCGTTGTTGAAGAATGCCTGCGACAAGACGTTCAACCGCATTGTTGTTGACGGCGACACGAGCACGAACGATATGGTTATCGCCCTCGCGAACGGGCAGTCGGGCATCCGGTCGCTGCAACCCGGAACATCTCAGTTTAGGAATTTCGCGATTGAATTCGAGACCGTATTGAAGAAACTCGCTCTCGACATTGTTCGCGACGGCGAGGGCGCTACGAAATTGGTCGAGATAACTGTCGAGGGTGCTCTTTCGGACGCTGACGCTGTGAAAGCTGCCAAGTCGGTAGCATTGTCACCCCTTGTCAAGACGGCAATTCACGGCGAAGACGCGAATTGGGGGAGAATCATCGCCGCCGTCGGCTATTCGGGGATCGAATTCAATCCCGATGAGTTCGAAATCGTCATCAACGGTGCTCCGATTCTCCAGCGAAATTATGTCGTCACGTTGACGAACCAAGAAGCCAACAAGAGTTTGCGCGGCGACTTTGTTGACCTTCGCATCAAGCTCAATACAGGAAAAGGCACGGCAACCGTTTGGACGTGTGATTTCTCCGAACAGTATGTTGTTATCAATGGGAGTTATCGTTCGTGAGTCTCAACGGGCAACTGCGCAAAGAAGATGTACTGATCGAGGCGCTGCCGTACATTCAGCAATTCGAACATACGACGTTCGTTGTCAAGTACGGCGGTGCGGCAATGGAAGACGAGAACCTGAAGCAAATGGTCGCGCAGGATGTGACATTGTTGAGTAAGATTGGCATTGACGTCGTCGTCGTGCACGGTGGCGGTAAGGAGATTACGGCGCTCTCGAAGCAATTGAACCTGCAAACGACATTTGTCAATGGACAACGCTACACCGACGAAGAAACACGCGACGTTGTGCAGATGGTTTTGGCAGGACTCATCAACAAAGACATTGTACGTCGCATCAATATGCATGGCGGAAACGCCGTCGGCATTAGCGGCATTGATGCAAACACGCTCACGGCAAAGCGATACGAATTGGAAGATTTGGGTTTCGTCGGCGAGATTGAGCGTGTGAACGGCAGATTCATTCGCTCGCTCATCGAGGATGGCTGCCTTCCGGTTATCGCACCGCTCGGTGTTGACGAGAATGGCGTCGTGTACAACATCAATGCGGATATTGCTGCGGGGGAGATCGCCTCTGCCGTTGGCGCAGTAAAACTTGTCTATCTCACCGATGTCGAAGGAATTAAAGACAGGGAATCCCTCATTCATTGTCTGACCAAACACGAGGCCGTTCGCTTGAAACGCGATAGAATCATAGCCGGCGGTATGACGCCGAAAGTGGATTCGGCGCTTGCCGCACTCGAAAGCGGTGTGAAGAAAATTCACATCATAGATGGCCGAAAGCCGCACGCGTTGCTTCTCGAAATTTTTACCACCGAAGGCGTTGGGACAGAGATCGTTTCAGATCATCCTTGAGTTGCTGACGCCTGTTGCTCCACACATTCTCTTCGTACCCTGAAGGGCATCACTGCCATCGCTCATGACTATAATCCGACTCATTCTTCTCTTCTGCGTTATCGTTTGGGGCTGGACATTTGTTGCGACAAAAATCTGTCTTGCATACCTCAATCCTATAGAGCTTGTTGGTTTGCGATTTCTCATTGGTTTGCCGTTGCTCTATGCGGTCATTCGGATGCAAGGAATTACAATTGACTTTGTGCGGCAAGAGTATCGCTCGCTGGCTATCGGCGGCGCCATCATTACAGTTCACTTCTTGTTGCAAGCCTTAGCTCTCAACTACACTTCAGCAACAAATACCGGCTGGATTATTGCCGTCACGCCGCTTGCGATGGCGGCGCTTTCTTACCTCATCCTCAAAGAACGAATCGGTGGCAATGAAATCATCGGTATTGTCATCGCAACATGCGGCATCATTCTGCTGATCTCAAAGGGCGATTTCACAAGCCTCGGATGGCTCAACAGCATTGGTGATTGGATGATCCTCGCGTCGGCGCATACGTGGGCGCTCTACACGATTGCAACGCGCAACGTGGCTCGCTCGCGAAATCCGCTTACCGTGACGCTGCTCGTCTTTGCACCGGTGACTGTGCTGTGTGTGTTGTACATGGTGTTCTTTGCTGATGTTCGACGCGTTGCATCGCTTCCCGCCGATGGATGGATGGCGTTGTTGTTTCTTGGCGCGCTCGGAACGTTGACGCAATGGTTTTGGCAAATCGGTGTCGCCAAGTTAGGTGCTGCGAAAGCGGGAATTTATCTGTACCTCGAACCTCTCGCAACAACGGCACTCGCAATTCCACTGCTGAAGGAGTCGTTCGGGTTTGTTACCGCAGTGGGTGGCGCTTTGGTGATGGGTGGTGTGTGGTGGGCACAACGGACCTGATGCGGTACGCTGAGTCGCTGTAACGAGAAATTCCGACAACGCTCGGGCATGTGCGGGGGGAGGCGTCTGAACCCACCACGTCCGAAGGACTCCTTCGGAGAAGCAGACTGCTTCCCGCGGCGCAGTCGAGTATTTGGACGTTGTAGCCCGTCTGCAGCCCCCAAATACGCTCATGAGTAATACGTCAGTTTCGACACGGTCACGACTTGTTTGTTCCTGAAATCCGACATAGAAATCTCACGCAAAGACGCGAAGCCGCAAAGAAGTG
>CAYUFU010000111.1:0-11985 GCA_964444145.1 uncultured Chitinophagales bacterium
TCGAAATCTTCTTGGAGTCTGATTTGCGCATTGGTTGTCAACACCAAGTATGCTAATAGAAACAAAATCGAAAGCAGTGGTTTCATAGTGGGTGCCCTTAGTGTGAGTGAAGTGGAACGAGAGCAATCTACTTCGAATGCATAGCAATGTCAATACCGCTGTTCTATTGCAACAAAACCCCTCAATGTCTATATTGAGCGAGCCAACATGGGGTCGTAGCTCAGCTTGGTTAGAGCGCCTGCCTGTCACGCAGGAGGTCGCGGGTTCGAGTCCCGTCGGCCCCGCAAGGTTGGATGTCGAAGAATTCGCTTCTCAGTCGGACACGTTGAGACGCGAGAAGGCGATTAAGCGAATGAAGAGCCGGCGATACATCGAATTGCTGATCGCAGGGACCAAGTAAGGTGCGTCACGCAGGAGGCCGTCCCGACCAAGGGTCGGGAAGTCCCGTCGAACCCCGTTGAAAAAGCCTGTTGAACTCAGGCTTTTTCTTTTGGGAAAATGCCAATCATTCTGAAAGGAGCGTCCATTGAGTTATCCGGGCGAAGCAACAACGAATCCTACGCAGTCCACGAAAAGCGGCTTGCAATTCATTGACTTGGTCGTCGGAAGCGGCGAATCGCCAGAGGCAGGGAAAAAAGTGACTGTTCACTACACCGGCTGGCTTGCCAGCGGAAAGAAGTTCGATAGTTCAGTGGATCGCAACTCACCCTTCACCTTCGTTATCGGCTTCGGTCAGGTGATCAAGGGTTGGGACGAAGGTGTAGCCTCTATGAAAGTCGGCGGAAAGAGAAAGTTGATTATTCCCGCTGCGTTAGGATATGGACAACGTGGCGTCGGAGCGATTATTCCACCGAATGCTGAACTTGTCTTTGATGTCGAGTTGTTGGGAGTGAAGTAAAACGGAGGAGGGATGACGAGAGGAGTTTTTGTGGCAATGCTCCTTGCGTGCGCTGCGATGACCGCAGACGCACAGGAGAGAAGATTCAGCTTAGGCATCATCATCGGCGAGCCGACTGGCGTGAGTGGGAAGCTGTGGACTTCGTCGGTGAATGCATTCGACGCAGGGCTTGCGTACTCGTTCCGTCGCAAAGGCTACGTGCACATGCATGTGGACTATGTGTGGCATTTCCCGAATGTGGTCCAGAGTCCGGAGCGGTTTGTTCCCTTTGCGGGAATCGGCGGACGGCTGGCGACAGGGAGGGCGGACGGATTCTTTGGGGCACGATTCGTTGGCGGGTTGTCATGGTATCCGCGGAATGCGCCTTTTGAACTGTTCGTGGAGTTTGTGCCGATTCTCGATCTCGCACCCAAAACAGAGATGAGTGGCAACGCGGGGATTGGCGTGCGCTATATCTTCTAACGTCTTCTTCTCTTCACAGCGTATCGGAGCTTACTAATGCGACTGCTTACGGCAACCGTGGTGCTTTCCGCTCTTGTCGAGCTTGCAATCTCTCATCCATCGTTCGACAAATTCTTCTCGAACAAAACTCTGCGCGTCGATTATTTTCATACTGGAACAAAGGGCCAGGAGTATTTCAGTCTCGATGAGGCGCTTGAGGAAGGCGAGTGGCCCGGGAGCAAAACAAATCTCATTGACACGCTGAACCTCGGTGAGTACATGGCTCGCGTGTACGACGTGCAAACAAACGAGCTGATTTTTTCCCGTGGCTTCTCTTCCATCTTCAATGAGTGGCAGACAACGGACGAAGCGTTGAGAGGATTATTCAGGACGTTTTCGGAATCGGTGCGCCTGCCGTTTCCGAAAAGAAAAATTCAGTTCACCATCGCTCGACGCGACAAGCGTATGGAATTTCACGAATTGTGGGCGATTACGATTGACCCTGCCAACCAGATGCAGATCAACAGAGCGAAAACCTACTACGCATTCAAGGTCAATCGCATTATGGGCGACGGCGCTCCGGGGAGTAACGTTGATATTGTGATTCTCGGTGACGGCTATACAAAAGCCGACATGGAAAAATTTCGCACTGACGCGAAGCGGTTCAATGACGCGCTGTTCAAAACGCATCCATTCAGCAGGCGAAAGAACGATTTCAATGTATGGACGGTGGAAGCAGAGTCACCCGAAACCGGGATTTCCATTCCGGATAAGAACGTTTGGAAGAACAACATTCTTGGCTCTCGCTACAGCACGTTTGGCACGGCACGCTACGTTCTCACAACTGAAAACAAGACGCTGAGAGACATCGCCGCGCTCGCGCCGTACGATTTCATTTGCATCATCTTCAACGACACGCGCTACGGCGGCGGCGGCATCTACAACTTGTATGCGACAACATACGCGAACGAGCAAACGAAAGGGCAGGAGTGGCAGATGGAATACGTGTACGTCCACGAGTTCGGGCATTCTTTCGGCGGCTTAGGAGATGAGTATTACGGCTCGTCTGTTTCGTACGTCGACTTTTACTCGCCGGGCATTGAGCCGTGGGAGCCAAACGTCACTGCGCTCGTTGACAAGGAGACTCTCAAATGGAAACATCTCATAGCGGCAGGGACACCGCTGCCTACGCCATGGGCAAAAGCAAAGTACGACAGTCTTGAAGCAGAGCGGGGCAAACTTGATCGGCTCGCTCCCGATTACTACACGAAACGCGAGCCGATTTTGAAACTGCAGTCGGAAATCCTAAAGGATGCGGCAACAGCGGGCAAGGTCGGCGCATTCGAAGGTGCAGGCTATGCCTCGAAAGGTTTGTATCGTCCTGCGATTGATTGCAGGATGTTCACGCTCGGTCTAAATGATTTCGATCCTGTCTGCAGCGCCGCAATTGAACGGGTGGTTGAGTTCTATTCAAAATAAAAAAGCGAAAGCAGCAATTGCACCACCGCTTTCGCTTTTCTCCTGAGACTTCCATCGAGGGCGAGCAAGGGAGAGCCGCTCGCTCTCACCTCCTCACAGGTTCGTTTTCGTTACCGGCTCGCTTTGCGCTACCGCCTTTGGCTTCCGAGTCAAGAAATACCAGCCGACTGCAATAACGGCGAGGATATTCAACGCCCACCAGAGAATGCTCCAGTTGAATTTCTCTTTGTGCAACTGGCTCACGACCTTGTCGAGCGACGCGTACTCGAGCTTGCCCAACATGCTTTCACTTTCCAACGCGGGGCGCCAATCTTTGTCAATCCGCTGAATCCAGATTTCGTCAACGAACGTTTTGGGATCGGACCCTTCCTTGAGCGATGCATCAACAAATGATCGAATACTCGCCGAGAAACTCTTTGCATCGCTGAAGGGCTGCACGAGCACGTTGCGGCTCTTGAATTCTTCCATCAAGCTTGCCCAGAACGAAACGTCGAGCTTGTTGTGCCACTCTTCGAGAGCGGCGTCCACCTGTTCTGCCGGGTTCGTTTGTTGTGCCCCCTTGCTCTTGCGCGCGGCAACGGCGTTCGTTGCTAACACAGCCGCGGTGATTCTTTCGCGCAACCCGCTCCAGCGGGTCTTGAACTGCGAATACTGGCTAACGAGCGTACTGTAGTCCTTCGCTTCGAGCGTTGTTGATTGGAGAAATCGGACATTGTCATTCGCAATGTCGGCAATGCGCGCGATAATGTTTGCGCCTTCAAGTTTCTTGCCGATTGCGTCTTTCTGCACCTCTGTTAACGCGTCCATGTTCTTGCCGAACGGCAAGAATATCGAATCCACCATCGCGTTGACTAGTCTGTCCTTCGCCTGAAGGTTGGCTGTCAGGCGTTTGACCAATTCCCGTTGCTGTGCGAGCGAGTTGGTCGCCGAGCGGAGTTTTGCAAGGAGGTCTTGACGCTCAGCGTTGAGTCTCTCAATTTCCGCACTCATGGTTGCAAGTTGCCCCTCGAGCAACATTATCTTATCGGTTTGATTCTGGATTACCGTGTTCTTTTCTTGCGCGACGGTATATTGATTGGTCAAATCGGCGATCATCGTCTCCAGTGTCTTCGGATAGAACGCGCCGTTGAGCAGTTTTGCATGTTCGGCAAATTCCGTTTCCAATCCCTTGATGCGATTGGGAATCAGTGCCATCTGTTCTCGCGTGCGTGCAGAGTCAATATCCTGCTTCAACGCGTCGTACATGGTCTTGAAACGTTCTTTGACTTCAAAGTCAGACTGTTGTCCAAATCCAAACGTGGCGGCGACAATTAGTGTCGCAATCAGTGTTACAATGCGATGTTTCATTTCCGTCCCTCCGCTCGAAGATCTGCTTCCTTGTAAATGTCATCGCTCGTCATGAGCAGTCGCAATTCCGTCCCGTCAAGCAGTTCGACGTACGGTTCGCGAAGATTGAGTGCCGGCTTCTTTAATCCGCTTTCGGAAACCTCGTACTTCGTGTGGAGCGAGAGCTCCCGTTCGCGGGGCATCATCACGTACACGAACTTGAAACCCGCGCCTGTCACGTAGTACATTCCTTCGGTGCCACGAATCAGGCGAATCTCTTTTCCCTTGAGCGCGTTCGGGTTCAGAAATTCCTGCTCCGCAAGCGGCGCAACATTGAACGATATGGCATACCGCCCTTCGGAAACCGTGTTGTCGTCCTTCACTGTCAGGACGCTTTCCACGGGCCAGCCGTAATCAACCTGTTGCAGAGAAAACGACGAGCATGCAGGCAACAGGATCACTGCGCTCATCACGAGAACCACAACCCCCGTTTTGGTGAATTGGGTTTTCTTCATCACTTACCTCCAAATTGTTGGGATGAACTTTATCCGATAAAAAATACGAAGGCAACAGAACATTCACAAGGCTTATGGAAAATAAAGTTTCTTAATTGCAGCACGAGCTCAATCAGGCAAAATCTTCCCACTCCTCAAGCCTTACTTTAAGAGTATCGGAGAGAAAACTTCGTTGCTTTCCCCTGCATTTTTAACTATATTTGAGCAGAATTTTACAAACTTCCGGTTGAATCTTTGCCAAAATCTCCACAATTCCCTTCAATTATAGCATTTCTTTTTACCCTCTTAATAGAAACGGCTACAGGTCAGGTTCGCTTCTTTGAAAACGGCAATCCGTTGCGTCGCGGCCAGGGGATGGAGTGGAATATGGAGTCTCCCACTCGGCGAGTTGTTGATCTTTCCGGCCTTTGGAGTTTCCATGCCGATGCCCATGAGAATGGCGCAATAAGGGTTCCTTCCGCCTACGATTTCGCAGGAGCAGTGACTCTTCAGCGCAAGTTTTTTGTGAGCGCTGAAGACTTGGCGAAGTATCGCTTTCATCTCGTTATGCTCGGTTCCAACTACCACACTGACATTGTCATCAACACCAATTTTGTTGGGAGTCATTCAGGTGGCTACACGAGCTTCATCGTCCCCATCGAGAGTCACTACCTACAGCCGGGGAGCGAGAACGTCATTACTGTAAATGTGAACAATCGCCTCGACGGATCGAAAACGATTCCTCTGCGTGGACAGGTGTGGGCATGGAAGAACTACGGCGGCATCTTGCGTGATGTGTATTTGCTCGCCACGCCGCCTGTATTTCTCTCCGACGTTGTTGTGCGATCGAGCCTCAGCAGTGATCGCACGGTCGCGAGACTGAATGTGACGGCAGGGCTCGAGGGTCCTATTCCATCGCGTGGCGATTCTGCCGCGTCACAGTTTCAATTCGCTGTAGAAGTGTATGACAAGCAATCCGGCGTGTTAGTGGCAACGAGCACGCCGACTCCGGTGTCTCATGGCGATAAAACCTGGAACCCCGCGACTACAGAACTCACCGTAACAGCGCCGCGTCTTTGGAGCCCTGAAACGCCCGACCTCTATGATGTAAAAGCGATACTCTTGGACGCGGCGTCGCTCTCAAAACGGGATGAGCTGACGGTGACAAGCGGGATTCGCGAGATTCGCTTGTCAGATGGCCGCATCCATCTCAACGGAAAGAAAATTCAACTCAAGGGATTAATTTGGATCGAAGACCATCCGCAGTTCGGCAGCGCGATGAGCTACGAGGCGATGGAGAAAGACATGGTGGCGATGCACAAAACGGGAGCGAATGCCATTCGCTTCGGCCATCATCCGCCGCATCCGTACATGTTGAGCCTGTGTGATCGGTACGGAATGCTTGCACTGGTGGAACTGCCCGTAGCGCGCGTTCCCGCTTCGATTCTCGTGGCAGAGCACTATGTCGAGCTTGGTGGGATTCTACTGCGCGAGATGATCCGGCGCGACCGAAACCATCCCTCCGTGCTCGCATGGGGCATAGGTGATGAATTCGAATCGCGCTCTGCCGATGCTCGCGTCTTCGTCCAGACGCTTGCCAACGAGGCACGCGTGCTCGATAACCGTCCCCTCTACTATGCAACCCGAACGCTGAACGACGCGTGCAGCGACCTTATGGACATTAACGCGATCACGCTGACCACGTATGACATCAAAGAGTTCAAAGCAACCTTCGATAAGTTGCGCGCGGCAAGTTCTGCGAAACCGTTTATCATCATAAAGATGGGGACTGAGGTCCAACATGGCAACAGCAACGGCTATGCTGACCCGCTCTCTCAGCAGGCACAGGCCCGCTACTTCCTCCAGCACTACGACGTCGTACAAAAAGCGAACACGGACGGTGCGTTCGCGTGGTCCTTCAACGATTGGAGGGGCGACCGGCCTGCGCTCACCGTGAACTCCGGCGACCCCTGGATGCACACGATGGGCATCGTGAGTTACGACCGGCAGAAGCGCACGGCGTACGATATGTTGCGCTCCGTGTTTACTGAAGAAAAGCACTCCGCGTTGCTTATGGGCTCGACTTCATCGTCCGCACCAATTGTGTACGTGCTGTCGGGACTGGTGCTTCTTGTCGGCACGGCGTACTTGTACAATGCCAACCGACGCTTTCGCGATAGCCTCAATCGCTCGATGGTGAACGCGTACAATTTTTTCGCAGACATTCGCGACCAGCGCGTCGTTACAGTCTTGCACAGCACGATCGTTGGGCTTGTGGTGTCGGCGGCGGGGGCAATTGTTGTATCCAGCCTCCTTTATCATTTCCGCGGAAGCGTAGCGCTCGACAATCTTCTCTCGATGCTTCTCGTTAGCGATGGATTGAAGGAGGATGTCGTGCGCTTGATCCGCAATCCGCAGTTGTTTGTACTGGTGTTCACGGGGGTGTTTTTTGCTCTGACCCTTGTTGCCTGTGGGGCGCTGCTTCTCTTCGCACCCTTGTTTAAGGCGCGTATGTCTCTGTATCACGCCTACGCCACAACGATGTGGTCTATCACCCCGCTGTTGATTCTCGTTCCGATCAGTATGATTCTCTACCGACTGATTGAAAGCGAGGCGTATATCATTCCTGCGGTCGTCGTCGTTCTCGCGCTGTTGATATGGGTGTTAGCTCGACTCCTCAAGGGTGTTGCCATTATTATTGATTCGTCGCCCGCGAAGGTATATTTCGTCGGAGCGCTCTCGCTCGTTGTTCTTTTCGGAGGCATGTACATTTATCTCGACCAAACGCAATCTGCCTCGGACTATGCGCGGTTTCTCTATCACGAGTTTGCCAACAGAGGGCAATGAATCGGTGTACTGGGTGGTGCTTTAGCCAGGTGAGCATCCCGTGGACTGTCATTCATGAACGTTATCAGTGGAATTCTTTGCTGAATGTATTTATCGAAGCTTGAAATAATCGGCTTCAAATCCTTCGCGCAGAAGGTGAACCTTGCGTTCGACAGCGGCATCTCTGCCATTGTCGGGCCCAACGGGTGCGGCAAAACGAACATCGTTGACGCGATTCGCTGGGTGTTGGGCGAGCAGCGCTACAGCGCGCTCCGCTCGGAGAAGATGGAGGATGTCATCTTCAACGGAACGAAGAACCGCAAGGCGCTCGGTATGGCGGAAGCTACGCTGGTCATCGAAAACAACAAGGGCATCCTGCCGTCGGAATACTCGCAAGTGACGATCGGGCGGCGCGTCTTTCGCTCCGGCGAGAGCGAGTACCTGCTCAACAAGGTTCCCTGCCGGCTCAAAGACATTCTCGATCTGTTCATGGACACGGGCATGGGCGCAGACGCCTACTCGGTCATTGAATTGAAAATGGTCGAGACGATTCTCAGCGACAAGACCGACGAGCGGCGCCGACTGTTCGAGGAAGCGGCGGGCGTTACGAAATATAAACATCGCCGCAAAGCTGCATACCGAAAACTCGAGCAAGTACAAGCCGATCTCATGCGCGTCAACGACATCGTTGCCGAGGTAACCAAGGCGGTTGCTTCGTTGGAGCGGCAGGCGAAGAAAGCAGAGCAGTACAACGAGGTCAGGACGAAATTACGCGCCTTCGAGATTGATTTGATGGAACGCGAGTACGCGCAGTTGGTTGGGCGACTGAAGCCGTTAGAAGAAAAACTCGCTGCCACCGCTACGAACCGTCAACAGATTGATATTGACCTTTCAGAGGAAGAAGCGCGTCTGGATGCGCTGCGCACTTCGATGGTGGAAGTGGAAAAGCGCCTTGCCGAAGCACAGCGCGACGTCAGCCTGCAGACCGAAAAAATCAATCGCATCGAGCAGAAGAATCTCGTTGCCGCAGAGCGCACGAAGGCGCTGCAGAACAATATCGCTCGCTACGAACAGGAAAAGCATGGGCTGACTGCCGAGCGCCACCGACTCGAGGAACTGGTCCTGACGTTGAACCAGAAAATTTCCGAAACGACGAAGCACCAGCAGGAGTTGGAGCAAGAGTTGGACAAGGCTCGTACCGAACTCGCGGAGCTGACGCAGAGGCTCGAGGAAAAGAAAAGTGAGCTCACACGTCTCAACCAAAAAACAATCGAGCTTGTGCATGCGATTGCCGAGAAGCAAGCCAACCAAGACAAGCTGAAGGGAAGAGTCGAGAATCTGATCGGGCGCGCTGCGCATGCGGAGGAGGAGAACGCATCGTACGCCGAAGAGCTTGCGCGGCTTGCAAAGGAAATCGAAGAGGGCAGTGCTGAGGACAAACAACTCCGCCGTGCGTTTGCAGAAGCCGAGATGACCTACTACGAAGCGGAGAAGGCCAAGAAGGAGTTGGGAGCGCGGCTGGATGCGCTGCAGCGCGATGAGCTCGATGTGCAGGGGGAAATCCAGCGCCGCACTGCGCGGATTGATTTTCTCAAAGGGCTCATTGAAAGCCGTGAGGGATTTTCGGAGAGCGTCCGGTTTCTTTCCATTGCCGAACGGTGGAAACCCTCGAAACGCTTGACTGTCGCCGACGCGATTCATGCCGATGAGAAGTATGCTGCGGCGATCGAATCGGCGCTTGGTGAGTCCGTGAATCTTCTGATCGTGGAGTCGCAGGACGAAGCGGATGAAGCGGTTGCGTTGTTGAAAGACGCACAGAAGGGGAAAGCCTCATTCGTGTGTCTTGACCGCGTTCCGCGCGTCGAGACGACATACGCGCTGCCGAGCGAACCGGGCGTCCTTGGTTGGGCAATTGACTCTGTGCGGTTCGATGACGCGTACGCGCCTCTCTTTCGTTTCTTGCTGGACCGCGTTGTGATTGTCGAGGACGCTGCAGCGGCGAGGAGAGTTGCGTCGCATCATGTCGGCATTCGCTGCGTCACGTTGGAGGGCGAATCGGCGACGACGGTCGGCGTGACGCGCGGTGGAAGCAGGCGGCTAGATGAAGGAGGCGCGATCGGAAAACAAGATCAAATTGCCGCGCTGCAAGCGGAGAATCAGATGCTCCTGGCGAAGCTCGAGACGATTGCTGCGCTCCGCGCAGAAACCGTGAGACAGCACGATGCCATCGCGCTGAAAACGCTCGCCGATGAAGTCAAGAACATCGAGAAAGAGATGACCGGCATCGAGGTGCGGATAGCGCAGCTCGAATTCGAGCGCAAACGCGCCAATGACGTGACTGCGAAGAACAACGAGGAAATCGAAACAACAAAGCGCGAAGGAGAGGAACTGCAAGCAATAGTCGCCGCAGCCGCGCCGGAGTTGGAGAGGCTTCGTGAAGAGAAATCGGTTGTGGAGCGGACGACCGGTGCCGCGGTGCAGGAGCGCGCTGCACTCGAAGCCGAGTACGAGAGACGCGCTGGGCTGGTGAAGGAGCTGGAGATTCGCGCCGTGCAGGCGAAAGCCGATCTTCAAAACACGGAGAATGAATTACAACGGAGCCACGAGACGATTGCCGCGCTTGGCGCCGCCTTCACAAAACGCGACGGAGAGATTCGCGAGGCGCTCGAGGAAATCTCCGCAACCCGCGCAGCAGTGGATGAGAACGCTGGATTGCTCGCTGCGCTGATGCAAGAAATGAAAGTGCTGGACAGCCGCAAGGCGGAGGTCGAGCGCGAGAACGTTCGGCTGCGTGAAGACATGCACCGCATCGAACTGAAAATCAAGGATGAGCGCCGCACGCACGACGATACGCTGCAGGCAGTGCACGACCTCGAATTGAAAATCGCGGACATCAAAGCGAAAATCGAACACCTCAAGGACAAAGCATTCACGGAGTTCGAACTTGAGCTTCCTTTGAAGACCTATCCCGAAGATGAGTTCGTGGATTTTGCCGCGCTGCGCGATGAGATTCAGCATTTTCGCGACAAGATCAAAGCGCTTGGCAATATCAACTTTGCGGCATTCGAGGAATGGCAGCAGGAGAAAACCCGCGCCGAATTCTTGACGACACAGCGCAACGATCTGCTCGAAGCGGAGAAGACGCTGCTCGCAACGATCGAGGAAATCAATCAGACGGCGCAAAAGAAATTCTTAGAAACATTCGAAAAGATTCGTCAGAATTTTATCGAGACGTTCAAGAGTTTGTTCGATCCGGGCGACGAATGCGATTTGAAATTGGAGGAAGGGGTCGATCCACTCGAAGCGGCGATTGACATCATTGCGAAGCCGCGCGGCAAGCGTCCGACTTCGATTCACTTGTTGTCGGGTGGGGAGAAAACGCTCACGGCGACCGCGCTGCTCTTCGCGATTTATCTCGTCAAGCCCAGCCCCTTCTGTATTCTCGACGAAGTTGATGCGCCTCTCGATGATGCGAACGTGGATCGCTTCACTCGCATCCTCAGAAAATTCTCTGACAACACGCAGTTCATCGTCGTTACGCACAACAAGCGGACGATGGAAGCGGCGAACGCGTTGTACGGTGTGACGATGGAAGAAGAAGGCGTCTCGAAGCTCGTCACGGTGCGGTTCAATCAGGGTGCGCAAGTGCAATCGGCGGCTGTGGTATCGGGTTGATATCCATACTGAACGGCGCCTCGCCTGCTTCCGGCTGGATGGAGTGCAGCATTGCTACGCGAAAGACTTTCTTCGGCGGTCAACAACCAGGGAATTAGATTTGGGAGCCATGAAAATCTTTGTTGACTTTGATGGCACGATCACGAAGCACGATGTCGGGAACGCGTTCTTCGAACACTTCGGCGGCGAGAAATGCATCGAACGTATCGCCGAGTATAGAGCCGGGAACATTTCTGCGAAGGAATTCTTTCGAAGAGAAACGGCAGCACTTGGGCAACTCGATCTGCATGAAGCGCGAGCCTTCTTGCGCCGGCAGCCCATTGATGAGAGCTTCAAACGCTTCGTCGAGTTCTGCCGTGAGCGAGGTGTTGAATTTCATGTTGTCAGCGACGGCATTGATTTTTACATCGAGGAAATCTTTGCTCACAACGGTATCGAAGGGGTCTCGTTCTTTGCCAATCGGTTTCACTTCGGTGCGGTTGAGCGCGACGATGCTCCGCAAAACGGTTTCGCAACGCCGCGCATCAGCTTCCCATACGATGACGCCGAGTGCACGCGGTGTGCATGTTGCAAGCGCAACATCATGCTGGTGAAGGCCAGCGACGAGGATACTATTGTGTATATTGGCGAGGGGTATTCGGATAGGTGTCCCGCGCAATACGCCGATATTGTATTTGCAAAGGATGATTTGCAGGCGTTCTGCCAAGAGAAGAACATCTCGTACTTTCTCTACGATTCATTCGATGACGTCGTTGAGCGCTTGAACGAGCTGTTAGCAAAGAAGCGGCTGAAGAAGCGGCGGGAGGCGGAGATAAAACGTCGGGAGGCGTTCGTCGCCGAGTGAAT
>CAYUFU010000112.1:0-1080 GCA_964444145.1 uncultured Chitinophagales bacterium
CGTGCGCAGCATATGCAGCACTGCTGCGCCTTTCAAATAGGTATGCTCTTCATTGAAAATAACATCGGCGTTATCAAAGTTGTGATACTCAAGCGGACGAATCTCATGGTCGCTTTTCACATACTCGAAGTAGCGCCGCTGCGCAAGCTCGACGTCGAGGAGCATCTGCTCGCGTCCAACCGAGTGTTCGTCCCACAACATCATGCAGTAACTTGCGAAACTCTCGTTCAGCCAGATGTAACCGAGGCTTGCGCAGGTGAGATTATTGCCGAACCAGTGATGTGCAAGCTCGTGCGAGATGGTCGCCTCGGCGCTCCATGGTTCTGCATAGGCCGTGAAAGAGGGGGGACCGAACTCCATCGGTGCGGTCGAGTCGCGCAGCACGCAAACGCGATGCCCGGTCACACTCGTATGTTCCATCGCGCCGATGGAGTAATCGGGGACGGCAACTTGGTCGTACTTCTCCCACGGGTAGCGATAGCCGAACCGCTCAGAGAAGAATTCTACCATCCTCGTCGTGTTACGAAACGCAAACGCGCCTTCTTTCACGCGTCCGCGCGGTACCCAATAGCTCAAAGGAATTGTTCCAAATGCCGGGGCGAGTTGCCCTTGTTCGTAATCGCCGATGTATAACGCGATAAGATAGTTAGGGTGCGGCACGGCTTGCAGCCAATGGTACGTCGTAAAACCCTCCGATTGCATGATCGTCTCGACCAACGTGCCGTTGGAGATTGCAGTGTAGGGTGTCGGGAGGGTAATGAAAAACTCTGTTGAGAATTTGTCGTTCACGTCGTTGTAAATCGGGAGCCAGTTTGCGTGCAAGCCGCCCTCGCCATATGTGTCCACGAAATATTTCGCGGGATTGGCGGGGTCGGTGCGAAAATACATTCCCGCTCGCGGCGCGGCTTGATATTGGATTGCCAGCACCAACGTGTCCTTCGTTGTCTTCGACGAGCCAAGTTGAATGTTGAGGCTTTTTGAAGTCGAGCGAAACGTGAGCGCACCATTCTTCTTTCCATCCTTCACTGAACTGATGTTGAGATGAAGCGCGTCGAGCGAAATGCTATCAACTCGACGAAG
>CAYUFU010000112.1:1180-8853 GCA_964444145.1 uncultured Chitinophagales bacterium
GCGCGAAAGAGCCAATTGCCACTGTTGTCGCCCGTGAACATTCGCCCCGTTCTGTTTCCCCCATGCGCAGCAGGGGCGAGTCCGACCAACAACAGCCGCGCGTTCGGGTCGCCGAAACCGGGGATCGGCTTGCCCCAATAGTGCTCTGTTGCGAAGCGCTTGACTTTCACACGCGCAACCTTCTCGCGCCAACGCACCAGGCGCACGCAGGTGCGACAGGAGATGATGTGCGATTGAAGCTGCCTTAACGCTTGCGCATTGTTCACAGTGGAACTGGTCTTCTGCAACGATTCACCATTGCCACAGCAGGAATGGGACCCAGCGCGCTGCGATTCAAAATCGTGACCCTAAAACATGCGGCAGCATCGCGCGCCACGTGGGCCAATCATGCGGCTGGTCGTACCCCCACATATCCAGCACGTGCGGAATTCCTTTCGAATCAAGAATGCGCGAGAGTTGCTGCGAGCGCTCCGGCGCTTCGTAATTCCCTTGTCCCGTGAGAATGTGAATGTGCTTTCCCGACCGAAGGTGATTGAGTGTCCACTCATCATTTAGGTTCGGCAGGTAATCAACAGGCGAGTTGAAGTAGCAGTTGTCGTCATAGTAGCCGTCGCTGTAGGCTTTGATGTCGTAGGAGCCGCTCATAGCGATAGTGCCCGCGAAGAGATCGGGACGGCGGAAGAAGATGTTTGCGCAGTGCAGTGCACCGAGGCTCACGCCTGTTGTGATAATCGGCGTCTCGTCGCTCGTCTTCGTGCGAATGAACGGCACGACTTCTTCCGTGATGTAGTCGTTGTATTGTTGATGGCGAATCGCCTTGTACGGCGGCGGCATGTGCTCGTTCAGCCAGCTTTCGCTGTTGATGCTGTTGATGCTGAATGCCTTCAACCTGCCCGCTTCGATAAATGGCGCAATAGCATCAATGAGATGAAACCGTTCGTACTCAAGAAAATCCGCAGCGGCAGAGGGGAACATGAGCAGAGCGAAGCCGTAGTGACCGTAGACGGCGATTTGCATTTCCTTGTTCAGGCGCGGACTGTACCAACTGTGGATTTCGCGATTCACGAGTGACTCCTTAGTGATGGATAGGTGAGACTGATGGACTGCCTCAAGGTAGAGAAGTGACGAGAGAAAATCAATGAGGATTGATATTCAAACGCTTTTTCCTCAATTTGCAATCGAAGGACGATACAACAATGCTCCTTATTATTCCGGCAATCGAACTACAGTCCGAGCACTGTGTGCGCAGGGTGATGGAGGGAGGCGGCAGGTTATCTTCCGACGATCCGATCACGATGGTCAAGCTTTGGCGCATCGAAAACGCAAAGTCGTTGCATATCACCGACGTGGACGGTGCGCTCTGCGGCGAGCCGAAGAACACGGAGATTATTCGCGAGATGATGGCGGCGGTGGACATCCCGATCGAGATCGGCGGCGGGATGCGAACGTTCGAGCATATTCGTTTCGCACTCGAGGAGCTGCATGCCTACCGCGTTCTCATCAGCACAATGATTATCGAAAATCCCGACGAGGCGCAGCGCGCCGTGCAGCAATTCGGTCCGACCAAAGTTGTCGTCGGCATTGATGCGATTGACGGTTTTGCAGCAACGCACGGCTGGACGCGCACGTCGCGGCTCACCCCGATTTCAGTCGCGCTCAACGCAAAGGCGCTCGGTTTCCGCCGGATCGTGTATACGGACGTGAAGCGCCACGCCAAGCTCGAGGGGGTGAACCTCGACGCGCTGCGCGAGCTTGCAGAGCTGACAGGCATGCGCATCACGTCCGCGGGAGGTATTCGGGGGCTGGACGATTTGCTGAGCGTTCAACAACTGCAACGATTCGGCGTGGATTCGGTCATCATGGGGCGAGCGCTCTACGAAAACCGGTTCTCCTGTCAACGCATCTGGCGCGAGTGCGAGGAGCAGGGTTTTCCTTTCACTGCAAAAGTCCAGTTGTAGCCTTGTGCAGCATGAAGAAGCCCGCTCGGCAACCACGAATCTCAGGAGTGTGGCTCCAAGAATCGTTTCTGTAAATCTTCCCAGTAATGAAATTTCTCGTCGTCGGTCATCTTTGTCTGGATGTCATCCATCCTCTTGACGCTCCTGAAGCGCAAAGCTACGGCGGCATTTACTATGCAGTCGCTACGCTTGCGACGGTGACACATGGCAACGATACAGTGATTCCCGTGTTCGGCGTAAACCGCACCGATTACGCGCCGCTCATTGCGCATCTCAAGGACAAATTCCCCAACGTCGACACAGCAGGCATCTATCACTTCGACGAGCCGACAAACACTGTGCATCTGTTCTACAAGAACACCGAGACCCGCATCGAATGTTCAAAGGATATTTCGAAGCCGATTCCGTTCGGGCGGCTGAAAGCCTTTCTGAACGTGGATGGCATCCTCGTCAACATGATTTCGGGGTTTGACATCACGCTGGAGACGTTGGACGAGATTCGCCTTGCGGTCCGCGAGCGGAACGTCACGATCCATTTCGATTACCATTCGTTGACACTCGGCGTGAACGCAAATCACGAACGCTTCCGCCGTCCGGTTTCCGATTGGCGGCGTTGGGCGTTCATGATTGATACGGTGCAAATGAACGAAGAAGAACTCGCGGGACTGCCTCTTGAAACAACGAGCGAGCAACAAACCGTCGGACATCTCTTGACGCTTGGCGTGAAAGGATTGGTTGTCACCCGCGGGGCACGGGGCGCGAGCGTGTTTTACAACGAACACAAGAAAGTGGTTCGAAAAGATATTGAGGGACTGAACGTGGAGCGGCCACGCGATGCGACGGGCTGCGGTGACGTGTTCGGCGCTGCGTTCCATTTGCAGTATGTGAAAACAAAGAACTTGCTTGCGGCGGCGGAATTCGCAAATCGTCTTGCGGCGATGAAGGCAACTTTGCTTGGTTCGGAAAGCATAGAAACACTCAGTGATCACCGAAACTGATGTTTGCACTACGTGCCGACGACAACTCGGACAAAACAATTGACAAAAAAAAGGGTCGGATGCTGTAATTGTTTACGTTTCAATCTGTTGGCTTGCCATAAGTGTTGACTGAAATGTCGAGAACCTGTTAGCAAAAAGCTAACGCTTTTTACCATTGACCAATGCATCCAAAGTATCTAGAGTTTCAACCTGCGCTTCGACTCAACGATCATGAACTTGTTAATCTCATGATTCGCAATCGAAGTTCCATGAGAACGATAGACCGAGACAGTAGAGCGCTCCTTCGCAATAGGTTGATTGTCCTTCGGTCAGGCAAGTTGTTTCCTGATTTCGAATTGATGCAACAATTCGGATGATAGAATGACTACAAAGAAAATCCTCGTCGTGGGCAGCAACGGCTTGCTCGGGCAAAAACTCTGCGAGATCATCACACGCGGCGGAGCGTACAATCTGAGCATGAGCTCTGTGGAAGAGAAGCCCATTCGACAGGTCGTCGGCGCGCAGTATGCTCAGTGCGACATCACGAACAAGAAAGAGACCAAAGCCCTCGTCGCCGCCGTAAAACCCGATGTTATCATCAACGCGGCGGCGATGACAAACGTGGACGCATGCGAAACGGAGCGTGATCTCTGCTGGCGCATCAATGTGGACGGCGTCGAGTATCTCGTTGAGGCGGCAAAGAAGTGCGGTGCAACATTGATTCATATCTCGACCGACTACATCTTCGATGGAAAAGCGGGACCCTACTCGGAAGACGATCGCCCCGAGCCGATTAGCTACTACGGCAAGAGCAAACTCGCCAGCGAGAACATCGTCCGCACTGCGGAGATTCCCTACATCATTGCGCGCACAATGGTGCTCTACGGCTACGCACCCGGCGTGAAAAGCAATTTTGCGCTTTGGCTCATCCAAAACTTAGAAGCGAATAAACCCGTCCGCATCGTGGACGACCAGTTCGGCAACGCAACCCTCGTTGACGACCTTGCCTACGGCTTGATTCAAGCCTACGAGATGGAACGCACGGGTGTGTACAACATCGCGGGTCGCGACATCATGAGCCGCTACGAGTTCGCGCTGAAATTGGCAAAGGTTTTTGACTTTGATCCCACACTGATCACGCCAATCAAAACGGCGGAACTGAAGCAGCCCGCGCCGCGCCCGATGAACAGCGGGCTCATCACTCTGAAAGCCGAAATCGAATTGGGCTACAAACCGAGCACAACAGAGCAGGGGTTACGCATTCTGAAAACGCAACTCCACCGTACGATGAAGATGATGGCGGACAGCGCTCCTGTGCCCGCGCAGCAAACGAAGTCTTCCCAGCGTTGACCTCCTTTCAGCAGTGTCCGCCCCTCTGGTAGAATCTTCGTCGCAGCAAACGATTGAATGCCGCTTTCCCCCGACCTGTCTGGAACTCGCAAAGACATGCCTGACGGTAGGCGACACCTGAAATCCGACATAGAATTCTCACGCAAAGACGCGAAGCCGCAAAGACGTGGAGGATGGTTGAGAGTAATTGCTTGTATGCACTTTACAAATAACTTCACATCCTTCACCTGCTCGGTGAATTCCTTTTCAGTAAATTTCCAAGACAGACTTGGCGGCATTGCGGCTTTGCGTAATGCTAAATCGGGTTTCAGGCGACACGTCGCCGTTGAAACTCTATCTGCATTTGGATAGAATGTTGCACTCGAACAATACCCCAACGACAGAGGATATTCATGCTCGACATCAAATTCATCCGTGAACATAGAGACGAAGTCAAAAACGGTGTGGCGAAGAAAGGCGAAGACCCGTCGCGTGTAGATGACGCTCTCGCACTCGACGAACAGCGCCGCCACTTGTTGCAACAAGCCGAACTGTTGAAGGCGAAGAAGAACGCAAGCGCCGCCGAGATTGCGAGGAAAAAATCAAAAGGCGAAGACACCCGCCTCTCGGACGGGCAGGCGAGCGCCGTGTTCGAAGCGATGCGCAAAGTTTCCGACGAAATCAAAGCGCTCGACGAGTCGCTCGCAACGATAGAAGCTGATTTGCGCGACGCGCTGCTGGCGATTCCCAATATCCCACATGCCTCGGTCCCCGTCGGCAAAACGCCTGCGGAGAATCAGGTCATCGCAACCTGGGGGGAGATTCCGACAATTGACTTTCCGCCGAAGCCGCATTGGGAGTTGGTGGAGAGGTTAGGCATCATTGATTTTCCGCGCGGCGTGAAAATTACAGGCGCGGGTTTTCCGGTGTATATCGGCAAAGGGGCGAAACTCGAGCGAGCGCTTATCAATTTCTTTTTAGATGAAGCTGAAGCGGCGGGCTATACCGAACTTCTGCCGCCGCTTGTCGTCAATGCAGCCAGCGCAACGGGCACGGGACAACTGCCCGACAAGGAAGACCAGATGTACGTTGCAACCAAAGACGAATTCTATCTCATTCCAACGGCGGAGGTCCCCGTCACGAATTTCTATCGCGACGAAATTCTCAACGAGAAGCGCTTGCCGATAAAATTCTGCGCCTACACTCCCTGCTTTCGGCGCGAAGCCGGATCATACGGCAAGGATGTGCGTGGCTTGAATCGCGTCCATCAATTCGACAAAGTCGAGTTAGTGAAATTCGTTCACCCCTCGACATCGTACGACGAGTTGGAACGCCTGCGCGCCGACGCTGAACGCTTGCTGCAAAAATTAGGACTTCACTATCGTGTGCTGCTGATGTGTTCAGGCGACCTCGGGTTCACACAGACAAAAAAATACGACCTCGAGGTGTGGTCGCTCGGTCAGCAAAAGTGGCTGGAGGTTTCCTCGTGCAGCAATTTCGAATCGTATCAGGCGCGGCGGATGAATATTCGCTTCAAGGTAACTGCGGGCGGCAAGCCCGAAATCGTTCACACATTGAACGGTTCGGGACTCGCGCTGCCGCGCATCGTTGCCGCAATCATCGAGAACTATCAAACGCCCGAAGGAAAAGTCCTTGTCCCGAAGGCACTGCACAAGTACACGGGGTTTGAGGTGATTGGATAGATGGATTGTTGGAGAGTTGGGTTGCTGGAACAACAACAATCCATCAATCCATTTATCCATCCATCCTGATGGTAAGGGCTACGCGGGCGGCATTTTCCACACGCCGCGATAGAACGTCTCTGCCGCCTGCTCGAGGAATGGCTGATACTTCTGCGG
Organism: uncultured Chitinophagales bacterium; assembly: GCA_964444145.1. GTDB lineage: Bacteria > Bacteroidota > Ignavibacteria > UBA10030 > UBA6906 > CAADGV01. Next base: position 7,304 of record CAYUFU010000112.1, read on the forward strand.
CAGGTTTTTCATTTTGGGTTTGAGTGAGGGTTTGATGACTTCCCAAGGTTGGGTCGAGTCAACGGCGTCGGCGATGTTGGCGAGGTATTCTTGCAGCTTCTTGCGCACGCGGTCATTCACGGCTGCGTCTGCGGAAAGAGAAATGTAGCGCGCCGCTTCGTCGAGATTGCATGCGTGCTCGACGAACGCTTTCAGACACAAGCCGCGAAAATGTTCGGCGACCGTGCCGCGATTCAAGCCGCCAAGTTCATCTGCCGTTTCCGAAATCGCACTGCGTGAAAACCCTTTCTCTCGCAGGGATTCGAGAATTTGATCCTCGAAGGCAACCGCTCCTTTGGTTGCTGCGGCAATTTCCTCACTCAAGTCTTTCATCGCGATCAACTCGCGGCTGTCCGCTCTGGCAAGAAGCACGGCACGTTTTACGACGCTTTCCAGTTCGCGGATATTGCCGCGCCAGGTGTAGCGTTGCAGCGCATCCAGCACATTCTTCGAGACGTTCATCCCGCCCTCTTTCTGAAGGAAGTGATTGATGAGAATCGGAATATCCTCGGGTCGTTCACGCAGCGGCGGCAGCTCAAGCGAGAGCACATTCAGCCGATAGAAGAGATCCTCGCGGAAGCGTTTCTCGTTCACCAACAGCTTCAGATCCCTATTGGTGGCGGCGATAACGCGGACGTCCACGTTGATGGTCTTCGTTCCGCCGACGCGCTCGAACTCGCCTTCCTGCAGTACGCGGAGAAGTTTCAACTGAAATGCTTCATTCACTTCACCGATCTCATCGAGGAAGATCGTCCCGCCGTCGGCAAGCTCGAAGCGACCCAACTTGTCTTTGACCGCGCCTGTGAACGAGCCTTTCTCGTGTCCGAACAATTCGCTCTCGAGTAAATTCTCTGCGAGCGCGCCGCAGTTGACGGCGACGAACTGCTTTTGCACCCGCCCGCTTCGTTTGTGAATTGCGCGCGCCGCCATTTCCTTTCCCGTTCCACTCTCGCCTAAGATCAACACCGTGGCGTCGCTGTTCGCTATCTTTGCGATGAAGTCCACAACACGTTGCATTGCTCCGCCCACGGAGTACACAATGCCCTCAAACTCTTTCCGCTCCGCGTCTGCCGTTGGCTGCACTGCGGCGACCTCCATGTCATCCTGTTTCGCGCTCAGCGTGTAAATCTCCGCCTTGTAGCGGCGGATCTCTTCGAGCAACTCGCTTGTTCGGTCAGCAGTCGCTTGTCGTGTTTGCGCTTCGACCAACTCCCGTTCGAGCAGTGCCACCTTTGCTTCTTTGTCGCGCAGCGCACGTTGGATTGCTTCTTTCTCCATCGTGACTTTCTCTTTTTCCGATTGCACGCTCGTCAATTCATGTTTCATCGAGCGATGCCTTAGGAAAAACGCGGACGCCGTCGCAACCAAGCCGACAACGACAAGAGGCACGACAGGAAGAATGAACGAGGAACTCGTGAACAGCCCGAAGGAAATGCCCATAACGCCGAGAAGGATTGCCGGCGGAACACTCAGCCGTGCCGCTCCCGCCTTCGATGGGACGAGCAGCGCCG
>CAYUFU010000112.1:8953-11941 GCA_964444145.1 uncultured Chitinophagales bacterium
TCAGATCGGCAAGCGCATTCACCATCAGCGCGTAGAAATTCCGTCGGAGCGGATAACCAAGCTCGTTGATTGCAGCGTTGTCAAGGTAGATGATGACGATATTGGAGTCGGCGCGCTGCTCGCCGCGCAGCGTGTATTTGAGACGAGTGATTTCTTCTTCGACAACCCCCAAGGGGGCCCGCAGAAGCACTGCGAGGAGTGTAGATGCGACAGCAAGAACGAGAGGGAGAATGAAGCGCTTCATCGGCTGAGCCAATGCTCGGGATTTTGTTTCTCGCGGTCCTTCCATAACTCAAAATGCAGGCGGGGTCCGTCAATGGATTCGCCGCTCGTGCCGATCTGTTCTCCCTCCTTCACGCGGTCCCCTTCCGCCACCAAAATTTCCGCAAGGTGCGTGTACACCGTGCGATAGCCGTTGCCGTGATTGAGAATCAGCAAGTTACCGTAGGACGGATACCAAAGCACCGTCGAGACTTCGCCATCTGCGACACTCCTCACCGGCGAGCCGGCTTTCACCTGAATATCAATGCCCGTGTTCATCGTAACGGTTTTCAAGCGCGGATGTACATGATTGCCGAACTTTGCGACAACGCTCCCCTCACTCACGGGCCACCGCAATCGTCCCTTCCGTCCCTCGATGTTGCCCGTAACGGGAGGTGGTTGCGGCAATCTACCCTCCTTCACATCTGCGTCGCGTCGTTCTTTGCGCAACCGTTCCGCCTCGATCAACGACGCAATCACGCTCTCCATCTTGCGCGCAGCCTCTCGTTGCCGTTCGATCTCACGCTGGAACGACTTCTTATCCTTCCGAATCTCCGCCAGCGCCGCGCGCCTCTCCGCCGCCAGCGCCGTCAGCCTATCCTCCTCCGCACCCTTCGCCGCAATCAAGCGCCGCTCCTGCGAAAGCTGCTCTTGCAAACGATACTGCACCTGCTCAATGTCCGCTTTCCTATTCCCAATCTTCTCCGCGTCGCGCTTGCGCTGGTCGGTGAACCGCCGCAAATAGTACGAGCGCACATAAAACTGGTTGATGGAATTCGCCGAGAGCAGCAACTCGATGTCGCCCATGCGCTTCGACTTGTACACCGAGCGCACGTAGCCCGCGTAATGCGTCTTCAAAAACTTCATCTGCCCATCGAGTTGCGCAAGCTCGTAGCGCGTCCGCCCAATCGTATCCTGCAAGTCCGCCTCTTCGCGTTTCAATTTCGAAATCAACTTCCGCACAAGCGTCGCCTTGCGGTCATAATTATCCACAAGCTCCAGCGTCGCCTTCTCTTTCGACGACTGCTGTCGAATCTTCTGCTCGTACTCCTGAATCTGCCGGCGAATACTTTCCAATTCCGACTGCCGCTTCTTCAACTCGTCCTGCTCCGACCCCCAACCGACGACCACCGTACCGGCGAGAAGAACATAAAAGCCAAACCAGAATCGCGCTCCCATACCTTCATGACAGAAAAATTTTTTTTTGGGGCTTCAGACGCACAACATCGTCCGCAGGGGCGTCCATGCCGCAACAACGACAGTCTGCTTCGTGGAAAGTCCGGTCGCACCCCCGCTCATGCCGCTATGCCCGCAACCCGGCGCCGAGCGTCGCACCCCCAGACACTCCTTCAGCGCGCGTCTCGCCTCCTCCCCTCAGACCAACGAGCGCGCAAAGCCGAACTACTTCACCACCTTCGCACTCGACGGAATCTTGTACGTGAAGTCCGTCTCCTCGGGATTCAACCGCAGCGCATTATACGCAATCGTCACCTGCCTGTGTTGAAGCGGCATCGTGATATTAATGCGCTTCGGCGCGCTGATGTTCTCCTCCGTCGTAAACGAACTGAGCTTTGCCGACAGCACCACAGCGTCGCTTGCATTGCGCATCTCATAACGGCTCACGAGAAGATGGTTCGGGTCAATCCAATAGCGGCACACGTTTTCGCCGCACTTCGTTTCGAGATAAAACTTATCGTCATCAATGCGGTACTGCACGATGTCCCCCTCGTTCGGCGCGACGACGATGCCCGCAAACGCATTCATCATTTCCTCGTACGAAAGATTCATCGGAATCAACGAACGGAGCCGCGAGTTCTCGGGATTCCCCGTCATCACCGTATTCTCGATACTGTTGTACACAACAAACTTCTCGCGACTCAAAAACAACGTTCCGACGTCAATGCCCAGCGGACCTTCAAGCTGCACAAGCAGCGAGTCGGGCTTCTTCATACTCGCCTCGAACGACGCGCTCCCCGACATTTCGGGCGTATCGAACGACACGATGCCTCGCCCCGCGAGCGACGTGAGCCGTGCGCTCCGCTCACGCACATTCTCCAGCAAAAACTCCGCCGACGTACGCTCCGTATCGAGCACAATCTCACTCGGCTTCGGGGAACAGGAAGCGAACAGCGCCGCCGACAAGACTCCACCCACGAATTTCCACAACGATACACGACGCCGTAAGAGGCGTGCGCCGGTCCTTCTTTCGTTCACCATGATCCTTCGTCCCAATTCGTTGAGAGCAGTGCCCACCTTCGTTTACCTCGCCCCCTTGCTCTGAATTTTTGCCTTCAGCGCGTCGTTGGTTGCATCCAACTTCAACGCGATGTTCCATTGCTCCAACGCCCGTTCGTGGTCGTTCATCCGTTCGTAAATGTCGCCAAGATGTTCATAGAGCACCGCGTTCGCGTTTCCCTTCTCGATTGCCTTCTTCACCCACTTCTCCGCCTCGGCGTAGTTGCCCAACTTGAAATACACCCAACCATACGTATCGAGATACGATTGGTTCTCGGGCTGCGCGGCAACCGCCTTCTTCGCCATCTCCAGACAGCGCTGCAATTGCATTCCCCGTTCCGACAAGCTGTAGCCGTAATTGTTGAGAATGAGATGGTTGTTCGGGTCGAGACGCAGCGCGTGCTCGTACAACGAATCCGACTCGGTAAAGTTTTTCTGCCCGTCGTAAATGAGCGCAAGTTGCGAAATCGTGTTGAGGTCGTTCGGGTCGAG
>CAYUFU010000113.1:0-3532 GCA_964444145.1 uncultured Chitinophagales bacterium
CGGTGATTTGAAATGATGTTGAATGCAAATTGCGGATTCTTTTTGTACAACTCGTTCAGCTCGATGAGATCTACGGTTGCATGCAGCACCGACTCTAGCTCACTGATGAGAGAGCCCAAATCCATAAGTGAGAGCTCTACGTTGGTGAGGATGCCGATATCCACATCGCTCATTGGCGTTGTCTTACCCGTGACGTGAGAGCCGAAAAGGAGGGCAACATCAATGCGCGGATCGCTTGAAAGTATTTGGCGGATGGAATCTTCCATTGTAGGATCGAGTGAATTTCTGAACTAAAGTAAGAAAGCACGCGACGGGAAGCAACCGATTCGTACATAACAAAAAAAGGAAGCCCGAAGGCTTCCTTTTTCCGGAATGTGACCCTGTTATGGTCTTAGTTGAAAATGTATCCGATGCGCGCTGCCAACGTGTTGGCATTCGCAACACCGAGGAGTCGAACTGCAATATCCCAGTTGCTCGCTACAAAACCAAGCATTGGTTGATAGGTGAAATCAGTCGTCGAAACGGATCCGCCACCTACCGTGACGCCGAAAAAGGTTTGCGAGGGAACCGTGTAAGAACCGAAGATCAACCCCATGTCAAAAGCACCATACGGGCGGAAGTTTGATGACGCTGGAGAAAAGTAATACCTGGCTCCGACGACAACCGGCACCATGTTCCAACTCCCTGCCTTCACCTTCGTTGTTGTTCCCGCTACGGTGTACTCCTTGCCGGAGAATGTCATGTATCCCGCTGTTCCATTCAACGTCACCATGTCATTGATTGGGTAGTAGGCTTTTGCAGTGCCACCGATACCAAAGCTCTGCGTATCACCAAAGCTTCCCATCGGCAATCCCAAGTCCGCGCCGACGCCAAACATGAATTTTCCCTGCGCCATTGTGCTGCCCGCAGTTACAAACAGGACGAGAACCGCTACCAAAAGTTTCTTCATTTGAAAGTACCCCTTGAATTGTGAATAGATGGTTGTTTAGTTGGTTGATCAGTAAGAGATGACCTGTAAAAAGTCGGCATTAGTATATGGAATTCACACACTCTTGTCAATGGTCGAACCAAACTTTTGTTCGGCATCAAATAAACAATTGCGAATATCCTGCGCAATACCCCGTATGGGGTATTCTCTTCGACCATATTAGCCCAAATAGAACAGGACACCGAACAGAATAACAAACGCACGAGACTTTGCACTGCCGGCTTGCGCGCCTGCCTGAGCTGGTGAATTGTCTAAATTTGAAAGACCCAAGTTGTAACGTATATCGCCCGTGAGCGAGACTTGCTTCGCGATGTTGAACTCTGTTCCGCCGCCGATCGCGATTCCAAAATCAAGGGAAGAGGTTGTGCTCTTCACATCGTATTCGCCATCAGCGGGATTCGCGAAGCCTTGGAACTTTGCCTTGGAGGAAAGCACAAATCCAAGGTTGGGTCCGATAAACCCATAGGGGCGAACATTCCCTTCGACGAAACGCACCCGAAAGAGAATCGGGATCTGGAGATAGCTCAACGTACGCTGGTCGCTTGCCTTGGCTTGCCCCTGCGTCACGTCCCATTTGGTTGAACCCTGCGAGTACCCGGGCTCAAGCGCGACCGCGAACATTTTTCCAAACTTCAGTTCGGCAACTGCTCCGACACTGAAGCCGGTTCCACCTGATTTTGAGCTTGTAATACCTTGTTGCCCTAGGTTCGCATAGGGATCAGGATCAACAGAATACGTACTGAAGCCTAAACCGGTCTTCAGTCCGAGAGCAAACTGCACTTGAGCATTTCCAGCGCTGCTTGCAACCAGCACCATGAAAATGAGCACAAAACAAAAAAATGTTCTATTCATGATTATGACCTTTCAGGTTCGTTTGTTGAGGTTAAGGAATCTCGTATCGGATTCCGGGACGGATAACAATATTGAAAAGCGTCGTACTCGGCGCTCCTGGAAACGGGCTGCCGAGAAATGTCGGCCCGAGCGTCAAGTCGGCGGACACATAGAGATTTCTCGCGACGCCGAAGCTCGCGCCCCCGCCAAAGGGAATGAAAAAGTATGGACCACCCGTTTGAAAGACAAGACCGAATCCTGCTGCCGCGTAAGGCTTGATGTTTGATCCGGGAACAGAGAAATAGTACTTGAAATAGACTGGCCATGTGATGGCAACATTGCTCGAAGTCGTAATGTCGAACTCCGACCCGATTGCAAGGCCTTTACCAAACACGACCTCGCCCATCGGGCCAAATGTGAAATCTGTCGAACTGGCTCCGCCACCACTGGCGATCGCCAATCCCATGTTCCCTCCCACAATCCATTTCACTTGGGCATGACTCGTATTACCAATGGCAAACAACTGAAACAAGAACAACAAACAACCGAATGTTTTTTTCATGGTCTTCTCCTTAGATGATTGATGAGTGGACAATTGTTCTGCTACTTTAGTAAGCTGCGCGAAATAATCACTCGCTGAATCTCCGATGTCCCCTCATAGATTTCCGTGATCTTTGCGTCGCGCAAATAGCGCTCGACGAGATACTCTTGGACGTAACCGTATCCCCCATGAATCTGTATTGCTTCGAGAGCAGCTTGCACTGCAATCTTGGACGCGAACAACTTCGCCATCGCCGCGTCTTGTCCGAACGGCTGCCCCGCATCTTTCAGCATTGCCGCTTTCAGAATCATCCAACGAGCGGCTTCGACGTTGGTCGCCATGTCCGCAATCTTGAACTGAATTGCCTGCAACTCCGCTATCGGTCGGTCGAATGCCTTCCGTTGTTTGGAATAGCTTATTGACGCATCGAGACAGGCTTGCGCAATGCCAAGCGCTTGCGCAGCGATGCCGATACGACCGCCCTCAAGCGTCTTCATTGCAAACTTGAACCCCTCGCCCTCCTCACCGATTCGGTTTGCGACAGGAACAGGCACATCTTGAAATGCAAGCGAGACCGTGTCGGAGCTTCGGATGCCAAGCTTTTTTTCCTTCTTTGCAACAGAAAATCCTTGCATCCCTTTCTCGACAATGAATGTGCTGATACCTTTTGCGCCCTTTGACCTATCGGTCGCAGCCATCACGAGAACGACGTCCGCAGTGGAACCGTTTGTAATCCAGTTCTTCGTTCCATTCAGAATGTACACATCGCCTTCACGAACGGCGACGGTCCGTTGATTCGATGCGTCGCTTCCCGCCTCTGGCTCGGAGAGTGCAAAGGCGCCGAGCTTCTTGCCCGAGGCGAGGTCTCGTAGGTATCGTGCTTTCTGATCCTCAGTCCCATACTTGTTGATGCCGTAGCAGACGAGCGAATTGTTGACGGACATGATCACGCCGCACGATGCATCGGCACGCGATATCTCTTCCATCGCAATCACGTAACTGATCGTATCAAGCCCAGCCCCGCCCCACTCTTCAGGAACCATCATTCCCATGAATCCCAATTCTCCCATCTCTTTTACGAGCTGATGTGGAAATTCCTCCTTCTCATCCCGCTGGATAGAGTCTTTGACGATGCGTTCCGTCGCGAAACTTCTGGCCGTTTCGCGAATCAT
>CAYUFU010000113.1:3632-5830 GCA_964444145.1 uncultured Chitinophagales bacterium
AGATGCCCGGCCGCAACCATTTTCTTTAGCAGCGGACAGGGACGGTATTTCGCATCGCCCAACCCTTCATGCAAGACGTTCATAATCGAAAGACACACGTCAAGCCCGATGAAATCCGCAAGCGTGAGCGGACCCATGGGATGATTCATTCCTAACTTCATCACCGTGTCAATCGCTTCAGGCGTGGCAACACCTTCCATAACGCAATACATCGCCTCATTGAGCATTGGAAGCAGCACCCGATTCGAGACGAATCCCGGATAATCGTTCACCTCGACAGGAACTTTTTCCAACTTCTCAGAGAGCGCCTTTACCGTCGCGTAGGTTTCGTCCGATGTAGCAAGTCCGCGAATTACTTCTATCAACTTCATGACGGGAACTGGATTCATGAAGTGCATGCCGATGACTTTATCAGGGCGTTTCGTGACCGCGGCAATTTCTGTAATGGAAATGGATGAAGTGTTCGATGCGAGGATGACGTGCGGCTGCGCGGCTGAATCTATCGTTCGGAAAATCTCATTCTTGATGTTCTGATTCTCAGTCGCTGCTTCGATGATAATGTCTGCAGTGCCTGCAGCAGCAAGCAAGTCCGTAGATGGTGTGATGCGACCAAGTGTTGCCTTCTTTGCTTCTTCGGTGAGCGTTCCTTTCTTGACCTGCCGCTCGAGATTGGTGGAAATTGTGGCAAGCCCCTTGTCAAGGAATTCCTGTTTGATGTCGTTCAGGGTGACGTCAAACCCATATTGCGCGAACACATGGGCGATGCCGTTGCCCATAGTTCCCGCACCGATGACGGTTACGTTTTGTATGCTCACAAAGGTTGTATTATTTCTATTCTTGATACTGCCGCTCGATAAGAGTGAGATTCTTCCGAAGGGACTGAGACGGTATGAAAACTACATCAGCAAGTAGAGCGATTTTCCAGAATCGCCTATTTCACTGGCAGGAGCGACGCCGGAGTGTCGCTCTGCAAGGTGTTCCACACGGTCTCGATTCGATCGAAAGACGCTCCGCTCACGATTGAAGGCGCTCAACAATGACAGCCGAAGATTCTCCCCCGCCGATGCAAATTGCTGCAAGCCCTCTCTTCACGTTCCGTTGTTCCAGAGCGTGAAGCAACGTCACCAAAATTCTCGCTCCGCTTGCGCCAATCGGGTGGCCCAGTGCAACCGCGCCGCCGTTTACGTTCAACTTGTTGAGGTCCAACCCCACCATTTTCCCGATTGCAAGAGCAACAACAGCAAACGCTTCGTTCACCTCGAACAAATCAATGTCGGTCATGGTCATGTTCGCTCGCTTCAGAACCTTATTGATGCCGTCGGCGGGCGCAGTAGTGAACCACAGCGGTTCCTTCGCCGATGATGCTTGAGCAATAATCTTCGCAAGCGGCTTGACGCCAAGTTGCTTCGCCTTGTCAGCCGACATTAACACAAGTGCTGCCGCGCCATCGTTGATCTTTGATGAGTTGGCAGCCGTGACGCTTCCATCGTTGATAAATGCTGATTTGAGTTTAGGAATTTTGGCGAAGTCAGTCTTGAAAACATCTTCATCATCGAGAACGGTTTTCGTTTCCTTCCCCTCCGTCACTGCGACGCCCACAATCTCTTTCGCGAAACGTCCGCTCTTCTGCGCATCCTGCGCTCGCTTGTAGCTCATGATTGCAAACTCATCTTGCTCTTCTCGTGAGATATTGCATTCCTTCGCACACAACTCCGCCGCGTTGCCCATCGGCGTACCGTCGTAGATGTTCGTCAAGCCGTCGTACATCATCGAATCGAGAATCGTTGCATTCCCCATCCGATAACCGCTGCGTGCCTTGTCGAGCAAGTACGGAGCGTTGCTCATACTCTCCATTCCACCTGCGACGACAACATTCGCGTGTCCAAGCTGAATCGCCTGCGCACCCAGCATCACCGCCTTCAATCCCGAGCCGCACACTTTATTCACGGTCATACACTCAACCGAAACGGGGAGACCCGCATAGATCGCAGCTTGGCGCGCAGGAGCTTGCCCAACTCCTGCTTGAATAACGTTGCCCATGATGACTTCATCTACCTGCTCTCCCGCAATACCCGCGCGTCGGACCGCTTCTTTAATCGCAACCGCGCCGAGGCGCGTTGCGACGATGGAGCTCAACGCCCCACGAAAACTCCCTATGGGAGTCCTGCAAGCACTGACGATGACCACTTCATTCATAT
>CAYUFU010000113.1:5930-11783 GCA_964444145.1 uncultured Chitinophagales bacterium
TCTCAGCTGTTCATTGACTTGAGAAACTCCTTGTTCGACTTCGTCCCACGCATCTTGTCCAACAAGAAATCCATCGCCTCGACGGTATTAAAGTCCGACAAGAACTTGCGCAACACCCAGACGCGGTTCAGATCGTCTGCATCGAGTAGTAATTCTTCTTTGCGCGTACCCGAACGATTCACGTCAATTGCAGGGAAGATACGCTTATCGCTCAGTTTGCGGTCGAGCACGATTTCCATGTTGCCCGTTCCCTTGAACTCTTCAAAAATAACTTCATCCATACGCGAACCGGTTTCAATCAACGCTGTCGCGATGATCGTCAAGCTGCCGCCTTCTTCGATATTCCGCGCAGCACCAAAGAACCGCTTCGGCTTGTGCAATGCATTCGCATCAACACCACCGGACAAAATTTTTCCCGAATGCGGCACAACCGTATTATGTGCACGTGCCAATCGCGTGATCGAGTCTAACAGAATCACAACATCGCGAGCCGTCTCGACCAACCGCTTCGCTTTCTCCAACACCATGTCCGCAACCTGCACGTGACGCTCCGGCGGCTCATCGAATGTCGAACTAATCACCTCCGCATTCACCGAGCGTTCCATATCCGTCACCTCTTCAGGACGCTCGTCAATCAACAGCACAATGAGTTTTACTTCCGGATGATTACGTGAAATGCTGTTCGCAATTTTTTGCAGCAGGATCGTCTTTCCGGCTTTTGGCGGCGACACGATCATGCCGCGCTGTCCCTTACCAATCGGTGTCAGCAAATCCATGATGCGCATCGAGTATTCGCCGGGAGCCGTTTCCAATTTGATCGTGCTGTTTGCATACAGTGGCGTAAGGTTATCGAACAGCACGCGCTCACGGATGGTCTCCGGATTCTCATCGTTCACCGCCTCAACACGCAGCAATGCGAAAAACCGTTCGCCTTCTTTCGGCGGACGAACCTGCCCGCTCACCGTATCGCCCGTCCGCAAATTGAATTTTTTTATCTGCGACGGCGAAACATAAATATCGTCGGGCGAGGGGAGATAATTGTAATCAACACTTCGTAAGAACCCGTAGCCATCGGGTAGGACCTCGAGCACCCCCTTGCTGAACGTCAAGCCGCCCGCTTCTGTTTGCGCCTCGAGGATTTTGAAGATCAATTCCTGTTTGCGAAGGTCCGTATAGCCGGTGATATTCAACTCCTTCGCAATGTTGTTGAGCTCGGAAATCTTTTTCGATTTCAGCTCTGCAATGTCCATTGCCATGGGGGAAATCCTTTACGGAAAAGCATTCAACGGTTGCCTCGAAAGAAAGAATTGGGGGGAACAGTTGAAGATGCTTGGTTGGATAACTGATGAGTTCGCGTAGCGTAGGGCGCTACAAAATACTTTCCTCTTCTGGAATTAATATAGGTGAATCAAACCTTTTTGTCAAGCACACCATGTTCGTCCTGAGCATCCGATCTTCGTCGTGTCGAGCAAGGTCGAGAGTGGGGCTGCTGGCAGTCTACAAGGTCCAAAGAGTCTGCCGCAGACGGATGCCGCGAACCGCGGACTCTGTCGCGGAGAGGTTTGGCGCACCCGCCCTCGGTCGCACAAGGCGGAGGCGCTCCAACCAGCGTGGTCACCGTCAGCGTGGCTTCAACTCCGCAGTGCGAACGCCGCGCTTCGCATCCTGAATCTGTTGCACCAGTTGCTTCGTCGAAGCCTCCGACTTACTCAAGAACGTACTGGGATAAAAACCAATCCAGACGATGAACACCACAACAGGAACAAGCACCGCCCACTCGCGCACATTCAGATCTTTCAGCGACGCGTTTGCAGGATTCTCCAACTTTCCGAAGAACACCCGCTGATAACTCCAGAGCAAATACACTGCGGCAAGAATTACGCCCGTCGCGCCAAAAATCACATACCAATGACTTGCGAGCCATTGCGATTTGAATGCGCCGAGCAAAATCAAAAACTCCCCAACGAAGCCATTCAACCCGGGCAGTCCCACCGACGACAGCATCACAATCATGAAGAACGTTGCATACACAGGCATTGACTTCGAGAGTCCACCGTAGTCTTTAATCATGCGCGTGTGGCGGCGGTCGTAAATCATCCCGACGAGCAAGAAGAGCGCTCCGGTCGAAAGCCCGTGATTGATCATCTGAAGAATGCCGCCTTGCAAGCCCTCCTCGTTCAGCGCGAAAATGCCGAGCACGACAAACCCTAAATGGCTCACTGAGGAATACGCAACCAGTTTTTTTAGATCCGGTTGGACGATAGACACCAATGCGCCATATATTATACCGACCACCGCAAGCCCAGCGAGCAACGGCATGAATTCAAACGTCGCGTTCGGAAACAGAGGCAAACAGAACCGAACGAGACCGTACGTTCCCATCTTCAGCAACACGCCAGCAAGAATGACCGAACCCGCAGTCGGCGCTTGCACGTGCGCGTCTGGCAGCCACGTGTGTAACGGAAAGAGCGGCACCTTGATGCAAAAGCTAAGGGCAAACGCGGCAAACATCCAAAACTGTATGTTGCTCGGAATTGACGGAGCGATGTTGTACAACTCGAGCAAATTCGTCGTGAACGCACCACCCGGCTGCTGCGACGCGTAGTAGCCAAGCCAGAGAATCGCGACAAGCATCAAGAGCGAACCAAACATCGTGTACAAGAAGAATTTTACCGCCGCATAGATTCGGTCCTGCCCACCCCATATGCCGATAATGAAATACATCGGAATGAGCATCGCTTCCCAAAACACATAGAAAAGGAACAGGTCGAGCGCCATGAACACGCCAAGCGTTCCTACCTCGAGCAACAGCATCGAAGCGACGAACCCCTTGACCTTTGTCTCGATCGAATCCCAGGAAGCGAGGAGGGCGATCGGCGTGAGAAAGGTCGTGAGCACAACAAGCAGCAGTGACATGCCGTCTACGCCGAGATGATACGACACACGCAGACTCGGAATCCATTCCGTGAACTCGACAAACTGCATACGCGGGTTCGCTGCATCGAATTTCATGAACAGCCAGACCGACATGACGAAGGACGCAAGCGAGAAGCCGATGCCGAGCAACTTAATCAGTTGCTTTGCGTCGTTGCGCATCAATGCGACGACGAGCGCCCCGATAAGCGGGATGAAAAGAATTGAGGATAAGAGATAATTGTTCATTTTGCTTTCATGCAGAATCCAGTGGGAGCCACAACATGCCGTGCCTCCACATCAAGTCATCCTATTTGGTTATCAACCAACCAACGATTGCCACAACGCCTATCAAAAAAACAAACACGTAACTCTGAGCGATCCCCGTCTGCAGTTTTCGGGCAAGGTCGCTTAAGATCCCGAAGAATCTCGGAACGCCGTTCACGAGGCCGTCAATCACCTTCACGTCGAATATTTTCCACATGAATGATTCCGATATGTTCTGAACGGGATTGACAACGACGGCATCATACAATTCATCCACGTTGTATTTGTTGTAGAGGAGATTGTACGCAGCAGCATTCTGTGTTGCGAGGCGTTCGGGGACATCCTTTGTTTTCAAGTACCATTTGCGCGCGAGCCAAATTCCTGCAACGGCGATGCCCACCGACGCCGCCATCAACACATATTCGATCGGTTCGACATCATGGGGAACGTGCAACAGCTTCACATTTGCCGATTCAAAGATCGGGTCGAGGAAGTGCTCGATCTGGTTGCTACCGCCGAGCGCGGCAGGCACACCGACGAAGCCTCCTATAGCGGAAAGCAGGGCAAGAATCATCAGCGGAATCGTCATCGTGTTCGGCGACTCATGCGGATGTACATGATGATGATCGAAACGCTCCTCGCCGTCGAATGTCAACGTTGTTAAGCGTGACATGTAAAAGGCTGTAAGCGCCGCGCCAAGAAATCCCATTCCCCACAAGACGTAATTGCCGCTCGAAAACACTTTCCATAGGATTTCATCTTTGCTGAAGAATCCGGAGAAGGGAATGATGCCCGCAATCGCAATCATGCCGATGAAAAATGTTTTGGACGTGATGGGCATGTATTTTTTTAGCCCTCCCATGTTCTGAATGTCCTGCTCTTCGTGCATTGCGTGAATGACGGAGCCGGAGCCGAGAAAGAGCAACGCCTTGAAAAACGCGTGCGTCATCACATGGAAAAGTCCTGCGGCAAACGCGCCGACGCCAAGGGCGAGAAACATATAGCCGAGTTGACTAACTGTTGAGTACGCCAGCACTTTCTTGATGTCATTTTGCACGAGTCCGATGCTTGCCGCCATGAGCGCCGTGCATGCCCCGACAATGGCAATAACCGTCATCGTGGTTGGCGCAAGTGCGAATAAGACCGAACAGCGAGCAACCATGTAGACACCTGCAGTCACCATCGTCGCAGCGTGAATCAGTGCTGAGACCGGCGTCGGTCCTGCCATCGCATCGGGCAGCCAGACGAAGAGCGGAATCTGCGCGGACTTTCCTGTGGCTCCGAGGAACAGCGCCAGCGTCATCCACATGATTGTGGTGTTGCCGACTTCGAGCGTTGCGGCTTGCGGAAAAACGTCGCGGAAATTCAGCGAGCCGAACATCTCGAACATCATGAACATGCCGAGAAGAAATCCGAAATCGCCGATGCGATTGACGATGAAGGCTTTCTTGGCGGCGTCGCCAGTTGTCCCCTTGTCGAATTTTCTGTCGTACCAAAACCCAATCAGCAAATACGAACACAGCCCGACGCCTTCCCATCCCAAAAAGAGCAGAAGAAAATTATCTGCCATGATGAGATTGAGCATGGCGAAGATGAAGAGATTCAGATATGCGAAGAAGCGCCAAAAGCCCGGGTCACCGTGCATGTAGCCGATGGAGTAAATATGAATCAGGAAGCCGACGCCCGTAACGATGAGCATCATCAGAATGGAAAGCTGGTCAACCTGATACGCGAAGCTCGCGCTGAAACTTCCCGCGGCAATCCACGTGAAGAGTTCCACGACGTGCGAGCGCTCTTCCGTCGGCGAGCCGAGCATATCGAAGAACATCATGCACGCGATCACGAAGCTGATGCCGACCGTCGTGCTGCCGATGATACCCGCAAGCGGTTCTTTCAGTTTACGACCAACGAGTCCGTTGATGATAAAGCCGAGGAGGGGAAGAAAGACTGCGTAACCAACTAGTTGATAAGGCATGCGTCAAATGCTGAGTGAAGCGAAGAATTTACGCGCCGGTGACCCTGTAGATTGTTCTGGTTCAAGGGCTACCATTTCAGGATGTTGATTTCATCAATGTTGACAGTTTGCTTGTTGCGAAACAGCGAGATGACGATGGCGAGTCCTACGGCTGCTTCCGCCGCGGCAACAGCCATCACAAAGAAAACGAGCATAGTTCCCGTGCTGTCGCCGAGATATGAAGAGTACGCGGCAAGCGTCAGATTCACGGAATTCAGCATCAACTCGATACACATGAACACGATGATGACATTGCGGCGAATAAGCACCCCCGTGGCGCCGATTGCGAACAGCATTGCGCTCAAACCGAGGTAACAATACAGGTCCGTGTACACTATTGCACCCTTCGTTTCGCAAGAATAACTGCCCCGACGATTGCAACGAGCAGCAACAACGAGGTTACCTCGAACGGCAGCAGGAACTTGTTGAACATCGAGTCGGCAATTGCCTCGACGGTTCCGAGTTTTGCGGCGTTGGCATGAAACTCCCTGAAATCTCCCGCACGATTCTTGAACATGAGAATATACACAAGCTCGACAAGGAAACCGACGACCAGAGCGATGCCTAACGCCTGCCAAACGTTCAAACGCTCCGTGAGTCGCTCTTCATCGCCTAAATTCAGAAGCATGATAACGAATATCACCAGCACCATAATCGCT
>CAYUFU010000114.1:0-11693 GCA_964444145.1 uncultured Chitinophagales bacterium
AGGATTGTCCCGCAGACAAATGTACATTCGCGAGCGCTTCACTGCCGGTGTACCAAACGACGTTGACGTCGCGATCCGTTTGTGTCTGATTGCGATTACCGATCATGTCGTAGTTCAGCATGGCGCGAATATCGCGATTTGCTGCGCGGGCGCGCTGGGCGTAGCTTGCACTGCCGCGCAAACCAGCTTCTTCGGCAGCAAAGCCCATGAAGCGCAGCGTGTATGCCGGCTGGTAATTCGTCGCTTTCAACACTCGCGCCATCTCGATCGCCGCCGCCGCTCCACTTGCATTGTCATCCGCACCTGGCGCGGCATTGACGTTGGACGAGTATGAATCGTGATGCCCGCCGACGATGAGTTCACGCGTCGGATCAATTGCGCCGGGAATTGTGGCAACGACATTGGCTTGCCACGTGCCGTTGTATTGGAAACTGTCGAGGCGCACATCGAGAACGCCCGCTTGTAGGTATTGCGCTTTCACCCAACGCGACACACTGTCACGATTCGCGTTGTTCCAATAGCGCGTGCCGAAGTTCTGCATCGCCTGAATGTAATTCCTCACCGATGTGTCCGAGACGAACGCAATCAAGCTATCCACAATGCCGTGATCGCGTTGACCGATTCCACGAGGAGCGTGCGTCGTTGTCGCATCAACCGGAATCTCGACACGCTCGATGGGGATACAAACGAATCCACGATTGCGAAGTTCATCTATTGCCGCCATCGAGCCTTTCACGAGAAAAAAGTCCGAGCCGGCGAACAACACTCGCGCTCCCGTTCCCTCGACGGGCAGGTGCTGCGCGAACTCATGCGGATATGATGCGAGCGCGTACGAATCCGTCCAGGGCTGTGCATCGAGAATCACTACGTCTATTCCTCTCCTGCTGAGATACGCAAAGGATTGTCGAGTCGTACCTGCTATGTAGCCATCTGCGAGGCGGTGATAGAAACGAATCGGAGTAGGTGCGACGCGCAGCGCTTCGCTGCAATCGCCCGAAGGAATGGTTATGAGGAGTTCGTCGGAAGCGGCACTTTGCGACAATGATGATGGCGCAGCCATCAACACAATGACCAAGGAAAAGAAAAATCTCGTATGCATTTCAAAACTCCAATTGGTGAAACGAAAAACCATGTGGTTTCATCGCGAACCGCCTTAGCGGTTTCCCCAACATGGATGCGGGGCGCGAACACTGCGCGCCCCGTCTCCAAGGACTATGACCTCTTACTCAGAGGCAGTACTTCGCGTTTGTCGTAACCGAGAAATATCTGCCGAGGCCGAGCGATTTTTTGCTCGGGATCGAGAAGCATCTCTTGCCACTGCGCAAGCCAACCGCTCATGCGACCGATGGCGAACAAGACCGGAAACATATCTACGGGGAACTTCATCGCCTGATAGATCAAGCCGGAATAGAAGTCGACGTTCGGGTAGAGCTTTCGTTTGATGAAGTACTCGTCGTTGAGCGCAATGCGTTCGAGTTCGAGCGCGATATCGAGTTTTGGATTTCGCCCCGTCACCTCGAAGACCTCGTCGGCGAGCCGCTTGATAATTTTCGCGCGGGGATCGTAGTTCTTATAGACACGATGCCCGAAGCCCATCAGCTTTCCTTTTCCATCTTTCACGTCACGAATAAATGCCGGAATATTTTCCTTCGTCCCGATTTCATCGAGCATGTGGAGCACCTCTTCGTTGGCGCCTCCGTGCAGCGGACCGTACAACGCCGCCGCCGCCGCCGCTGCTGCGCTGTACGGATCAACATGCGAGCTTCCGACGGCGCGCATTGCATTCGCGCTGCAATTCTGTTCGTGGTCGGCATGGAGGATAAACAGCACATCGAGCGCCTTTGCGAGCACGGCATTCGGTTTGTACTTCGGCTCCGCAATCTTGTACATCATGCTCAGGAAATTCTCGGTATAGCTCAACTCGTTGTCGGGGAGAATGTACGGCATACCGATGCTGTGGCGGTATGCGAACGCGGCAAGCGTTGGCGCTTTACCGAGCAGACGGAAAATCGTGAGCCGTCGCTCCTGCGGATCGGTGATGTGTTTTGCGTTCGGGTAGAATGTCGAGAGCGCGGCGAGCGTGCTAACGAACATTCCCATTGGGTGCGCGTCGTAGTGGAAGCCATCCATAAACTTCTTGATGTTCTCATGAACGAACGTGTGCGTCGTGATGTTCGTTGTCCACTCGTC
Source organism: uncultured Chitinophagales bacterium (assembly GCA_964444145.1). Lineage (GTDB taxonomy): Bacteria > Bacteroidota > Ignavibacteria > UBA10030 > UBA6906 > CAADGV01. The sequence goes on from CAYUFU010000114.1 coordinate 2,191, forward strand.
GAGTTGCGTTTTCGTCGGCAGCTCGCCGTGGATCACGAGATACGCGACTTCGAGATACGAGCAGCGTTCCGCGAGGTCTTCGATCGGGTAGCCGCGATAGCGCAGTATCCCTTTGTCCCCGTCAATGAACGTGATACGGCTCTTGCACGATGCCGTGTTCATGAACGCGGGATCATACGTCATCAGGCCGAAATCATCGGTGTTGGCTTTGATCTGACGAAGGTCCATCGCCTTGATGGTTCCGTTCTCGATGGGAATCTCGTAACTTTTCCCCGTTCGGTTGTCGGTGATGGTCAGCGTGTCGAGTGTCGTCGAAGTTGTGCTGAGTGGCTTCTGTGCAACAACAGGTTCCATGATGCGTCTCCTTGTGCAAAATGATTGATGACAAGTTGTGCTGGTCAGCAGAGAGAGCGAATCGGGTCGGTCGAGGAGGAAAGGGACAAACAAGGCAGCAGAAGTCGAGAGGTTCACCCTCTCATGCGTTCATTGGGAAAGAACAACTTTGTGCCGTCCTAACGTAGGGAGAAGTTTGGTAAAAGACAATATGCGGCTCAACGAAGGAGCAACATTTTTTTCGCTGTGAGCAAATCCTTCGTTCGGAAAACATAGACATAGATTCCGCTTGCCGCGTGGCTGCCGGCGTTGTCGTTTCCATCCCAAACGATTTGATGCGTGCTGGCGGCAACCTTCTCGTACTTGAATGCTCGGACTTCCCTTCCCAACACATCGTAGATCGTTAGCGTGAAATCGGACTGCTGGGGGAGTTGCACTTCGATTGTTGTGGTTGGGTTGAAGGGATTGGGATAATTCTGTCCCAACTCGAATTGTTCTGGAGTTGCTGTCGCCGGTGCACCAACACTCGTCGCGCCGGAGCCGCCTGAAAGCAACGCGACATTTCCTTGCTGTCCACCCATGATGATTTCGAAACTATTGTTGCCATCCAAATCAGGAACGATGGCTACTTCGCGTGACTGCTGTGTTCCTGTTGGATACAAGGCAAGTTGCGCACCGTCTTGCCCCTTCACAATCATGACGCCTTGGTTTTGGACCGCGAGTGCGACATCGTCGTAGCCGTCGCGATTGAGATCGGGAATCGCCGCAACGCCCATCGTGTTGCCCGTCGGCAGCGACCAAATGACGGTGCCGTTTGCGCCATTCAAACACACTGCTCCGCCGAGAAGCAACACCGCGCAGACTTCGTCAACGCCATCGCCCGTAACATCGCGCAGGCGAGCAAGCTGCATCACGCCTCTGTTCCCCGTGGAGTACTGCCAGCGAATTGTTCCGTTCACTGCGTTCACGCGATAAATGGGTCCCCAGAATGCGGACAGAATCGCGTCGGGCGGTTGTCCTGCAACGAGCCAAGGCAAAACTTCCTTTCCTCCGCCTTGCGCACTCGGTACAAGAAGTTGCCAGAGCTCGCTTCCGTTTGCGCCGCTGAATGCTTGAAATTTGTACGAGGGTTCCCCAACCGTTCCAATAACATCGGGAACGCCATCGCCATTCACATCGGGAATCGCTGTAACGGCGTGCGTGAATCCGAGCAGCGGCGCGATCCAACGGATTTGGCCGTTTGTTCCGTTGAACAGATAGATGCTTCGTCTGCCGCCGACGCCGCCGACTTCGGTTGCAGCCGCCGCGCCGAGAACATCCGGTACGCCATCGCCTGTGAAATCCATGCTGGCATCCACGCCGGTGAAATCGCCAAGGGAGAAACTATCGGGATGATCGGTGCCGAACTGCCACAGCAGGTGCCCAGTGCGTCCGTTGATTGCGTACACATGTTCATTGCCGCCGCCTGTTCCGATGATGACGTCTTTGAAACTGTCGCGATTCAAATCCGCCACGGCGAGCGCTTTCTGATGCGAGTAATCTCCCGTCGAGCCAATGGAGCCGGCGCTGTAGTTCGCGATGTAGGTGTTGAACGCCCAGAGCGAATCATTGTCCACCGACGCGTTGCCGTTCAACGCCATCGTGAAATAATTTTCCGATGACACAACAACCTCGGGCTTGCCGTCGCCGGTAATGTCGCTGATTGCACGAACGGCTTTCATCAGCTTTTGATTTGAGCTTGTGCGCGGGTTGTTGGGAACGGTGTACGTCCAGAATGGTTCACCCAATGCTAACGTCGTTGCGTCTCCTAATCCTTGCAGTTGAATTCGTTTTGTGGCACCATTCGACGCGTTGCTTGTAATGGTCAACTCACCGGGGAAAGGCTGTATCCCCGTCGGTTGGAACCAGACTCGGAATGATCTGGTCTGCAATGAATCAATGAGAACAGGGAATTGAACCGAGTCAAGTCTATATGCAGAGCTGTTTGATAGTATTGAAGAAATTGAAAGCTGCAGCGCGCCACGATTCTGGATCGTGAAGGTCCAAGAATTTGAACTGCCAACGCGGCGCGCGCCAAAGTTGTACATTGAATCAACGTGAATATGGGGAGAAGCATACACGCCGAACCCGTTGAAGCTGAACACCACCGTTGGTTCGTCGGGGTCGTTGGATTCAATACTAAATGACCCGGCAAAGTTGCCAAACCAAGGAACCGTGTATGTGATTGGCATTCTCACCGACGAACTTGCGGGAATGGAGAGAGGGGGAACGAGAGGCGTACCGTACCACGCCACCGGGAAAACGATGTTGCTGATGGTGAGGGTTGCTGTACCGACATTTTGAATCACGGTGGTATCGAAGTACGCCTGTCCGATGCGCTTCACACCAATATTCAATGATGAGGGTGTTAATTGGATGTCCGGCGTTCCACTGCCGCTCAAATCGTACTTGTACAGCGCACGGCCGGAGGATGCGCCGACAGGCTCGGCAACGAGCCAGAGATAGCGCCCATCCCACGCAAGCCCGCGCGGATTGGAATCAACCGTCGGTGGCTCGGGCATTGGAATCGTTCGAACGGTGTCGCGCGTAATTGGATTCACGACGTAGAGAAGATTCTGATTCGGCTCGGAACCGTTCAAATCCATAGCGTAGTACAAATACCGGCCGTCCCAAGCGATGCCTTGCGGTTGCAAACCGATGGTTCGAATGCTGTCCACAATTGTCTTGGTCGTCCAATTGATTTTGTAAAGGTATGCAGGATTGGAGAGCGAAGTGGATGTGTAATCGGAGACCCACAAATGTGTTCCATCCCAAACGGCACCACCGAGAAAGCGCGAGGGAAATCGGAGTGAGTCAACCAGGACTCCAGTTCGAGTAACCTTTATCACCGTGCAATTCGACGTGTAACGGCGTACATAGTACCAATGCGTCCCGTCGGTCGCGAGACCTTGGCTGTAACCGACGTTGGGGTTCATCGAATCCACGGGTGTGCCGTTGAAGTTCAACGTGTAAATGAAGCCATAATTGTACACAGAGGTAGTGGCTGTTCCGCTGGAGAGGAACAGTCGGGTAGAATCAGCCGCGAGACCCCAAGCCTGATTCCAATATGTTGTGTTGGGAAGCGGAATAACTTGCACGATGCTTTGCGCTCGGAGTGCACCTGCATGCACTAACAATGCAATAGCTGTAAGAAACAACCGAGTTTTCATATGCGACCCCCGTGTGGGTTCATGTCACGAATGATATGGTGGAAAGAGAACTGCTGCAATAAACTATGAAAGAAATAGGGCGTATTCAATTTGGGGAACACGAAGTTCCTACAGACAGGCAACTCTTCTGTGGCATTTTCGTACAACATTTCGGATATTGGTCAACCAAAAACTTCACATTTTCTTTCACTCCACAACTCAAGGAGACACCACCGTGCGAATCGCTCAACCCCCGCCGGGAAGTTTCGTACTTGCTCGGTTCACTGCATTCTTCACAACTATGTCAATCCTCATGCTCATCAACGAAACCACCGAAGCCCAAACAAAAGTCAAGTTCGAGGAGTACAAGCTCGACAACGGACTCCACGTGATCCTGCATGAAGATCATTCTGCTCCGGTCGCGGCTGTGGTGGCGATGTACAACGTCGGTTCAAAAAATGAAAAGCCAAAGCGCACAGGCTTTGCACATCTGTTTGAGCACATGATGTTCCAAGGATCGCAACACGTTGCCGACGACGAGCACTTCAAGCTGTTGCAAGAAGTCGGAGCAAACATCAACGGCACAACCTCCGAAGACCGAACGAACTATTTCGAAGTCGTGCCCAGCAACTATCTGGAACTTGCGTTATATCTCGAAGCCGACCGCATGGGCTTCCTCCTCCCTGCAATGACGCAGGAGAAGTTGGACAACCAGCGCGACGTCGTGAAGAACGAACGGCGGCAAGGCGTTGATAATGTTCCATACGGCACTGCGTACGAGAAGCTCGCTAAAGCGTTGTACCCCGAATCGCATCCGTACAGTTGGCCCGTCATCGGTTACATGGAAGATTTGTCTGCCGCATCGCTCGAAGATGTGATGGAATTCTTCAGAATCTATTACGCCCCGAACAATGCGGTGCTCTCCATCGCCGGTGACTTTAAGCCGGCGCAAGTGAAGCAATGGGTGAAGAAATATTTCGGACCCATTGGCAAGGGAACCGAGGTCCCGCGTCCAACGCCGCTGCCTGCTTCGCTTGCCGAAAGCAAGCGAATGGTATTCGAAGACAAGGTGCAGTTGCCGCGCTTGTTCAAGATGTGGCACTCCGCTCCGCTCTACTCGCGCGAAGATGCCGTGCTCGACATTGTTGCCGATGTGCTTGGCTCCGGAAAAAATTCGCGCCTCTACAAATCGCTTGTGTATGAGCAGCAGGTGGCACAGTCGGTTCAGGCGTATCAATCAAGCTCGATTCTCGCGAGCCAGTTCGGTATCGAAGTGACTGCAAAGCCCGGTAAGACGTTGACGGAAATGGAAAGCCTTGTAAACACCGAGATCGCCACACTGCTCAAGGATGGGGTGACGGAGATGGAGATTCAAACATCAATCAATCGGCGCGAGTCAGTGTTGCTCAACAGTCTCTCGACAGTTCTGGGCAAGGCAAATTCCCTTGCGACGCATTACATTCTCGGCGGGGACGCGAACAAAATCAACAAAGAATTCCAGCGCTATAAAGGCATTACAAAGATGGAAGTCCTCGATGTCGCCCAACGAGTGTTGGGAAGTCATAGTGTCACATTGAGCATCGTGCCCGAAGGCAAACCAGAACTTGCCGCCGACCAAAAGATGCTCGAGCGCAAGGAAGGAGTCGAAAAACAATGAAGAGCATCATCCTCACATCGTTATTGACAGCAGGAATCTGCATGACTGCATTCACACAAGACATTGACCGAACAGTTCGACCGAAAGGCGCCGGCACGCCGCGCGTAGACTTGCCGGACATTCAAAAAGTAACTTTGAAGAACGGGCTGCGCGTCTGGCTCGTCGAAGACCATGAGTTGCCGCTCGTTGCGTTCAATCTCGTTTTGCAAAACGGCACCGACACCGACCCACCTCCACAACCCGGTCTCGCTTCGATGACGGCAGACGTTCTTGACGAAGGAACGAAGTCCCGTTCAGCCCTTCAAATTGCCGAGGAGCTTGACTTCATCGGCGCGAACCTCGGCGTGAATGCGTTCACCGATGGGTCATCGGTCACGCTGAATTGCTTAACGAAACATCTGGACAAAGCGCTCGGCGTGTACGCAGACATTCTGGTGAATCCAACATTCCCCGAAAAGGAATTCGAGCGATTGAGGCAGCAGCGCCTCACAGGTTTGCTTCAGCAGAAAGACCGCCCGACAACCATCGCGTCGCTTGCGTTCAACAAAGTTCTCTACGGCGATAACCATCCTTATGGAATGAACTCCACGGGAAGCGAGCGGTCGCTGAAAGAGATGAAGCGCGAGGATTTGGTACAGTTCTACGAGACATACTATCGCCCAAACAACGCTACACTCATCATCGTCGGCGATGTCAAGCTCAAGGACATCAAGGGAAAGCTCGAACCGCTGCTGGCATCATGGAAGCCCGCCGATCTGCCGAAGTTGAGTTTGCCACCGGCGCCGACCGTCGCCTCGCGCAAGCTCTTTCTCATTGACAAACCCGGCGCGCCGCAGTCGGAAGTCCGCATAGGCTACCCCGCGGTTGCGCGCACCACACCCGACTTTTTCGCGATCCAACTGATGAACCGCGTGCTCGGCGGACAGTTCGCAAGCCGGCTCAACATGAACTTGCGCGAGAAGCACGGCTTTACGTACGGTGCGCGTTCGGGATTCACCTTCAACAAACACCCCGGACCCTTCGTGGCAGCCGCAGGCGTCACTACGGCAAAGACCGACAGTGCACTGCGCGAGTTCTTCTATGAAATCGATCGAACGTGTACCGACGGCATCACGGCAGAAGAGTTGGAGTTTGTGAAGAAAGGGATGACGGGCAACTTCGCGTTGACATTCGAAACGCCGCAGCAAATTGCCGCCGCCATGCAGAACCTTGTTCTCTACAGTTTGCCGGACTCGTATTATGAAACGTACCTGCAGAACATTGCTAAGGTCACCTTGGAAGATGTGAAGCGCGTCGCCCGGCAGTACCTCGACTCATCCAAAATGGCGGTCGTGATTGTTGGAGACCTGAAAGTGATTCGCGAAGGGCTGGACAAGATGAGTATTGGCGAGACGGTTGTCCTCGATGTGAACGGAAATAAGATTCAATAAACACTTGCGTAGGGGCACAACATGTTGTGCCCCTACGACTATTGTCTCAGTCTTGCGATAATCGCATCCGTCATTTGAGTAGTCCCGACGGGAACCGCAGGCTTCAAATCCGCCGTCACGCTCTTCCCTTCTTTGAGCACTTCACTCACCGCATCTTCGATTCTATCAGCCGCCGATTCCTCTCCGAGATGACGCAGCATCATCACCGCTGCAAGAATAAGCGCGCACGGGTTCGCAAGATTCTTTCCCGCAATATCAGGAGCGGAACCGTGCACCGCTTCGAAGATTGCCGCGCTGTAGCCGATGTTTGCGCCGGGAGCAAGCCCTAAGCCACCAACTAAGCCCGACGCCAAGTCTGAAAGTATGTCCCCGAATAAATTCGTCGTAACGATAACATCGAATTGATGCGGATGTGTCACCATCTGCATCGCCATGTTATCAACGATTCTATCCTCGGTTTTGATATCGGGATAATGCTTCGCAACTTCGCGCGAGACGTCGAGGAAGAGTCCGCCCGTATACTTCAAAATGTTTGCCTTGTGCACGGTCGTGACTTTCTTACGTCCGTGCTTGCGCGCGTATTCGTATGCATATTTGATGATGCGTTCGGAGCCCATACGAGTCACAATGCCAATCGTTTCTGCTGCGCTGCGCGAGGGATCAATGTAGTGCTCGATGCCTGCATAAAACTCTTCCGTGTTTTCGCGAACGATGACGATATCAATGTTTTCGTACCGCGCGGGCACTCCAGTGAACGAACGGGCAGGGCGAACGTTTGCGTACAAATCGAATTCCTTTCGAAGAGCGACATTCACGCTGCGGAACCCTGAACCAATCGGGGTTGTAAGCGGACCCTTCAGCGCCACGTTGTTTTGCGTGATGGACTCGATGACGTTTGGTGGGAGTGGGTCGCGATATTTGTCGATTGCCGCCATTCCAGCCTCGACACGATCCCAATGGATTTTCACGCCTGCCGCCTCAATGACGCGCACGGCTGCCTCTGCGATGCTCGGTCCGATGCCGTCGCCAGGTATCAGTGTTACTCGATGCATATGTTCTCTCTTGTGGTCACTAAGCACATCGGGCGACTTGCTCGTCGCCCGACCGCTTTCAATATAAAAAAAACCTTTTGCGTTTCAACCGCGACGGAGTTTCCAATGAGATTGTTAGAGTGTCGCCGCGCTATGCTGCCACGCTGCAGAAACGGCGTGCCCGCTGAGGTCCGAAGGATGTACGCATGCCTCTGCATCGAACGCTTGTGCTTCCCCGAGGTCGCGTCGAGTATTGCATGATGGAGTTGTGTAAACTTTTTCGCGTCGCGATATTGAAATAGCCAATCACGAAACGTATATTTCATTTGTAATTCCCATCGTAACGTGAACGCCACGCTCATTGGCATCCTCGCCTATATTCTCTTGCAACTTCTCATCGGCTTCATCGTTTCCAAACGAATCCGAAGCGAGGACGACTATCTTCTCGCGGGAAGACGCCTCGGTTACCGGCTTGCAACATTTTCGATTTTTGCCACGTGGTTCGGCGCGGAGTCGTGCATCGGCGTCGCAGGTGCGGCGTATGCCAATGGCCTTGCCGGTGTGAAAGCCGACCCGTTTGGCTATGCTCTGTGCCTCTTGCTCCTCGGGCTTGTGTTTGCCGTCCCATTGTGGAGTATGAAAATCACCACGATTGCAGATTTCTTTCGGCTTCGGTTTTCGGCAACCGCCGAACGCGTCGCGGCAATCCTGATGATACCTACTTCTCTTCTTTGGGCGGCGGCGCAGGTTCGTGCGTTCGGACAAGTGCTCTCCGCTTCCTCCGAGTTGAATGTGACTGTGACGATCAGTATCGCGGCTGCGGTGGTCATAGTGTACACGGTCTCAGGCGGCTTGCTCGCCGATGCCATCACCGACATCGTGCAAAGCGGCGTGTTGATTGCAGGGTTGGCAGTCATCTTCATCACTGCCTTCAACGATCAAGGCGGCTTCGTACCGACGATCGTGTCACTCACGCAAGAGCAACTCGCGTTGTCTTCCCCTACTGATTCTTCTTTTTTTCTCTCGCTCGAGGAATGGGCAATTCCGATTTGCGGCTCTGTGCTTGCGCAAGAAGTTGTCTCGCGAGTCATCGCATCGCGCGATGCCACTGTTGCGCGTCGGTCCTCACTCGGCGCGGCGGCGCTGTATCTCGCAGTCGGTACCATTCCGCTGGCAATCGGGTTGCTTGGCATGCGCTTGCTTCCACACCTCGGCGAAGCCGAACAGGTGCTCCCTCTCGTTGCGCACATGCATCTTACCGACTTTACGTACATCCTCTTCGCAGGCGCCCTCGTATCGGCAATACTCTCGACGGTTGACAGCGCACTGCTCGCCGCATCGTCGCTGCTTTCGCACAACGTCATTATTCCTTTACGGAAATCAGTAACCGAATCCGAAAAGGTTCGTTATGCTCGTGTCGGTGTAGTCATGTTCGGCGTTGTCGCCTACGTGCTTGCTTTGTACGCGGAAGGTGTATACCAACTTGTCAAGGATGCATCTTCATTCGGGAGTGCAGGAATTTTTCTTGCGATTGTCATCGGCATGTTCAGTCGCTTCGGAAACGCGCGAAGCGCAATTGCTGCAATGATCACTGGCGCTGTCGTCTGGCTGACTCTTCACTACGGAACGACGTTTGAATACGGCTATCTGACCGCGCTTGCGGCATCGCTCATGATGTACACGGTCATGGTCTTCGCTCCATCGCGAGCAGTTCGATAATGGACTCAGCCCCCGTGCCGCAGAAATGTTACGCGAGAAGATTCCTATCCAACGTTCGGTATTGAATCGCGTCACTCACATGCTCGGGGCGAATCTCGCCACTCTTCGCGAGGTCAGCAATCGTCCTCCCAACTTTCAAAATCCT
>CAYUFU010000115.1:0-9481 GCA_964444145.1 uncultured Chitinophagales bacterium
TACTGGGTTGAAGCTTAGCGAACTTCAAGATAAACATCAAGCAGTTTGTTTGAGTAACTGTTCCGAAGAGAAATTCCTCGAAAGAGCGCCATTGTGGTTTTTCTTTCTTCTCTTCTCTACATTGAGTGCACCTCGGATTGGAAATAAGAATTCACTTTCACCAAGCAAGGAGTCACACAATGCACTTTCGAACCAGCTCGCTTGCGAGCATCATCGCCGTGCTTCTGATTTCATGTAGCAATCCGAAACAAGAAGCAGCCGAGTTCCTGCAATCGTACAATAACCAATTCCAAAAGCTGTTCTATGAATCGCAGAAGGCGCAATGGATCGCCAACACCGACATCAGCGACGTGCATGATTCGCTTGCGACTGAGGCGGGAAAGATTCTTGCGAAGTTTCAGGGCAGCAAAGAGGTAATCGCGAAAACGAAAGTGCTGCTCGCGCAAAAAGAGAAACTCGACCCGCTGCAAGTGCGTCAGCTCGAAAAAATACGTCTCGCCGCTGCGCATGCGCCGGGAACCATTCCCGCTACGGTGGATTCGCTCATCGGCGCAACGACGAAGCAGACCAGCATCTTGTACAGTTACGATTACCGGATGCCCGGCAAGACCGGCAAGGTGAAGAAGGTCAGCACAAACGATCTTGATCGCATTCTGCAAGAGTCGAACGATATCAAGGAGCGGCTTACCGCCTGGGAAACGTCGAAGGGCGTCGGCATACAATTGAAGGACGGGCTTGCCGAGTTGCAGCATCTGCGCAATCGCGTCGCACGCGAGATGGGCTACTCGTCATTCTTCGCCCTCGAAGTCGCCGACTACGGCATGACGACAGCAGAACTGATGGCGTTGATGAAGCAGTTCGTAACCGAACTCCGCCCGCTGTACAAAGAACTGCATACGTATGCGCGCTACGAATTAGCGAAGCGCTACAAGCAGCCCGTGCCCGAAAAACTTCCCGCTCACTGGCTCAGCAATCGGTGGGGACAAAACTGGCCTGGTTTCGTCAAGGCGGTGAACCTCGATCAATACTTCAAAGGGAAAACAAAAGAATGGATCGTGCAGCAAGCCGAAGATTTTTACGTGAGCCTCGGCTTCCCAAAACTCAACCGAACGTTTTGGGAGAAGTCGGACTTGTATCCGGTCGAAGCGAGTTCGACGCGCAAGAAGAACAATCACGCCTCAGCCTGGCATCTGAATCTCGATGACGATTACCGCTCGCTGATGAGCGTCGAACCGAACGACGATTGGTTCAAGACGACGCATCACGAGCTTGGACACATTTACTATTTCATCGAGTACACGAATCCCGACGTCCCGCTCATGCTGCGGGAAGGTGCCAACCGCAGCTACCATGAAGGCATCGGCGACTTGATGGCGATCGCTTCGTTGCAACAACCCTATCTGCAGCAACTCGGCTTGTCCAAAGGACTCCTTGCGGAGATGCGGAAGGACGCGACGATTGACCAAACGCAATGGCTCTTGAACGACGCGCTCTCCAGTTCTTCGGTGGTGTTCATTCCCTGGGCGGCAGGAACGATGTCGCACTTCGAACACGATCTCTACGAAGGGAATTTGCCGAAGCATGAGTACAACGCACGGTGGTGGAAATATGTCGAGGAGTTTCAAGGCATCGTGCCGCCCACGCCGCGCGGCGAGGAGTTCTGCGACGCTGCAACGAAAACGCATATCATAGACGACCCGGCACAGTACTACGATTACGCCCTTTCATGCGTGCTGAAGTTTCAATTGCACGATTACATTGCGAAGAAAATTCTGAAGCAAGATCCCCGGACGTGTAATTATTACGGCAGCAAAGAAGTCGGCGACTTTCTGCGCGGCATCATGCGTCCGGGCGCAAGTCGCGATTGGCGCGTCGTGTTGAAAGAGAAAACGGGCGAGGACCTGAGCGCGAAAGCGATGCTTGAATATTACCAGCCGTTGATGGAGTATTTGCAAAAAATCAACGCGGGACGGACGCACGCAATCAACTGAATTCCTCAACCAAGAGTGCCGATACATCTCATAGACAATCAAAGGTGATGAGATGACGGCGGTTCGTTGGGGCGTCTGTGCGACGCTATTTTTCACATTCTTCGCTGGCGGCAAACATCCGGAGCCTGCCGGACTCAGCCCCGAGCAGGCATTGATGCGACTCAAGTCGGGCAACGCGCGGTACGTGACGGGCCAGTGCGTTCATCCGAATCAGGATGATCTTGCGCGACTGGGCGCAGCAAAAGGACAGAAGCCGTATGCTATCGTTGTCGGCTGCGCAGATTCGCGCGTGCCGCCGGAGATCGTCTTCGATGCAGGCATCGGCGATTTGTTCGTGCTGCGCGTCGCGGGAAATCTTGTGGACAATGCGGTCATCGGCAGCATCGAGTATGCGGTCGAGCACCTGGGAGCAAGACTGCTCATCGTGATGGGTCACGAGCGTTGTGGAGCGGTGAAGGCGACGTTGGATGGGGCCGCGGCAGATGGTCACTTAGGCGCTTTGTTCGAAGCGATTCGCCCCGCCGTCGCGAAAGCACGCGGCAAAGGCGGCGACGAGCTCGATCTTGCAGTCCGCATCAACGCAAGGCTCGTCGCGGAAGAACTTCGTTCTTCGAAACCGATTCTCGAAGAGAAGGTTAAGGCAAAAAAGTTGAAGGTTGTTGCCGCGCGGTATGATTTGGATTCGGGTGTTGTTGAACTGCTGGATTGACAGAGGCTTGAAGTTGTAGAGATATTCTAACCACCGATCCCATACTCCCTTCATCCTTCCGGCGGCTTGCCGAGAATCTTGAGCACCTTCTTTCCTCGTGCTCGAAACGCGGGCCCTTCCCACGGCATTCGCTGCTCGATAATCAAGCGAAGCTCTTTTTTCAGATCCGGCTCGTGCTGCGCGATGTTCGCAAGCACCGTCATTGAGAATACGCGCACCGCAATCGGCTCGTTCGATTCGAGAAAGCCGAAACAGAGCGATGCGACCTTTCCATAAAGCCTCCTGGGTATTTCGATGTCCTGCAGAATGCCGATGACGTTGCGCTTGACGGCAACGTGAACGCCGGGCTCCATCATCCGTTTCAGCATCGGCTCGAGGTACGGCGCAAGGAGATGCGGATGTTGCTGCGCGCAGTGGCGGACGATCCACGCGGAGCGCTGTGTGACGCGGTACTCCCCTTTCAAGAATAACTCCATCAATTCTTTGAAGCGGCTCTTATCAGTTCCCACCCACTGGGCGAGGCGGACAGTGTTGCGCTTGTCCGAAGGACTCCTTTTGGAGGAGTGCTCTTTGAGGATTTCGGCTTGGAGGTTCATCGAGAATGAGGCGAGGCGAGAGACTGTGACAGGCCGAGGCATTCAGAGATAGAGCAACAACACCGCGAGTCTGTACAATGGGCGAAAAATATACCCGAAAAAATTCCATACGATAAGGAATCCAATCACGCCGATGCCGGAGGTGTACACGAACGACATGTACTTTCTGGCAGCATTGTCGCTCAGGAAGAGCGGAATCACAGAGCTGCCGTCCAGCGGAGGAAAGGGAAGCAAGTTGAAAATGAACAACAGAACATTCAGCGAGAAGAAGACGCTGAGCATTGTCGCGACATGCATCATCGTGCCTTCGGCTGTGGCTTCAGCAAGGTGCGTAAAACTAAGCGAGTCGGGTGGCTGGAACACGCCCCCCGCTAAGCCGAGCCGAATGATGACCGCTGCGATCAGCGCGAGCAGCAGATTCGACGTTGGACCGGCAAGCGCCATGAGCGCGGCGCGCTTCGGATAGCGAAGCGCCCAGTGTGGGTCGTATGGCGCGCTTGCCCAGCCCATCATCCAGCCGCCAAGTAAAAAGGAAATGATTGGAACGACCACAAGCCCAATCGGCTCACGCCGAATGTGCGGCATCGGATTGAGCGTAACTTGCCCGCCGTTGTACGCGGTGTAGTCGCCCATCTTCATAGCGCTCCACGCGTGCGCAGCTTCGTGCAGGGTTGTCGAAAAGAGGAAGACGACGTACCAGAGCATGCCGTCGGCGAGTTTGTCGGGTGTGAGAAGGTTGTTCATAGCGATTTTGGATCGTGTGCTCAGCCCCACTCAGCGTAGAACTGTTTGAGGAATTCCTCCATGAAGGCATGACGCTGCTCCGCCATACGCCTTCCCGTCGGTGTGTTCATCCGATCTTTCAGAAGCAAAAGTTTTTCGTAGAAATGATTGATGGTCGAGCCGCGTCCCTTTTTGTATTGCTCGAACGTCGCATGCAGCGTCGGCGCAATGTCGGGATTGTACAACTCGCTCCCTTTGTAGCCGCCATAGGCAAAGGCACGAGCAATGCCGATCGCACCGAGGGCGTCGAGCCGATCGGCATCTTGAACCACCATTCCTTCCTTCGTCTTCATCACCGATTTCACGCCGGCGCCTTTGAATGAGAGCTCGCTGATAATGTCAGTAATGTGAGTGATGACCCGTTCATCAACATGTAATTGCTCAAGCCAGGCGCGCGCTTCTCTCGGTCCAGCAGTCTCATCCCCTCCAGCAAACTTCCAATCCGCAACGTCGTGCAGCAGTGCGGCAAGCTCGACAACGAACATATCGGCATGCTCGTGCGCGCCGATGAGCCGCGCGTTTTTCCACACTCGCTCGGTGTGGAACCAATCGTGACCCGTGTGTTCACCGGAGAGTCTTCTCTTGACATGCTCTGCGGTGCGGGCAAGTATTTCTTCAGGATTCACGAATCGTATGCACGTGCATGGTAACGCGAGGCAATGTAATTGTACGACAATCGCACTGAAGGTGCAACACAGAAGTCTGGTCGAGAAGCACGCACAGAGAACAAAATGGGTGAACGCGTCATGTGCCAAGGCAGGGTTGAGGATGACGGCTGCACTATGAGCGCGTGCAAGGCGCGATGAGTTTTTCATCAACGTACAACATTGTTTGTTTGTGCGACTATCTGTAGTGAGATTGGGAACGAGGCTGGACGCGCAACCGACGCCGCGACGCGAAGTAATACTTGTTTTCGCATGGTGAACTTAGTATCTTGGATGTGCAATCCTGAGAACCGAAACCGACTACGACCTGTGAGGAAAATAGCTCCGAGGGGGAGAAGATACTGTGCGCGGGCAGCGAATTGTTTTCTTCTCCCCCGTCAGAGAAATCATTGTGACTGACGAATCCCTCTGCATCTCTGCCCTGAGTACGAACACTTTTTGCCTATTTTCCCCTCGACATCATCTAACGAAAGGACATTCCATGAACTCTCTCAGACACTCTCGTTGGCTTTTGCTGCTGGCTGCCATTATAGCAATGGACGTGTCGGCGCGTGCGCAAGACTCGCAATCTGGTAGAGAACTGTACGAAAATGCAGAGTTGTTCAATCAACTTTCAGGCGCGGGACAAAACCTGTTGCGACTGCGATTCGGTCCGCGACCGGGAGAGCGTGTTGAAAAACCGGGCAAGCAGGAAGCGATCAGACCCCTGTTCGACTCGCGCGGCGGCACGGCGCATCTCTCGGCGATTGCAAACTCGCTCGTGAACGACGCGGCTGCCGATGCCACAGATCAGGATACCCAAAGCGAAACATCCCTCGTGCTCGGCTCGGGCACAACTGTCATTGCGGGGTTTAACGACTCAGGATCGTACATTGGCGGCGCGAGCAAATTTACCGGCTTTTCACGATCAACGAACAGTGGTACGAGTTGGGTTGATGGTGGAACGCTCCCAACGAGCACGAACGGCGATGCCGGAGACCCGGTTCTCGCGCGCAACACCACCTCGGGACGAATATATCTTGCCACACTGCAATTCTCCGGTAACGGCATTGCCTTGTTTCGCTCCGACGACAACGGCGCAACGTGGATGGCGCCGACCCAAGCCGCGCCGGGGGCAACAGGGTTTCAAGACAAAGAATGGATTGTTGTTGACAACTTTCCCGGCGCCGGTCAGGGCAACGTTTATCATGGCTATCGAGACTTCGCAACAGGGGGAGGCATGAAGTTTACGCGCTCGACGGATAACGGTGCAACGTTTACGCCAAGCCCTGGGCTTGTGATTGCAACCGGTGGACAAGGCGCGTGGGTAACCGTTGGTACCGACCACGCCGTCTATTACCATTGGCTGTCGGGATCGAGTATCTTGCAGAGAAAGTCCACCGACCAGGGTGTTACATTCGCTGCGGCGACCACGGTTGCGACACTCTTGACTACAGGAACGAATGGAGACTTGGGCCTCACGGGTTTTCGCACGAACGCGTTCCCTCAAGTTGTCGTCAACCCGGTGAGCGGCCACCTCTACATGACGTACAACGATAACCCGGCCGGAGCTGATCGAGGCGACGTCTATTTCCGGCATTCCACCGATGGCGGGGCAACATGGAGCGCACAAGTGCGAGTCAACAATGACGCAGGAACGAATGACAACTGGCAGCCGGCGATTGCGGCAAGCCCCGATGGAACCAAACTGTTCATCGGCTGGTATGATCGCCGCAATGATCCCGCAAACACCTTGATTGAACGTTGGGGTGTGATCGGAACGATTTCCGGATCAACCGTAACATTCGGCAGCAACTTCAAGATAAGCCCGCCGTTCCCTGTCGTTGTCGGTGTTGATCCCGTGATTAACTCCGTGTACATGGGCGATTACGATCAGGTGGTTGCCGACAATAGTTTCTTTTACATGACGTGGGGTGATAATCGCGACCAGAGCATTGCAGTCCCAGCACGCAAAAACGCGAACGTCCGGTTCGCGAAAATTCCCGTCGCAGGACCCGGACCCATCATCAGCGCATCAGCAACAGCCGTTACCGGCGGCAACGGCAACGGCGCCGTTGATCCTAACGAGTGCAACGATTTTACCATCACCCTTCGCAATGACGGAACAGCAACGGCAACAAGTGTCGTGGGAACAATCAGCACAACGGTTCCGAACGTAACACTGACGACAAACAACGCAAACTATCCGAACATCACCGTCGGCGCGACTGCCAACAACACACTCCCGTTCAAGATTAGCACGAACACTTCCTTTGTGTGCGGCACCGCGATTCCCATTACACTCGTCGTTACCTACACCGGCGGCTCCGATACCATCGTCGTCAACGCGCCGGTCAGTGGCACAGGATACACGCTCACACAATCCTCGGGCAACAGTATTGTGCCGGGCACGACCGACATTGGTAATCATGGCGACGATGTTACGACCAACATCACGCTTCCCTTTTCGTACGACTTCTACGATGGAACATACACAACGGTCAACGTCAGCTCGAACGGCAATCTCCAATTCGTTTCGAATTCATCTGCATATTCCAACATCTGTTTGCCTTCGACCACGCTGAACTATGCAGTTCTCCCCCATTGGGACGATATGAGAACCGACGGTGCAGGCAGGGGCATATTCACTTCCACCAGCGGCTCGACGCCCAATCGCATCTTCAATATCGAGTGGCGCGCAACGCTCTTCAGTGGGGGAGGGGTAGTGAAATTTCAAGTCCGCTTGTATGAAGGATTGAGAAAACTCGATATCATCTATGGAGACACCGTGATGAATTCCGGCAGTGGCGCAACAGCAGGAATACAGCAAGCAACGGGAGCAACCTTCTCACAATTTTCCTGCAACGCGGCGGCTCTCACGCCGGGGTTGAAGTTGACCTACACACAAGGTGTCTGCACCGCCGGCGGCGGCGATTGCTTTGCTGTGCCGATTCAGCTCGCGCGGTTCTCCGGCAGGGCGTTGAGCAGCAATCGCGTGTTGCTCGAATGGCGCACCATCAGCGAAATCAACAACTACGGATTTGAAATTCAAAAGGCGACAGAAGAGAGCGGACCGTTCGCGACGATCGCCGGCAGCTTCGTGCCCGGTAACGGCACAACGATCGAGCCGCGTGATTACTCCTGGATAGATGCGAGCGCGTCGCCGGCACTGCCGTACTACCGCTTGAAGCAAATTGATCTCGACGGCAGCGTGAATTACTTCGATCCGATTCGCGTGAGCATGCCGACGGCTGTCGGCGAGCAATCCCTTCCGACAGAATTCGCACTCGAACAAAACTATCCGAACCCGTTCAATCCCTCGACGGTTATTCAATTTGCCTTGCCGCACGATGCAATGGTGACGCTCGAAGTGTTCAACACGGTTGGTCAACGCGTTGCAACACTTCTCAACGAACGGCGTGAGGCCGGTTATCATCAGGCAGCATTTGATGGAACAAACCTCGCAAGCGGCGTATACGTGTACAAACTGCACGCAGGAAATTTCGTCGCTACGAGGAAACTCCTGCTCATGAAGTGAGTCGAAGCGCCCGTCGCAACTCAAACCCGATGGCTATGCTGCCATCGGGTTTTTGTTTTCATCAAGTTGGTTTTCTCGAATGCACTCGCTATCTTCTTTCAACCTAAAAGGAACGGTGTGTGAAAACTCTGCGTCCACGGAAACTCAACAAGGGCGATCTCATCGGACTGATTGCGCCGGCAAGCGCAGTCGCCGACACGACGAAGGTCGAGAAAGCAGTGCGCTATCTTGAATCGCTCGGCTATCGCGTTGCCGTGGGAAAGAACGTCGGCAACGTGCACGGCTACCTCGCAGGCACCGACGATGAGCGGCTCGCGGATCTTCACGCGATGTTTTCCAACAACCGCGTGAAAGCAATTCTCGCGCTGCGCGGCGGCTACGGCACACCGCGCCTGCTGCCTCGGGTGAATTACACACTCATCGCCCGCAACCCAAGAATCCTCTGCGGCTTCAGCGATATGACGGCGCTCCAGCTCGCCCTCTGGAAACACTGTCGGCTCGTGACGTTTCACGGTCCGATGGCAGCAGTGGATTTTGCAAATGACCTTGATCCATTTACCGAAGAGATGTTCTGGCGAACGATCACCTCGAGCGCAAAGCCGGATGCAATCCAATGTTCACTTGAGAGCTCCGCGAACGTCTCGCGTCAGCGGAGCGCACGCGGCAGACTTCTCGGCGGCAACCTCTCACTCGTCGTTTCACTTCTCGGCACACAGCACCAGCCCACCTTCCGCAACGCACTTCTCTTTCTCGAAGAAGTCACCGAAGAACCCTACCGCATCGACCGCATGATGACGCACCTGAGCAACGCCGCGGTATTGGCACAAGTCAACGGCTTGCTCCTCGGTCAGTTCACCGATTGCAAGCCCGCCGATCCGACGAAGCCGTCACAAACGACCGACCAAGTGCTCGACGACATCGTTGCCCGATTCAAGAAGCCGACCCTGCGCAACCTGCCGTTCGGCCACACCGCGAAGAAAATGACGATCCCGATCGGCGTGCGCGCGGAGCTTGACGCGAAGAAGCAAACGCTCCGCCTCACCGAAGCTGCCGTTCTCGACTAAACGCCTTGTTCTCTCGAAGGCCAGAATGTCCCGACCACGAAGCGTATCGTCCAACGCAAGTGTGTTTTTTGGGGCTGCTGACCTTCTGCATCGTCCAACCATTCTACTGCGCCGCATCAAGCGGTCCTTCTTCGTGGTGAGTTGTTGCCGCACTCC
>CAYUFU010000115.1:9581-11545 GCA_964444145.1 uncultured Chitinophagales bacterium
GCGTTCCTTTCTTTTTCACATCATCTTTCCGTACTTTGAACCGCCGAAACAAATCATCCAACAATCCACTACTCCAACACTCCATTACTCCCAAACCCCATCACTCCAATTTCATATGCACAATAAACTCGCGACAACCATTCTGCTCTTCGCCCTAAGCTCTACGCTCTACGCCGCATCCCCGAAACTCATCGTCGTCATCAGCCTCGATCAGTTCCGCTACGATTACATCGCCCGATTTCAACAACACTTCGGCAAGAACGGCTTCACCTATCTGCTGAAGAACGGCGCGAACTTTTCGAATGCAAGCTTCAAACACGCCACAACAACCACGGGACCTGGACACGCCACCATGCTCAGCGGCTCGTACCCAAGCACGCACGGCATCATCGCAAACGATTGGTTCAACCGTGACCGCAACAAAAGTGTGTACTGCGTTGACGATGAAAGCGTGCGCATCGTTGGAGGAGAGGGACCAGGAAAATCGCCGCGTAAATTCATCGGCTCGACTCTCGGCGACGAACTGCGCCTCAAGACAAGTTTCCAATCGAAAGTGATTTCCCTTTCCAACAAAGACCGCGCAGCGATCCTGATGGCAGGGAAAAATCCAAGCGGCGTCTATTGGCAAATGGATTCGGTATTCGTCACCTCGACGTACTATCGCAACGAGTTGCCCGAATGGGTCGCCAACTTTAACCGCTCGAAGTTCATTGACACATTTTACAAAAGAGAATGGCGCAAGAAACTGCCCGAAGCCGCCTACCGCATCGTTGACGACGACGATGTTCCGTACGAGCAGCAGCGCGACGGCTTCGACCGAACATTTCCGCATCGCGTCGTCGGCAAGGACTCGACGAGAATCACGCCATCGTACTATTGGGCGCTGAGTCGGAGTCCGTTTGGCGCAGAGGTGTTGAACGAACTCGCACAGCGGGCAATCGTCGGGGAGGAACTCGGTCGCCGCGGCGTCACCGACTTGCTCTGCGTCAGCTTTTCTTCGCCCGATATCGTCGGGCACGCGTACGGTCCACACAGCCACGAAGTGATGGACATGGTGCTGCGCATGGATGACATTCTCGCCGACTTCCTTTCGTTCATCAACAAAAAGATCGGATTGAAGAACTGCCTCATCGTCCTCACCGCCGACCACGGCGTTGCCCCCGCGCCCGAGTTCATCCTGAAGCACAACCCCTCGGCGGACGCTGGACGAGTGTCGTACAGTTCAATCTGGCAAGCGTGCACGACGGGTTTGAACAGAAAATTCGGCGAGCCGAAGGAGGGGAAGTGGATCAAGTCCATCGTTGCAAACAACATTTATTTCGATCGCAGCGTCGTCACAGCGATGAACTATCCGACCGTTGATTGGTTGGCGCGAGAACTTGCCGATTCGCTCCGGCTTTTCGCGCCGATTGCCGCAGCCTCCACGAGCCGCGAGCTGAGCCAGGCTTCAGGCAATCCCGACAAGTTGGGACTCGAATACAAAATGAAAAAGGGTTTCATGAAAACTCGCTCCGGTGACGTCGTGTACGCACTGAAGCCGTACTGGACCGAAGGCGACTCACCCGAGGGCGCATCGCACGGCGAGCCGTATGAGTACGACGCGCATGTTCCGCTCATCTTCGTCGGCAGCGGCATTCGTTCCGGAAAATATTTCGGCGAGGTAAGCCCCGTTGATATCGCGCCGACGCTCTCGGCGCTGCTCGGGATTGAGTTTCCCGCCGGACGAGAAGGGCGGGTGTTGAGTGAGGCGTTGAGGGACCGCTCCATTTTGGATGAGTCGAAGCCGGTGCGGTGAGCGCCGCCTCCCCGCGTTCCGCATGCATGTCAACCACCTCGTAGAGGTGACCGTCACCTGCCTTGGTTCGGAAAGAAGTATTTTCCGCCGCCCCTTGCACTTCGTTCTTCGTAGGTTCAAACGTCGTCACATCCGTAGGGACGGAGGCAATGCCCCGTCCGCATGGTGA
>CAYUFU010000116.1:0-11041 GCA_964444145.1 uncultured Chitinophagales bacterium
AGTACCCGAAGAGAGCGCATTGAGAGAGCCTGCGCTGTATTGCTGACTAATTCTTCCCAGAATTCATCTAGTATCGAAACGCGCCATCTTCCAAGGTGAATGATCATTCATCCGGAGAAGTGTTGAGTCTAAACTCTCAATCGTGTATCTTTTGCGGGGATTCACAAACCCATCAACAATCATTTGGAAAGAAGCACATGAGAATTCTTGCGGTTGAAGACGAGCCGGAATATTTGGAGATGTTGGAAGATGTGATGAACGCGGTGGGACATACGATTACGATCGCGACCGACGGCTTTCAGGGGCTTGAAAAACTCAAGCAAGAAAAGATTGACGTTATCATGTCGGACGTGAAGATGCCGAATATGGATGGGATCGAGTTTCACCGCCGCGTACGGACAATGAAGGAGTATGCAAACACGCCGTTCATTTTCCTGACGGGTGTGAAGGAGCTCGACTCAATAAAGAGCGCGTGCAAAGCGGACTGTGATCTGATTTTGCAGAAGCCGTTCCCGGTGGACAAGTTGTTGGAGATGTTTACGGGACAGTTGGGAAAGACGTAGTTTCTGCTTTTTCAGTAAAGGGGAACACGTATTTACGACATTGAGTAGACAAGCAGATGGAGACAGGTGTTCACGCGCGACCGAACGCTTTCTCATCGAAGTTGTCTTAGTGCATTGCCCGCCGAATATCGGCGGGCTTTTTTTTTGCAATCACAACATCACTAATCCAACCTCTCAGGTTCCTCTTCCCGCACGGCGGAACGCAGGATTTCAAACAAGCTCCTTATCCGGTTCATACTTCTTCGTCACACGGCGCTTGCGCGTAAAGGGCTTCTCCACCGTTTGCGTTGATTCATACGTGGCATTCTTCGTCGGATCTTCGACGTCGGGATACGTGTAGATGTCGTACTTGTAATTGCGCAAGATAATCTGGTTGCCGTTGCGACCGACGACGTACTGCGGCAAGAGCGGAATTTTTCCGCCGCCGCCGGGAGCGTCAATCACAAAATGTGGAATCGCTAAACCGGATGTATGCCCACGCAGTTTATCCATGATGTCAAGTCCGACACTGACGGGCGTGCGGAAATGATTCGCGCCTTTCGTAATATCGGCTTGATACAAATAATACGGCCGCACGCGCATAAACAAGAGCTTCCGCATCAGCTCGAGCATCACGTCGGGATTGTCGTTGACGCCTTTCATGAGCACCGCCTGGTTGCCCACGGGGATACCCGCGTCCGCAAGCATGGCGCACGCCTTTTTTGCCTCGGGCGTACATTCCCATGGATGATTGAAATGCGTGTTCACATAAATCGGATGATACTTCTTCAGCATCGCACACAGCTTGTCGGTAATACGCTGCGGAAGGACGCAGGGCATCTTCGTGCCGAGACGAATAATCTCAACGTGTGGAATTGCTCGCAGACTAGAAATCACTTTCTCCAAATTCTGGTCGGTCAACATCAGCGGGTCGCCGCCGGAGAGAATCACGTCGCGTACTTCGGGATGCGCCGCAATGTAGTCGATGCCACCCTGTATATACTTCATGTTGATTTTTGTCGAATCGCCGACTTTGCGTTTGCGCGTACAAAAACGGCAATACATCGAGCATTGGCTCGTTGTCAAGAACAGCACGCGGTCGGGATAGCGATGCACGATGCTGGGCACCGGGCTGTGCGCGTCTTCGCCAAGCGGGTCTTCCGGCATGCCATCGTCTTCGAGCTCGACTGCGTCGGGAATGCACTGCAGCCAAATCGGATCGCCGGGATAACGAATCAAGCTCAGATAGTAGGGATTGATTCGGATGTGGAATAAGTTGTTTAAGCGCTCGGCGAGGTCCGCCTCGAACCCGAATCGCTCCACCAAATCTTTTCCGCTATCAACACTCTGTCGCAACATCTCTTGCCAGAGTTCCATACAGCTTCCTTCTATTGTGAAAGATATTTGCCGAAGACCACGAGACTGTCTCCCGTGCGATAGTAATCGCGTATCCGAGAAACTTCTATGTAGCCGGCATTGAGATAAAACTTTCTTGTCCTATCGTAGCGAGGAGTCGAGGAGGTTTCGGCGATAATCAACTTCCCGCCACGCGAGCGAATCAGCTCTTCGGCGTGCGCGTTCAATGCGCGCCCAATTCCTTTTCCGTGTACCGACGGTTTCGTTGCAATCCAATACAAATCGAATGTTCCGTCGGTCGCGGGCGTGGGACCGACACAATAATAGCCAAGCACTTCCGCCTTGCCGTCGGGCAGCTCGGCGCCGTTACAGACGTAGATGATATAGTCGGGATGATTCGGATTCTGGAGAACGGCGTGGATCAACTCCAACGCGACATCAATTTCTTCTGCGTTGAAAACGTTCGTTTCAATGAGAAGTTGATGGAGCGCTGCAACGTCCGAAGGTTTGAGTGGACGAATGTGCAACGACGATTGCCTAGGCGCTGGCGGAGGTTCGAGCTCATCCATGAGTGAACTCAAGGGATCGGCAGAGTTTTCAGCTTGCACGTTCAAGCGCGGATTCGACAATCTTGCCGATGATCTGTGGGAAGGTGTACCCTGCGGCTTTCGCTGCGCGGGCAAATCCTGCGTCATCGGATATATCAGGATTCGGATTTACTTCCAAAACGTACGGAGTTCCATCAGCGGCAAGACGAAAATCTATGCGTGCGTAATCGCGGCAGCCGATGAGTTGGAAACATTTCAGCGCTGTCTCGCGTAGTTGCGTTTCGATTGCCGCAGGAAGTTTCGCTGGACACAAGCCGTTCGTTCCTTTGTACTCGACCGTGCCGTTCAACCATTTCGCCGCGTAGCTCACGATCTTCGGCATGCCATCGTGCAATCCAGAAAAATCAATCTCCGAAATCGGCAGCGTCGTGGGTTTCTTGTAGCCGATGACGGCGACATTCAACTCACGACCATCAATAAACTGCTCGACGAGCGCGGGCTGCTCGAATTCCGCCCAAATGAATCGCACTTGCCTTCTCAACTCGTTCATGTTGTTGACGATGGACTTCTCCGAAATGCCGACGCTTGCGTCTTCGCGCGACGGCTTCACAATGAGAGGAAATTCCATTCCCTCCTTTAGTACTATTTTATCGGAGACTTTGAAGACCTGGTGCAGGGGAGTTTTGATTCCATTTGCGATAAGAATCTCTTTCACACGCGGTTTGTTGAGCGCAGTGCCCAGTGCAAGCGGTCCAGCCCCTGTAAACGGAATCTTGAGCAATTCGTACAATCCCGCAACATTCATCTCCAGTGCCGCGTTATTCTCGATACACTCGACGATGTTGAAAATCAAATCCGGCTTCTCGTCGCGCAAGAAATCAATCAGCCGGTCCGCTTTCGCATCAACGTTGAAAATCGTCGCGCGGTAGCCCAGCGTTTCCAGCGCCCCCTTGATGTCTTCCATTTCTTCGAGCACACCGATTTCGGAGAGGTCAACCGCCGCTTGCATTGCAGTCGGCTTTAAGCTCGCGGCGGGAACGGCTGGACCTTCCTGCAGTTTTCCGTTCTCGGAAATATACTTGCGTCCGGCCTCCGTTCCGACGACGGGCTCGTTGTACAGAATCGCAATGCGTGTTTTTCGTTTCACAACAACCTCTCGATGGTGATATGCCTGTTCGAATCGTAGATCGCTTTCTCAAGCCGAGAAAGACACTCCTACATTGTGATAAGTTTCGCAACCGGAGCGCCAACTCCAATACCTCTACGCGTTACGACTTTTTCACTCCCGTAATGCCAAACCTCCGATACTTCGTGACTCCGCCGCCGCGCCAACCATCTTTGCTGTTATCGGCAGAATCCCATTCCGCTGCATCGCAATATCGAGAACAGAATTGATGAGTTGGTTGTAGGACATCCCTGCCGCCCGCGCCGCCTTCGGAAAACATGAATTGTCGTCCGGGTTCGGAAGAATGCCCGGCAGGGGATTGAGTTCTAAGATATGTGGCACCCCCTGTACATCGAGCCGCACATCTATTCGACTCCAGTCGCGGCAGTTGAGGACACGATACGCAGCCTTACAAATGTCTTCGATTGCAGTTCGCAGCGACGCGCTCAGCGCCGCGGGACACTCGTAGGCGTCGAGCGGATTGCCGCGCTGATCCCAAATCCATTTCGCTTCATACGAATAGATGGGATTGACACCGGGTGGGAGCGCATCGAACTTGATTTCGACAATCGGCAACACGCGGACCTCATCACCATTGCCGAGCAATGCAACGGTAAACTCCCGACCCGGGAGAAAATCTTCCACCAGCGCGGGTTGGTTGTAGGTTTCAAGAATGATCTTCACTTCATTGGCAAGTTCGTCCGGATTGCGCACAACGCACGAATTGTAGATTCCCTTGCTCGACCCCTCGTGCAACGGCTTCACGATTGAGGGAAACTTCAGTCGGATGTCTTCGAAATCCGACATCGTCTTGATTACGCTGAACGACGCGGTTGGAATCTTGTGGTATGAGAGAATTTCTTTTGCCCGCGCTTTGTCGAGACAAATGCCGAGCGTAAGAGGGTCGGATCCCAAGTAGGGAATCTGCAGCATCTCGAGCATCGCGGGGATTTGCGCTTCGCGTGACGCGCCGTGCAACCCTTCGGCAATGTTGAACACAAAATCCGGACGCGTTGTGCGCAGTGTTTCAAAGGCGTGCTCGTTCGCTTCGATCATTACCACATCGTAACGCTCTCTGATGGCATCGCGTACAGCGTTGATGGTTTCTTCCGTGTCCCACTCGGCAAACATGTCCTTCTGCCGGTGGAGCTTTCGAAGTTCGAACGGATCTGTTGACGTGTGAGAGGGAGCTTCTGGTCCGCCTTCAAGTGGGGCTAAATGTGAAAGGGCTTCCGCTTTGAGATTGTAGACGAGAGCGATAGTCATTTGCCTACGCGAAACCTTTCTCTGTGCTGGTTCCAGAAACTCTCCTTGAAGTGAAACATAATTGAGCTACATGTAAATATATAAGAATATGACTCGTTGTCAAGAAAATAACTCCGTTTTTCAGAAAAAAATTTACGACGACTGACAAGATGCGTCTTGACATGAATCGAGAAAAAAAATTTTCCGTTCCGAAAGATTTCACTTGACACGACTTTCGAAAAGTTGTCTCGGGGGGAGGAAGGTGGGCTACAGGATGGCTACAGCTTTTTTGCCTCTCGCTGCGCGCGACGCGCACCGCGTCCTGCGATTCGTTCTTGACGAATGACGTGATCGAGGAGCGTCAACGCGACCATCGCCTCCGCCACCGGCACGATGCGCGGACAAATGCACGGGTCGTGTCGCCCTTCGACGGTTATGCGCGCAGGCTTTCCATCGACCGTGACGGTTTCTTGCGCGGGGACGATGGACGATGGCGGCTTGACGGCGATGCGTAGAATAATATCTTCGCCGTTGGAAATTCCTCCCACGATGCCGCCGGCATTATTCGTGCGGGTACGGACGCGCTTCGTCTTCTTGTCGTAATACATCGCGTCGTTGTTCTCGCTTCCTTTCATCCGAGCGGCACGGAAACCGTTTCCCACTTCAACACCTTTTACGGCACCGATGGACATCAACGATTTCGCCAGATCGGCTTCGAGCTTATCAAATACCGGATCACCAAGCCCGGGTGGAGCATTCTTCACAATGATCTCGACAATGCCGCCAACAGAGTCGCCTTGTTTCTTAATGCGAAGAATCTTGCGCTCCATTTTTTTCGCCGCTGCCGCGTCCGCACAGCGCACCGCATTGTTTTCGATTTCGTGAATATCAAATGATTGTGCCTTGATGCCTGCGACTTCCTGTGTGTGGGCAATGATCGTAATGCCGCGCCGCGCGAGTAAGTGCTTCGCAAACGCACCGGCGGCAACGCGTGATGCCGTTTCGCGTCCCGACGATCTGCCGCCGCCGCGATAATCGCTAATACCGAATTTTGCAAGGTACGTATAGCCTGCATGTCCCGGACGAAACAGATGCTTGATCTTCTCGTAGTCCTTTGGGCGTTGATCGCGATTCCAGATGACCATGCAAATCGGCGTGCCCGTAGTTTTCCCCTCAAACACGCCGCTGAGGATGTCCACTTCGTCTGATTCTCTTCGTGCCGTCGTGATGGTGCTTTGTCCGGGACGACGACGATCGAGTTCGCGCTGTATATACTTCGTATCAAACGGAAGTCCGGGCTTGACCCCATCAATCACGACACCCACGGCTTTGCCATGACTTTCACCGAATGTGGTGATGCGAAAGTATTTACCGAACGTATTGCCGGGCATTGTGGTGATGCTATCATGAAGATGTATCGTGGGCTGGAGTGAGCTTTTGAAACTCATCCCAGAATTTCGGAAACGACTTCCTGACGCACTCAGGATTCTCAATCATCACACCCGGAACCTTCAAGCCAATAAGGGCGAGACTCATCGCAAGCCGATGGTCGTTGTGCGTGTTGAGTCGCGCTCCGTGAAGTGGAGCCGGAACAATTGCGAGCGCGTCATCCTTCGCCGTGACGTCCGCTCCGAGTTTTCTCAGTTCGGATTCCAGCGCCGAGAGGCGATCGGATTCTTTGTAACGAAGGTGCGCGATGTTGTGTATCCGTGTCGGGGAGTTTGCAAACAGAGCAACGACCGCAAGCGTCGGCACGGCGTCCGGCATCGCATTCATATCCACGTTTACGCCGCTCAATGTCTCGCCGCTCGAACATTCCACCCCCTCCGGCACTTCTCTAACCCTGCAACCCATCGCCTTCAAGACATCGGCAAACTTCGAGTCACCCTGTAGGGAATTCACTTTCACTCCACGAACGACAATTCTGCCGCGGCACAATGCGGCAGCGGCGAGAAAATAGGAGGCACTCGATGCATCAGCTTCAACCGTAAGCGTCGCAGGGACGTAATGTTGCCCCGCCTGGACTGTAAACATGGTGTTCGACGAACGCCACGCTTCAACACCGAAGTGCCTCATCACCTGCACCGTCATGTCTATGTACGGCGACGAAGAAACATTCCCCTCAAGGTGAAGGGCAATACTCGTTGACGCGTAAGGCGCCGCCATGAGGAGTGAAGAAACATACTGCGAACTGGTTTCCGCGCTGACCTTGACTCGATCGCCACCAATTGTCCCGCCGCGAACCACAAACCTCGAACCCGCTTGCCGTACTTCTATCCCAAGTTGTGAGAACGCCTCTCGTATTTCGTCGTTCGGTCGCTCCGCCATCCGCGGATCGGCATCGAACGTCGTCGTTCCCTTGGCAAGCGCGGCAAGCCCAAGCAGAAACCGGAGGGTCGTTCCTGCATTGCCGACGGGAATCGGAAACTTCGGCGCATACAACCGTCCACCCGTGCCTTCGACGATCAGCGCATCAGATTGTTTTCTCACAAGCACACCGAGTTGGTTCAGCCCGTTCACCATCATCGCCGTGTCGTCACTGTCCGACGCGTTGCGAATGACGGACTCTCCTTTCGCGAGCGCCGCACACATGAGCGCACGATTGGTGATGCTCTTCGAGCCCGGAACGTTGATGACTTCATCAAGCAGCTTCCCCACGGGAGTAATCTCACGAAGCGTCACGACTCGTAGTCCACAACAACTTTCGACATATGCACTTTGCGCAAAAACTCCACCACTTTCACGTGCTCGGGGTGGCTCTGATACGCCAGAAGGTCTCGCTGGCTTTCGAATTTGGAAATCAAGACAAGGTCATACGATGACTCAGAGTGCAGCATATCGCACCCGACTTCGAAAAATCTTATGACCGGTATTTTCTCCGGCAGCGAATCGAGGAGAGCTTTTGCTTTCTGAACATTCTCGGCTTTCTTCGCCCCGTCTGCCTCGTCCTTGAAGCGCCACATTACAACATGGTTGACCATCGCACTTCTTTCTGCATTCAGAACCCCAAGAGCCTTCGCATGACCCGAACGCTCGGCTCCACCTTCGTGTACAACTTCGACTGCCGCGCTGCTTGGTTGAGATACATTTCCGATCCTTGTATGATCTCCGCGCCGATGGCTTTCGCATCGCGCAAGAACTTCGTCATCGGCGGGTTATACACGACATCGAACACGACTTTTTTCTTCAACATGGATTGCGGAAGCGGCGAGGCGTTCACCCGCGGCGCCATGCCGACCGGTGTCGCGTTGACGATGATATCGAAGCGATATTGACCGAGCGACGCATTCGGAACACAGGCGACGTGCAATTCTTGTGCAAGCGCCTTTGCTTTTCTTTCAGTACGATTTGCCACGAAGACGTGAGCGCCGCGTCGTGTTGCCTCGTATGCAATCGCCCGCGCAGCGCCGCCCGCGCCGAGAATGAGCATCCGTTGCGCGTTCACGCTCATGACGTTCTCGATAGCATCGAGGGCTCCTGCCGCGTCGGTGTTTGTGCCGATAAGTTTCTTCCCCCGTCGCAGCACGGTGTTGACCGCACCGATCGCCTTCGCCGTTGGGTCGGTGACGTCGAGATACTTCATCACTGCCTGTTTATGCGGAATCGTTACGCTGAAGCCGCTCAGATGCGGCGCAACGAACCGCATGAAATCACGCAGCGCGCCAACCTCGAATCTGCAATACACTGCGTTCAGCTTCGCACGATGAAAGAGCGGATTATGAAGATACACGCCTTTGCTTTGCTTCAGCGGATTGCCGAGAACACCGAAGAGCTTTGTTGCACGCGTTAACCTGTCCGCACGATAAAGCTGTTTCAGGTGGCTTGCGGGAAGCTGGCCGTGCTGCGCGGATTCGCCATCTTCGGTCGCCGCAAAAGTTGCCCAGCCGCCAAATTTCTTATAGAGAATTCTGCTCGCTTCGCCTCGCTCGCCCATAGCGATTGCAATCGCTTTCTGCCCATCGCGTTGCGCGAGCGCGAGAAACCTGAACGCATGGTGAATATCCGACGCGTCGTTTGCAATGTATGCGAACTTCAGCGCGTCCAACCTCGCCGCCCGCCTGTCGGCAAGGAAGGTTCGCATTCGTTGATAAAGTGCTGCGACCTTGAACCCACCACTCCCGAAGTGATGCTGAGAAAGAATGACATTCACGCGCAGCCCTTCGATGGCAGCGCGAAAAAACGCATCGCCCGCGTTCAGTTCCACGTCAACCCAGTCTGCTCCTGCGCAACAGGCAGAGCGCAACATTTCCAATCGTTCCTCCTCGGTTCCAACGAACATTCCTCCCTCCCGCTTCGGTCGACATGTCGCGATAATCGGCTTCCTCGTTGCGGCGAACAATCGTGGAAGCACCACGTCGCGAATCATGTCGAGCCGAAACTCGAATGCATCGGCGAAGCGCGACGACCCGTCTATTTGCGCCAGCGCGTGCTTCATTGTTGGTCCAGTAATGGAGACGATGATCATACAATGAGCGGACCAGGATTCATTCTTTTCTTCAGTGAGATGCGCTCGTCACAGCCTGTTCGAGAAGAGCCGTGGGCACCTCGACACTGATTGCTGTTCGACCGAGCCCGGCGAGCAGTGAGAATCTCGGCGCATTACCTTCAGACTTCTTGTCGGTCGAAAGCGCCGAGAAGAACTTGTTTCGACTCTTGATAGATGGAACGCGCGTCGGGAGTTTCAATGCTCGCAGGAGGTTGATAATTCTCGCGCACTCTCTTTGGGAAAGGAGGCCAAGGCGCACAGCAATCTTCGCTTCGACAGCAATACCGACGCTCACCGCTTCGCCGTGTCGCAAGTGAAAATCGGTCGCGGCTTCGAGCGCATGACCGATTGTGTGACCGACATTCAGCGTCTTCCGCAATGCCGCTTCCCGCTCGTCTCGCTCGACGACAGCGGCTTTGAGTCCGACCGCGCGATGAACAATCTCTGAGAGCAGGCGCGTTTCCTCTTTGGAAATTCTCTCGGCATTCTTTTCGAGAAGTGAAAAGAGTTTCGCGTCGAGCGCTGTCGCAATTTTTACAACCTCAGCGAGGCCGTTGCGAAATTCTCTTGCAGGAAGCGTCCGCAAAACATGTGGATCAATAAACACCGCGGCGGGCTGATGAAACGCGCCGATGAGATTCTTTCCGAACGGATGATCAATGCCAACCTTTCCGCCGATGCTGCTATCCACTTGCGCAAGAAGCGTTGTCGGGATTTGCACATACTTCACGCCGCGCAAAATCGTCGCCGCAACAAAGCCGGCGATGTCGCCGACTACGCCGCCGCCGAGCGCAACGATGAGGCTGTCACGACGGACTCTGTTTTCCAGCAGCGCGGTCTGAAGAGCGTGTATGGTCTTGAAATTCTTCGAGCGTTCGCCCGCGGGCACAAAGAACAATGAAGTATTCAATCCGACATCAACGCACTGTCGCAGAAGATTTCGTCCGTACAGCTTCTCGACATTCTCGTCCGTGACAATGAAGAGCGAGCAGCCTCTCCATGTTGTTGCCATTAACCCTGGGAGGTCGTCAAGAAGACCCGGCCGGATTGAGATCGTGTACGAACGCGGACGCTCGCGATGGGGGAGGTGAATCTGTTTCATCCGTCATCAATATATTGAAGCGAGGGACAAGAAGAAACCTACGCTTGGCTATATCATTTCGACATCCCTGCATTGTCGTTAGCGCTTCAACGGTCATTGAAACAGGGTCAACGGGGTGCTGCGAATTTTCTCCTACCTCATCGCATGTGCCCTCTTCGGGTCGCGCATGGACGCGCAGTTGCGGTTTCGTCACCTTTCGGTTGACGATGGCTTGTCGCAAAACTCCGTCAACTGCATAACGCCTCTGAACTTCGGCGTCGCGGTAGGAGCAGTGCTTCTCACACAGCAAGCGACATCGTGGACGCTATTCACCGCTCTGATGAACTATGGCGGCGTACATCGCAGACAGGAATGCCGCGGGATTATCCAGCGGCGTGTACTTTTTCAACCTCTTCGCAAACGGTCGCGTGCGGCTGAGAAAAATGATGCTGGCGAAATGATGATGATGATATCTGATGTACGCAAAGGGAAGAAAACGGCTCTCGGCAAAAAAAATTGAACCCTTTCAGGGTTCACCCTAATTCTGTTTTCAACACCGAGGGCGTTGCCCTCGGCTATTCACATTCGTCCCTTTCAGGGACAATCATGATTGGCATC
>CAYUFU010000117.1:0-10946 GCA_964444145.1 uncultured Chitinophagales bacterium
CTCCTGCCGCGATCTCAGCGACCAATTTACCCGTAATGGTCGCGAGCGAAATTCCAATCATTGCATGCCCTGTCGCCGCAATCAGATTCGAATACGAACGGAATCGTCCGATATACGGTAAGCCATCGGGACTCACGGGACGTAAGCCAGCCCATATTTCGCCGTCGCTTGCTTTGAGATTGTCGAACCCGCCGAAATAATTCTTGAGCGAACTCAAAATCGCGTCGACCCGACGGTGTGTAATACTGAGATCGAGTCCCGCAATTTCCATCGTACCCGCGAAGCGAATCGTGTTGCCCATTGGCGTAACCGCCACTCGCGCTTCAGTGAGAATGAATGGAATGCGCGGCTTACCGTCTTTGCATTCGTACGTAATGCTGTATCCTTTTCCTGCCTCCATCGGCAGTCTGATGCCGAGGCTGCGAACAATCTTCGGTGACCACGAGCCGCCCGCGAGCACAAACTCATCAGCTTTCAGACTTCCGCTCGACATTGTCGCTTCAACGACACGATTTCCCTGAACCTTGAACCCTGAAACCATTGTGTTCGTCAGCAACCTCACCCCCTTCGCCTCAAGATGCTTCGCCAATCCAACCACAAACTTCGACGGCGTGAGGTGACAATCGTCGGGAAAATACAAGCCGCCATCGGCTCGAAATTCGACATGCGGTTCGAGTTCTTGGAGCTCCGCTCTGGTTAACAGTCTCGCAGCTACACCAAGGTGATGTGCGTGCTCGGCTTCCTCTTCACAGTGCGCTCTTCCGCGTTCAGTCCGATAGAGCGTCAGCAAACCACGTGTCGTCCAGGCGAAGTCAAACTCGTTCCTAATCGCAAGCTCCCTGTATAGCTCAAGACTCGCGTTGCCGAGGTCTCGCAACAAAGGCATTGCTCGCCGAACATGTTCCATTGTACACGATCGCCGAAACTTCCATGCCCAAGAAAGGAAGTCGAAATCAAGTCGCGGCTTGATATAGAACGGACTCGTCGGACTGAGCATCCATTTCAATCCTTGAGAAATAATTCCCGGCGACGCCAACGGAACGAAATGGCTAGGACACACATACCCTGCGTTCCCCCACGACGAGCCATGACCGAACTCGCCTTTGTCAATGACGGTAACTTGTGCGCCAGCCTGTTGGAGATAATACGCGGAGCAGAGGCCGATTGCTCCGCCGCCGATGATGAGGACGTTGTTATGCTTGTTGGGCTCAAGGTTCATGGTTCATGGTTCAGGGTTCAGGGTTCAAGGTTCAAGGTTCAGGGTTCAAGGTTGAGGCGTCAGAGCACTTGAAACCCGCGTGCAAACGGATCATCCTCATCGTCAATCACGATCGTATTGAACCCCGTAATCTTCGCCCAGCCTTCGATACTTGGAATGATTGCTTCGTACTCGCCAACGTTCGCCCGTCCTTCGATGCGACCTTTGAACAGACTGCCAATAATGCTTTCGTGAACAAAGACATCACCTTCCTTTAACTTTCCTTTAGCCGCCCACTGAGCGATGCGGGCAGATGTTCCCGTGCCGCAGGGCGAACGGTCAATTGCCTTCTCGCCGTAGAAGACCGCGTTGCGGGCAGTTGCTTCAGGGTGCCGCGGCACTCCAGTCCACATGACGTGCGAGCACCCCTTGATTGTTGGATTCTCGGGATGAACGAAGGAATGCTTTTCGTTGATGCGCTTTCGGACAAGCGGGCTCCAACGCAACACATCAGCGGCTGCAATGTGCTCAAGCCCTTTGAAGTTTTCCTGCGGGTCAACGATTGCATAGAAATTTCCGCCGTAAGCGACGTCAACCGTCAACGTCCCAAGGTCAGGACATTCCACGGTAATACCACTCGAATGCAAGTACGACGGAATATTCACAATGCGAACGCTCTTGACTTTTCTCTTACGCCCGGTTTTTTCCAGCTCATAAAACGCTTCGACAATTCCCGCAGGCACTTCCAGTCTCACCTTACCGGGTGCTTTCGGCGTGACGAGTCCGTGCTCGATCATCACCGTCACGGTTCCTATCGTTCCGTGACCGCACATCGGCAAGCAGCCGCTTGTTTCGATGAAGAGAATGCCAACATCCGTATCCTCTCGCGTGGGGGGATACAAGATGCTGCCGCTCATCATATCGTGTCCGCGCGGCTCGAACATCAAACCCGTGCGGATCCAGTCGAACTCACGCACAAAATGCTGACGCCGCTCGCTCATAGTCGCTCCGTCGAGCTGAGGTCCGCCGCTTACGACTACGCGAACGGGATTGCCGCAGGTGTGGGCATCTATACAGAAGAAACTTCGTCTCATATTCTCAATCCTGAGCGCAACGAAGGTCTTGTCGCAACTCAAATGGAAGTGGTTTGAGGTTCAAGGTTCAGGCGTCAAGGGTGGCACCTGACGTGAACCCTGAACCTAATCCCACTTGCGCTTCATCAGTTTGCATTAGTCTTTCAGCACAAACGTCACCAACATCGCAACACGATACTCGCTGATCTTCCCGCCGGTGCAAACAACCTTCTGCTCTTTGATCCATGCGCCCTTCACATTTTTGAGCGTCTTGTTTGCCCGCTTGACGCCGATGTTGACTGCATCTTCAAAGCTCTTTGGCGACGATGCGATGATTTCGGTTACGCGTGCTACTGCCATGATTGTGACTCCTTATATGTATGGTGATGTAATGAGTGAAGGTTGGCAATTCCGTGCTATCACATGGCGATAGTGTATCCCAGTCTGATACCAAAATGCATGCGCGTTGACTCGGGCTGATGCAAGCCCCCTTGCACATCGGGCGAGCGCGAGAGTGTCCACGTTTCGAAATCGAATACTGCAAACACTCGATAGAGACTGCCGCCGATATGAAACGCAAATCGAGGATTGATTCCGGGACTAAGCGAAAGATTCGTTTGCTGCGGCTGACCACGCGGGAATCTATCAATCGCTTCCGAAAGCGTAAACGGCATCTTCACGATGAAGCTCCCGAACAATTGAAAGTTGCTATGCGCAACAAAGGTTGCGCTACCTCCAATATTGCCCATAAAAACCGAGTACAACTCGTCGTAACCGCTGGGGTCTCCCGTTGCGATCTCCCGATTCCACACTTCAAATCCGAAACCCGCAAGAGGAGCGAGTTGAAACGTGCGTGACAGCTCGATAATATAACCGGCGTTCGCGGCGATCTCAAGATTCCAGTATCCTGTCTGCGTTGTGAAGGGCGTTCGTTGACCCGTCTGCAAATCGAACTTGAATCCTTGATAGTCCACCGAACCAAACGTGTACCGCACATCCATTTCGATATACAAGTTCTTCTTCGGCAAGAAAGCATAGCGGGGCAACACGCCGAATGCAAATTTCGGACCGCTCTCCTTCAGCGCTTCAGCCCCATTGTTGTCGAACTCTTTCCACGTATAGCCGTGAATGTTGAAGTAAGGAGTGAACTGGAATGTGGAACCGAGGTTCTGTGGATATCCAAGCGGATGGATGAGAAAGCATACTGCAATGAAGAGGGTCTTTTTCATTGTTCGTTCTCTTGCTCTTGTGCAACCCCGTGACCACGACAAGCGATTCACGTTCTCGTTTTCTTCGTGTTCAATCCCAAGGAGACTTCATCCCATCCCCAACCTCATGATGCAACGTAGCACGTCTTGACCACGGTATAGAATTCCTTCGCATACGAACCCTGCTCTCGTGTGCCGTAGCTCGAACCCTTTCGTCCACCGAATGGAACGTGGTAATCAACGCCGGCAGTCGGCAGATTCACCATCACCATGCCCGCCTGTGCATGGCGCTTGAAATGCGTTGCGTACTTCAGTGAGGTCGTACAAATGCCGGCGCATAAGCCGAACTCGGTATCGTTGGCAACGGCGAGTGCCTCGTCGTAATTCTTTACGCGAATGATACCCGCCAGCGGACCGAACGCTTCTTCACAATTGAAACGCATGTTGTTCGTGGTTTCGGTGAACAGCGCGGGAGAAAGATAGTAGCCGTTCTTTTTTCGCGTGAGGCGCTCGCCGCCGAACACCAGTTTGCATCCTTCTTTCTTTGCAAGCTCGATGTAGCTCTCATCTTTGAGCAGTTGCCCCTCGTCAATCACGGGACCGATGTCAGTACCGTGTGCGAGTGCATCATCCACGGTGAGTGTGCTCATCCGTTCGACCATCGCTTGCACGAAGCGGTCGTGAATTTCTTCCGTCACAATCAGCCGGCTCGATGCCGTGCAGCGCTGCCCCGTCGAAAAGAATGCACCGTTGATTGCCGCGTTCACGGCAATAGGCAAGTCTGCGTCATCCAGGACGACGAGAGGATTTTTCCCACCCATTTCGAGTTGAACACGTGCGAGCCGCTTCGCCAAGCTCACCGCGAGTGTGCGCCCCACTTCAACCGAGCCGGTGAAACTCACTCCCGCAACATCGGGATGATGCACAATCGCATTGCCGACGACGCTCCCTTTCCCCATCACGAGATTGAAAACACCGTGTGGCAAACCCGAGCGCGAGATAATCTCCGCAAGACTCCAAGCACTTGCAGGTGCAAGCTCGGCGGGCTTAAACACGACTGTATTACCGAACGCAAGTGCAGGTGCAATCTTCCACGCGGGGATGGCAATGGGAAAATTCCACGGCGTAATCAGCCCCACGACGCCAAGCGGCTCGCGCAGTATGTCAATCTCGATTGCTGCGCGAACGGAATTGCAATGTTCACCTCCCACGCGGAGAGCTTCGCCCGCGAAGAATTTGAAAATGTTCCCGGCGCGTGTCACTTCCCCAATCCCTTCAGGCAGAGTTTTTCCCTCTTCACGCGACAGTAACCGTCCCAGCTCGTCCTTGCGCGCAAGAATTTCCGCGCCGATGCGATCAAGCACGTCGAAACGTTGCTGCGGCGTGCTTGCCCCCCAAACTGGCTGCGCGGCTTTTGCCGCAGCAATCGCCTCATTCACCTGCGCAACATCGGCCTGCGCGTATTCACCGATGATGTCGGAGAGATCGGAAGGATTGACGTTGGTTGAGTAGTGAGTTGATGATGCCCAGTGGTTATTGATGAAATTGTTAAATGTGTTCATGCTGATTCGTTTTTGCTGCTCGGTTCTCCCACCGCATCTGTGCGATGGTTCACGTTGGGGATTCCCGAGCTGTCCGTTGAGTGAGCCTGCCGCCGTTCATCGAAGACGCTTGCGATCTGGCTCTACGTTTTCCGTGGGCGTTACTCAATTGGTGGAAGGGACCACCTTCCGTCTCTCGCCGGCACTGCGGAGGAAATTTTCCTCTCGCGTTTCACATTGCTGCCACACGTGGTCGTGTTTCGATCGCTCGCGCAATAATGTGTTCGACGTGCTTCCGCTCTGTGCCGATAAGCGGCAGGCGCGGCGCACGAACATACTCCGTCCCGACGCCGACCATTGTCTCCGCAAGTTTTATGTTTTGTACGAACTTCGGTGAAACGTCGAGATGTAACAGCGGCATGAACCACCGATAGAGTTCGAGTGCCTCTTTCATTCTTCCTGCGTTCACAAGGTTATAGAGTGCAACAGTCTCAGTGGGAAATGCACACACAAGTCCCGCCACCCACCCCACAGCGCCGAGCGTCAAGGCTTCCAGCGCGAGATCATCAACCCCCATAAAAATATTGTATCGCTCGCCGACGAGGTTGAAGATGTCGGTGACGCGACGAATGTTGTCTGACGATTCTTTGATTGCGACAAATTTCTGCTCGTCGGCAAGCGCGGCGAACATTGCGGGCGAGATATCAATGTGATAGGCAACGGGATTATTGTACAGCATGATCGGGAGTTCACATCTCTCCGCAATCGCCCTGAGATAGATCATTGTCTCGCGTGAGTCCGAGGGATAGCGCATCGGCGGCAGCAGCATGATGCCATCCGCCCCGTGTGATGTCGCCGCGGCAACAAAGCGCTGTGCCGCTGTCGTTGTTGTTTCCGCGCAGCAGACAATAACGGGAACACGACCATGACATATGCGCACAATCGCCTTCACGATTTCTTGCTTTTCTTCCCATGAGAGGGAACCGTTCTCACCAAGCGAGCCGAGCACGACGATTCCATGGACGCCCGCCTCGAGCTGGAAGTTGCAATGCTGTTCCATTGCTGTGATATCGAGTTCCTCGTTGGAGGTAAACTTAGTCGTGAGAGCCGGGAAAACGCCGGTCCAGTTGGGATTCATAGCATCTCGGAAACGTCATGAGCGAACGGTTGGTGAAGAAGAATACTCCTAAAAAGGGAGAGATTCAAGAAGGTCTTCTTGTCGCAGATGCTTTCCAGTAGTCGTAGGCAGCGTACTGTGAGCGGAGCGGAGCTTCGTTGCCGCGCGAGCGTATCTTGTTGACAAACCTTCTGTCAACGATGCGCGCTTTCACATTGTCGCGCAACTGCAAATCGAGAACCGCTCTCAAGTCATGCTGCAACGCTGCATCAAAGATCGGAAATGCCACTTCGATGCGACGGTCGAGATTGCGTTGCATCCAGTCGGCGGAGGAGAGGAAATACTTCTCATCGCCGTTGTTATGGAAGAGGAACACCCGTGCATGCTCGAGAAAGCGATCGACGATACTGACCACTTCGATGTTCTCGCTCAGCCCTTTGACGCCGGGGATGAGGCAGCAGACCCCGCGCACGATCAAGTGAATCTTCACGCCCGCCTGACTCGCTTTGTAGAGTGTTGCAATCATTTGTGCATCTTCCAGCGAGTTTACCTTTGCAATGATGAAGGCGTTCCGCCCTTTGCGCGCATGCTTGATCTCACGCTCGATCATCTCTTCGCATCGCTCACGCAGTGTAAACGGAGCAACAAGCAGGTGCTCGAACTTTCCCTTTTTCTTTTCCCGACAGAGAATACGGAAGATGCGTTCCGCTTCACGGGTCAGCCGTTCATCGCTCGTGAAGAATCCGAAATCCGTATAGAGCGTCGCAGCGTTTTCGTTGAAGTTGCCCGTGCTGAAATAAGCATAGCGTCTGAGGCCGTCCGCTTCATTGCGCTCAAGCAAGCAGAGTTTTGCATGCACTTTGAGATTGGGAATACTGTAGAGAACGCGAGCGCCTGCCTTTTCCAATTCCTCCGCCCAAAAAATGTTCGATTCCTCATCGAAGCGCGCTTTCACTTCAACGAAGACCGTGACGTTCTTTCCTTGGCGCGCCGCGCGCAAGAGCTGCTCGACGACTGTGGAATTGCGCGCGACCCGATACAGGGTAATCATGAGAGAACGACAAGACAGATCATCCGCCGCGGCGCGCAGAAAATTGATCAGGCAATTGTACGAGTGATAGGGGTAATGCACCAGCAAATCACGGTTGCGCATTTGTTCGAACACTGCCTGCGGCTCGAATCCTTCCGGCATGATGGGGGGCATCGGGGCGTACGTTAGCGGTGTTGCGCGTGAATCACGATGCGGCGGAATCGGAAACGACAAGAAGTCGCTGAAGTTGTGATAACGACTTCCCGGAATGAGGTCGTCGGCTGCAAGCGAAAAACACCCTTGAAGGAATTGCAGACACCTCTTCGGCATTTCCTGGTCGTAGAGAAACCGCGACGGAACGCCCTCGCCTCGTTTCTTGAGTGCCTTCTTAATTTTCTCGAGCAGGTTGCCGCTGAACTCGTCGCCAAGTTCAAGCTCAGCGTCCCGTGTCAGTTTGATCGCATACGAGCTCACCACGTGATACTGGGGGAACAACTCCGGCAACGCCAGCCGAATCAAGTCATCAAGAAACATGATGTGGGTGCACTGTGCTTTCGAAGGAAGGACAACGAACCGCGGCATTTGCGCCGACGGAATCTCGACAAGCGCGTAGTTTTCTGACTCCTTCTGTTCGGCCCCCTTGCGACGAAGCAGCGCAATCAGGTACAACGCTTTGTTGTGGAGAAATGGACCTGCTTCACCCAACACCATCGGCGACAGCAGCGGCTGAACTTTCTCGTGAAACAATTGGCGAGCCGCGGTGCGCTGCCGCTTATCAAGGTCGGTTTCTCGCACAAGGAAAATTCCCTCCTTCATCAAGCCTTTCTTGATGCGGTTGCGAAAGATATCGCCGAATTCCTCCTGCTGCAGCAACACGGCTTTCAGTAAGCGTTTGAGAAGTCTCTCTGGCTCGATATCGAGTTTCTTTTGCGTTTTCTTTTTCAAGCGCTGCAACGCGCGCAGCGACGCGACGCGCACCCGAAAGAACTCATCCAGATTCGATGACCAGATGGCGAGAAACTTGATGCGCTCGTAGAGCGGCACAGTCGGATCGGCCGCTTCCTGCAGGACACGATGGTTGAACGCGAGCCAACTGAGGTCGCGGTTTTTGAGTCTGATGTTGTCTTCGTTCAAGCGAATGTTCGAAAGTCGGTCAGTGTGTTACTCACGCTTGGCAGGAGTCATGGCGTTGTTGGAGCGAGGGAAACCTCGTTACTCTTCAACTCCATCACTCCAACCTCGCGCGACAGCAGATGCGAAGGCTTTTCGCAGCGTTTTCACCGCCTTGCGGGAATCAGGATTTGGCAGGCGGATACTGTTTGAACAGTTGCTTTATACACTCATCAATGTACTCGGCGCGTGAATCGCCGCGGCGGAGAGCATCCTGCGCTACCCCGCGCCAGACAAGATCCTTCGAACGTCCATCAATGAGATCAACAAGAATAGTTCCCTCCTTGTAGCGCTCAACAGTTGTCACAACACCAACGCGGCGTCCGAAGCGACCGTAGCGGTAGCCATAGCGATCAACATCAATGCGGTTCTGTGTCGAGGTGTGAACCATAACGAGCAAGTCAGGAGAGGAGTCCACCTGTCGTATCCCTTTGGCAAGCAATTCGCGCTCGA
This sequence comes from uncultured Chitinophagales bacterium, assembly GCA_964444145.1. GTDB lineage: Bacteria > Bacteroidota > Ignavibacteria > UBA10030 > UBA6906 > CAADGV01. The sequence continues at coordinate 8,791 of CAYUFU010000117.1, forward strand.
TAGCATTCTGGATGTGCTTTCGGGCAAGAGGATCATTCAATCCAACGTTCCCGCCTGGCCCGCCATCGCGCGGATTGTGGCGCTCCATCCAATCGTATGTTTTGTACAAGGAAAAATCAGCCTCGCGGTCGTAGTCCGTCGTGACATCCACAGACGAGCATCCGGCAACGAGGACACTCCACGACACGAGTGTTATCAGAATAAGGGTTCGCATATAGCACCTCTCTTTATATTGTTGGATAAGTTGCTCACGATGTGAGACCTCAGTATGCGCACATGGTTTAATCCTCAGGTTCCCGGTAAGTTTCGCAGTGCCTCGGACAAGTGCGAGCGATCGGCAAGCTGCTTGATGAGAGGTCCGGATCGTGTGAACTCTACGACACTGAGAGACCCCACCGGACATGCGAGACGGTACCGAAATCTGCCAACGTCAATCCCAAGCAGGCTGCAGAGAATAATTCTGATCGTCGCTTTGTGTGAGACGATAAGTACGGAGCCGTTGCCGTATTTTTCTTTGATCTCTTCGATGACCTTGAGCGTTCGCCGCTCGATTTCGATTGCAGGCTCACCGCCGGTCGGTGGGTTCCAGGCGGGGTCTGCCGTCCATTTGATGTAATCGTCGTGGAATTCGCGATCGACTGCTTCGATGCTCTTCCCTTCCCATTTGCCATAGCCGATTTCTTTCAGCTCGTCGCGCAGCGTCATCGCCATTCCCGTCGCAGCACAGAGAGGCTGCGCGGTCATGACCGTACGCCGCAACGGGCTGACATAGATGGCATGCCATCGGGATGCCTTGTAAGCCGCAGCAAAGGCGTGCGCCATTTCAATGCCATCGGCAGTCAGCTCCGGATTCAAGCCGGAGCCGCAAAACACGTTGTCGCGGCTCATCGGCGTCTGCCCATGACGAAGCATAAACAGTGTCAAGCCCATATCGCGAAGCTCGTTTCAGACACGACCAACACTTCACTCGACAAGAAAACCAAGTGACCGTAGTACCATCGCCGACCAGTCGTCAGTAGAGTTTTTGTTGATCGCATAGTTATGAAATTCGCGCCGCTGCGGGTACGTCGCGCGGAGCTGTCGAAAATGGTATGCGCGATCCTCTGCCGTCATGGCAAGGCTTCGCCGCAGCTTCATATCGTCCACACGAATGTCATAGCATTGCTGTACTGCGGACGAAATCGGCTGGGTCCGACCGACTCTCAGTTGCATAGGACGCTCAGCAGGCTTTTCGGAATCCTGGAGCGGGACACCGAGAAATCGGCTCAACGCGTTCAGCAGCATCGTCGTTGCGTTCACCTTTCCGTCATAGGAATACCCTGCGATGTGCGGTGTTCCGATTGTCGCGAGTTGAAGCAGCTCGACATCAATGTTCGGCTCCCCTTCCCATACATCAAGTACGCATGCTTGCAGGCGATTGGTTTGCAGCGCGTTCTTCAACGCATTCGTTTCAACCACGGAACCACGTGACGTGTTGATGAGAATGCTGCCAGCTTTCATCATGGTCAAACGCTCCGCGTCGAAAAGATGAAAGGTCGCGTCCGTTCCCGTTCTCGTTAGTGGGACGTGCAGCGAAATGATGTCCGCTTCCATCAGTGCATCGAGCGGAAGATAGCGTGCGTCGTTCGTTGAACGCGCAAGCGGCGGGTCGTTCAGCAACACATGCATGCCCAGCGCTGCCGCCTTGTTCGCCGTCCTGCTTCCCGTGTTCCCGTGTCCGACGATGCCAAGCGTTTTTCCCGCCAACGGAAAGTTGAGACGCTCGCTCAGCTCAAGCAACGCGGCGATCACGTATTCTGCTACCGAGTTTGCGTTGCTGCCCGGACAACTTGCGAAGGCAATGCCGCTGCGTACCAAATATTCAAGATCAACGTGGTCAACTCCAATCGTCGCCGTGCCGACGAAGCGAACACGAGTCCCCTTCAGCAATGCTTCATCAACCCGCGTTTCAGAACGGACGAGAAGCACATCGGCGTCCTTCAGGGTTTCGGTGTTGATTTCCGGCGTCGGCAGCGTGCGAACGTCGCCGAATTGTTTGCATGCAAATGCGGTATTGGGAATTTTCGAATCGGCGACGATGAGCATCAACGGGCGGCACTGTCCATAACGGAAACATGATACCAAACCAAGCGTTGAGAAGCAACACGCCACTGTCG
>CAYUFU010000118.1:0-8271 GCA_964444145.1 uncultured Chitinophagales bacterium
AAGACAGACTTGGCGGCATTGCGGCTTTGCGTGATGCTAAATCGGGTTTCAGGCGGAAGGATCAGATTGGATATGACGTGCGTTTTCGAGATATTGCTACACCATGGGCACTCAACTCTCACTTCTTTCCGACAATCCCGAAACGACCGAACGCCGCGTCCTCACCGTCAGCGAAATAACACGCCGTATCAAGCACACGCTCGAAACCGGCTTTTCGTCGGTGAGTGTCGAAGGAGAAATTTCCAACTTCAAATTGCATTCGTCGGGCCACATGTATTTCGCATTGAAGGATTCGAGCGCGACACTCTCCGCCGTGATTTGGCGGAGCAAAGTCCAGGCGCTTTCGTTCCAGCCGGCAGATGGCATGCGCGTGATCGCGAACGGAAGAGTGAGTGTTTACGAGATGCGTGGTAATTATCAGCTCGATATCACGAGCATGAGACTCGCGGGTGCGGGAGAGTTGCAACTTGCGTTCGAGCGGCTGAAAACGAAACTTGCCGCCGAAGGTTTGTTTGACGAGGAACGCAAGAAGCCGATTCCCGAATATCCCGAACGCATCGGTATCATCACATCGCCGACCGGCGCGGCACTGCACGACATGTTGAACATTTTGCGAAGGCGTTTTCCCGCTGTCGAAGTGATTGTTCATCCTGTTCGTGTGCAAGGTATCGGCGCGGCGGGTGAAATTGCAGAGGCAATCCGCGACTTCAACAGGTTCGGTAAGGTTGATGTGATGATCGTTGGGCGCGGCGGCGGCTCACTCGAAGACCTGTGGGCATTCAACGAAGAGCCGGTTGCGCGCGCAATCGCTTACTCGAAGATTCCCATCATCAGCGCCGTAGGACATGAGATTGATTTCACCATCGCTGATTTCGTCGCAGATCTCCGGGCGCCGACGCCGTCCGCGGCGGCGGAGCTTGCCGTACGCGATCGTTTCGCGCTTCTTGAAATACTTCGGGATAATTGGTATCATATGCACGAGAATGTTGCGGGCATCATCGCCTATCGGAGAGAGCGCATCAGGAATCTTCTCAACAGTTATTCCTTCAATCGCCCGCGTGACCTACTGCGGCAATATAGTCAGCGTGTGGACGAACTCGAGCGGACAATGACCGCTGCGCTCTCGCACAACATTTCGATGATGCACGCCGCATCACAGTCCCTCCGTAGTCAACTCAATGCGCTCGATCCGCATGCAGTGTTGCGCAGAGGTTATGCGATCGTTCGCAAAAACAATCACGTCATCAGTTCGCACAAGAAGCTGAGAGCAAACGACAAGATTGAGATTCAGTTTCATGATGGAATGACATCGTCGCAGGTGATAGAATGAGGACCAAGTCTAAGGTGTCGGAGAAAGAACAGACGTTCGAGGAGAGCCTGCGGCGACTCGAAACGATCGTTCACCAGTTGGAGCAAGGCGATGTGCCACTCGATGACGCGCTGAACATGTACGAAGAAGGTATTGCTCTCTCCAAAGCATGCACCGAAAAGTTGACGCAGGCAGAATTACGCATCAAGACGCTCTCCAAAGCTATGGACGGTGCGTTCCATCTCGTCGAAGAAGAACCTGAACAAGAGTAGTTGGTGTCCACCAGAAAGAGTTTTCAACAATGAGCGAACATTCCTATCCCGTCCTCCAGCGAGTAACGGTTCCTTCGGATTTCCGAGATTTTTCTATTCCGGAATTGAAAGCGCTCGCCGATGACGTGCGAACGTTTTTGATTGACGTCGTTTCGAAAACCGGTGGACATTTGGGGGCAGGGCTTGGCGCCGTCGAGTTGACGGTCGCATTGCATCATGTCTTCAATACGCCACACGACAAGCTCGTGTGGGATGTCGGGCACCAAGCCTATCCCCACAAGATTCTCACCGGAAGAAAAAATCGCTTAGAGACGATTCGTCAATACAAAGGGTTGAGCGGATTCCTTAAGCGCACGGAAAGCGAGTATGATACGTTTGGTGCAGGTCATGCGAGCACAGCGATTTCCGCAGGACTCGGCATGGTGGCTGCTCGCGATCTGACGGGGGAAGATTACAAAGTTGTGGCAATCGTAGGCGACGGTTCGATGACAGGCGGAATGGTGTACGAAGGGATGAACAACGCGGGCTTGCTCAAGAAGGATTTTATCGTTGTCTTGAACGACAATAACATGTCCATCGCTCCTAACGTTTGGGCACTTTCGAATTACTTCACGCAAATCATCGCGAACCCCGCGTACAACAAGTTCAAGGCGAACGTGTACGACCTAACGGGGAAACTCGATGCGTGGGGTGACCGCATTCGCAAGGTTGCGGGAAGATTGGAAGAGGGAGTGAAGACCATCATCACTCCCGGCATGTTGTTCGAGGCGCTGGGCTTCCGCTACTTTGGTCCAATCAACGGGCACAACATGGTGCAGCTCGTTCATATCTTCAAAGAAATCAAGAATTATCACGGGCCAATTCTTGTTCATGTCACGACGCAGAAAGGGAAAGGTTACGCGCCTGCCGAAGCCGACGTGCAGAAGTTGCACGGCGTAACGCCGTTTGACAAGGTCACAGGCACGTCCGCGAAAAAGAGCGACGGTCCCCCCGCATACACAAAAGTCTTCGGACAAGCGGTTGTTCAGTTGGCGAAACAGAATCCGAAGCTCGTCGGCATCACGGCTGCTATGCCGGACGGGACAGGGCTGGACCTTCTTCAAAAGGAGATCCCCGAGCGCTTCTACGATGTCGGCATCGCCGAACAGCACGCGGTAACCTTCGCGGCAGGATTAGCGACGCAAGGATGTGTTCCCGTTGTGGCGATCTACTCGACGTTTTTGCAACGGGCATTCGACCAGATCATTCATGATGTTTCGATTCAGCACTTGCATGTGATCTTCGCGATGGATCGCGGCGGGCTTGTCGGTGCGGATGGACCGACGCATCACGGCTCGTTCGACCTATCCTACCTTCGCTTGATTCCCGAAATGGTCATCATGGCGCCGAAGGACGAAAGTGAATTGCGCGATATGTTGTATACTGCAATGAAATACGACAAGGGTCCGATTGCCTTACGCTATCCTCGCGGCAACGGTGTCGGCGTTCCGCTGAAGAAGGGGTTCGATATGATTCCGTTAGGAAAGGGTGAAACGCTTCGCTCCGGTCATCACGTTGCCATTCTTGCTGTCGGTTTGATGGTGCAGAACGCGTTGAAAGCGGCGACATTGCTCGAGCAGCAAGGAATCTCTGCCGAGGTGGTGAACATGCGTTTCGTGAAGCCGGTGGATGCCGAGCTGATCGAGCGCATAGGTCATCGCTTTGATCATATCGTGACGGTGGAGGATAACTCTGTCATGGGCGGGTTCGGGAGCGCGGTTGCGGAAGCTCTTGCCGCCATCGGCTGTACGCATGTTCGACTGAAGGTCCATGGGTTGCCGGATAGATTCATAGATCATGGAACGCCGGATGAACTTCATCGTGACGTTCGGTTGCATCCGCAAGGTATCGCAGATGTTGTGCAAGAATTCTTGAAAGAGAACGCGGTTGTCAGCAAGTCGGTTGTCGGTGCGATTGCCAACTAACCGATGTTGCGCAGGGATCAATGTATAATTCTTGATCAATGTGTTCCCTTGAAATTCTATTGACAGGCCGTCCCGTGGGGACATCTGCAGGAGCGACATGTCCTACACAATGATTATTGGTTCGCGCGACCGAATGCAGATAGAGACGATAACTGAAAACCGATTCAGTACGGTTTCGACGGACACTACACACAAGCATTGCGTAGTGTCCGTTTTGCTTTTGGAGGGATGCGCTGAGTAAAAGAGGAACAGCCGTTGACGAGCAGTTCATGCGCGAATGCCTGAGGCTTGCTGCACGTGGAAAGGGAAACGTAAGTCCAAACCCGCTTGTCGGCGCAGTGCTTGTCCGCAAGAGGAGGGTGGTCGCACGCGGATGGCACAAACATTTTGGCGGACCACACGCTGAGGTCGAATGCCTTCGAGAGTATGACGGACCCGTGCGCGATGCGACGCTGTACGTGAATCTCGAGCCGTGCAATCATTTCGGCAAGACGCCGCCGTGCGTTGATGTGATTTTAGAACGGCGAATTCGGCGTGTCGTTGTCGCGATGAAGGACCCGAATCCCCTTGTTGCAGGCAAGGGCATTGCGCGGCTCCGCCGGAATGGGGTCGTGATCGAGTATGGGGTGCTCGAACAAGAGGCAAGATACATCAATCGCTTCTTCATCAAGCACATTAGAGAGAAAATTCCATACGTGCACATGAAGATCGCTCAGACGGCGGATGGATTCATTGCCAAGGAAAGGGGCGGGTTGAAGTATATCAGCTCGCCTGCGTCGCGTCGGCTCGTCCATCGATGGCGAACCGAATATGATGCAGTGCTCGTGGGCGCGGGAACAATCAAGTCCGATAACCCTTTGCTCGACACGAGACTCGTCAAAGGCAGAAGTCCGGCTGTTGTTATTCTCGACGGCAATTTGAGCGTGACGGGCAAGGAGCGAGTGTTCTCCTCTGTAAAGAATCGTCGGGTGCTGATTTGCACGTCGCTTCAGGCGTTTGCGATGAATCGGGAAAAGGCAGTGAGGCTGAGAGACAGAGGCGTGCAGTTCGTCTTCGAAGGTGTAGTGCGACGTAAACTTCATCTCAAAAGAGTACTACGAAAGTTGTATGAAGAAAATATCGCCTCGATTCTCGTCGAAGGGGGAAGTGATGTCTTCTCGCAATTCATGCTTGCTGGTGCAGTTGATGAGCTCAGTGTTTTTGTTGCGCCGATAAAGTTCTCGTCTGGCGTTCCGGCGATGACCGCTCAGGGCAGGCGGGTACTCGTAAACGCGATGGACAATGGCGATACGACGGTACGTTTGAGTGGTAGTGATGTTTTTATCCATACACAAATAACCCATTGTTGATAGCATGTTTACCGGCTTGATCGAAGAAATTGGAACGATTTCGCGTTTGGAAAAAGGTGGCGGAGGAATGCGCCTCACGATTGACGCACCAAAATCAGCCATGGAGCTTTCCCGTGACGATAGCGTCGCGGTCAACGGCTGTTGCCTGACCGTGATTGCAACATCGCAAAGTTCTTTTACGGTCGAGGCGGTTGAGGAGACATTGACGAAGACGACGTTGGGGAGGCTCCGCAAGGATGCGCCCGTGAATTTGGAACTTGCGATGAAGCTCGATGAGCGCCTCGGGGGACATCTTGTGCTTGGGCATGTTGACGGCGTCGGGATTGTCAAAGGCGTTGAAACGAAGACAGCGAGTTGGCTCTTCTCAATTCACATTCCACAACAGTTTCTTCACTACGTGATTCCCGTCGGTTCGATCGCGATTGACGGCGTAAGTCTGACGGTGGCTCGTTTGGACAAGGAGGGTGTGACTGTTTCGATAATACCGCACACGTTCGAGAACACGACCTTTCAGTTTCTCAAGGTTGGCATGGAGGTCAATCTTGAATTCGATCTCATTGGAAAATACATCGAGCGACTGCTGATGAAAGACTCATTACAGGAGGGGAGAAGTGAGCTTACGTATGAGAAACTGCGTGCGTGGGGTTTCGGGTAGAGTGCAAGCGCACGCACGAATGTTTTGCGATGGTGCTTGTGGACCGATGCGTGCGTTCGTGCAGTTACGACGCGGCAAGCGGGGTGCCGGCGGCTGAGCTTACCACGAAGCGATACTGTTTCCCGCGGCGCAGGAGAACGGTGGGACGCTGTAGCGCGTCTGCAGCCCTAAAAACTCTGCCGGTCTATTCGTCGGAATTTTTTCTTGTTTCACTTTGGTGAAATCAATATCTTGGGTGTCGTGAAATTTGCATTTCTTTGTTAGGGAGATGAATGTTTACTGTTCTTATCATTGTGGAAGTATTGATTAGTATCTTGCTGATCATCGCGGTGTTGATGCAAGCGAGTAAAGGCGGTGGGCTGGCCGGGACGTTCGGCGGCGGGCAGGTCGGCTCGATGTTCGGTGTGCGTCGCACGGCAGATTTCTTGAGCAACTTCACGTGGATTCTCGCAACGTCGTTCGTGTTGATCGCGCTTGCGGTGAATATCTTCTTCCTGCCGCGAACGAGTTCGGGTGATGCGGAGAGTGTGTTGCAGCGGAGTGCTCAAGGCGCTGCGCCCAACCAAGTCCCATCGCAATTGCCGCCAACGACCCCGGTGACGCCGGCGCCTCAACCGCAGCAATCGCCCGCGCAGGGAAAGTGATTCGAGAGAATCTCGCACCCATGGCTCAATTGGTAGAGCAACTGACTCTTAATCAGTGGGTTCCAGGTTCGAGTCCTGGTGGGTGCACCATCGAATGTGCCAAGAGGGGACTCTTGGCTTTTTTCTTTTAGGCTTGAGCGCTTGACGACGGACACGGAGAGATGCCAGACGATGTGATGTGGGGTGACCAGGTCGTATGCGAAGCTGCGCTTCGCGAGGTGGCGCTCATCGAGTTTCCTCTCTTTGGCTGTATCGAGGTACGCGGGGCTGACCGGCTTGATCTGTTGCATCGCCTTTCAACGAACAATCTTCTTGCGGCAAAACGAGGAGAGGTCATTCCAACGGTGTTCACGACGGATAAAGGGCGTATCGTTGATTTTGTTCGCGTTATCGTCGGCGATGCGTTGTTGCTGCTCGTCTCATTGGGCAACGAGGAGCGGTTCGTCAGGTGGATCGAGAAGTACACGATCATGGAGGACGTTCAGCTCACCGTGCGGACGGAGTCCACGGCGATGCTTTCGTTCGTTGGACCTAAGGCAGCGGGGTTCATCAGTGAGGCGATAGAAGCGCAGCTCGATCCCAATAGGTCAGTGGTAAAATCGTTTCGGTTTGGGGAGGCGACCATTTGTTTCCGCGATGAATTTGGAACGCACTTCGTTGACATCCTCACTTCGAGACAGAACGCGCCGTATCTTCTCCAGCAGTTGCACTGTGAAAAGATGACGAAGATGAGCCGTGAGGGGTATGAAACATTTCGGATTGCGCACGGCATTCCGCAACATGGACGTGAATTGACGGAAGCGTACAACCCCTACGATGTCGGACTGAAGTTTGCTATTAGCTATACGAAAGGGTGCTACATCGGGCAAGAGGTGATTGCACGACTCGATACCTACGGGAAAGTGCAGAAGGCGCTTGTCGGCATTACGTTCACTGAGCGCGGGGATGCAGTGGAAGCGGGCGCAGCCGTCGTTCTGAATGGAACGGAGATCGGGACGATAACGAGCCTAAGCCCAAGCGCAGTGCGCGGGCGGCGCATCGGGCTGGCAGTTTTGAAGAAGAATGCGCTTGGTGCCGATAACCATGTCAGTATAGTGTTGAGTGGAACGACGCTCGAGGGTATCGTCGTTCCGCTTCCTATCGAGTTGCTTTCAGTGGGAGATGTGTGAATGAAGCTTGAGTATTCGACCGCCGACGTTGAGCGTTGGCGCGACAAGAAACATCGTCGCACGCCGTCGTTGGCAGTGACGAATGAGCGGCAGGCGCTGGCTTTCATCAAGAGTGTGGGGTTTTGTCTTGCCTCGAAAGCGGACGATCTTGAGGTGCCGAACTTGTGGGACGCGGTTTCGAGCGAGCACTCGTTGAACGGCAACGGTGAGGCGAAACGGAAGTACTATTTGTCGTACGCCTGGGATATTCAGAGCATCCTGCCCAATCACGGCGCTGTGTACTATGGCAAGGTTTTCAAGCGCCGACCGAGCCTGGTTTCACGCGAATACTTTCCCTACTTCTATGCGCTGAGTGGAAGAAGCGGCGAGCGGGATGAGTACAATACTGCCTTTTTGGAGGGAGAGCTTTCGGCAACCGCAAAAGCAATCATGGACAAATTGATGAAATCCTCGCCCATGACGGTAAAAGAATTGCGTGAGAGTTTTTCCCGCAAAGGAAGGCATGGTGCCGAAGGAGTCGAGCGAGCAGTGGAAGAGTTGCAGCGGAAGATGTTCATCTGCAAACTTGTCGGCAACAATCATAAGTTCGGTACAGAGTGGCTTCCGCTGACAAGATGCTTCGCTCCGGAGATCAAGAAGGCGCAGAAGATTTCCGTGGAAGCCGCGCGCTGTAAGGTGCTCGAAAAATATTTCGACAATCAGCTCATCAGCTCGGTGGATGCCATTCATCGCGTGTTCGGCTGGTCGAAGAAAGTGATATTCCAAACGCTCGGTCGTCTCGTGGGGAGCGGTGTGATTACTGCGACTGTTTCACTCGACGGCAAAAAGGGATACTACGGCTTGATTCATTGATGTGACCGTTGGACATTCGATACGCCAATCAAATATCGAATATTGAATATCGAATAT
>CAYUFU010000118.1:8371-10934 GCA_964444145.1 uncultured Chitinophagales bacterium
AATATCGAATATTGAATATCGAATATCGAATTATGCATGATGAGCCACGCCAAGATTTCTCAATGAACAACAAACTGCCCAAGCCCCCGAAAGCGTACAAGAATTCCGACTTTCTCAGCAGTCCCGATGCGCGTGTCCTCCGCATTATGTCGGAGTTTCTCGAGCCGCAGGCGCGCTTTCGGCGGGCGAACATCACGGATACGATCGTTTTCTTCGGCTCTGCGCGCATCAACGACCGAAAAGTCGCACTAAAGTCATTACACGAAGTAGAGCGAGTTCTTGCCAAAACGAAGCGTCCGACAAAAGAGCTGTTACTGAGCTACCGCTCCGCACAAACCGCAGTGGAGATGTCGAGGTATTACGACGATTGCGTTGAGTTGTCGCGCCTCCTGACACAATGGTCGAAGAAGCTGAACCATTCGAACCGTTTCGTGATCTGTTCCGGCGGCGGGCCCGGCATCATGGAAGCGGCGAACAAAGGTGCAACACTCGCAAAAGGGAAGTCCATTGGACTGAATATCAGCTTGCCGTTCGAGCAATTTGCCAACGGCTACATCTCGAAAGATCTCAATTTCGAATTTCACTACTTCTTCATGCGCAAGTTTTGGTTCGCGTATCTTGCCAAAGCCTTAGTAGCGTTTCCCGGTGGCTTTGGGACGATGGATGAGCTGATGGAAATTCTTACCCTTCGTCAGACGGAGAAAATAAAGAAGAAGCTCACTGTCGTTATCTACGGGTCGGAGTATTGGAAGAAGGTCATCAACTTCGACGAAATGGTGCGCATGAGAATGATCAACCCAGAAGATCTATCGCTCTTCAAATTCATCGACCACCCAAGGGAAGCGTTCGAGTACTTGAAGGGCGAGCTGCTCAGAAATTATCCTACTCATTGATTGCAGAGTATCAACGACTCGTTGAGCAACTTCTCCGCCTTGGTTCGCTCAGCACAGAGTGGTTATGCGCCCCTTGCCCAATGCTTTGTTACAACACCTTGCTTCCTCTAAGCCTTTCTTGCCGTTGAGCAGAATTCCCTGCCTGATCGATTCCGCATCGTAGGAGACGATGGGTGCAATAGTTATGGTGAACACGGAACTTGCCACACATCGCCGCTGTTCAAATGGCGTAACTTAATTATTGTTCTCACATTATAAGGATGGTGTCTAATGTTCAAGAACGTAGTGTCACTTGTCTTGTTGTTCACGTTCGTATCCATTTCCGCGATGTCTTCACGGGCAATTGCATCCGACAAAGACATTATCGAGACCGCGGTCGCAGCTGGAAGCTTCAAAACGTTAGCCACAGCGCTGACTGAAGCAGGCTTGATCGAAACGCTCAAAGGAGAAGGTCCCTTCACGGTGTTCGCTCCCACTGATGAGGCGTTTGCAAAAATTCCTAAAGCAGATTTAGACAAGCTGCTGAGCGACAAGGAAGCTCTCAAGAAAGTTTTGCTGTACCATGTCGTGAGCGGAAAAGTCATGGCCACAGATGTAGTGAAACTGAAATCCGCGCAGACAGTGGAGGGGAGCTCGATTAAGATCGCAGTAAAAGGGAAGAATGTAACCATCAATAAAGCGAAGGTTCTTACGGTTGATGTCGCGGCAAGTAACGGCGTAATTCACGTGATTGATACCGTCATAATGCCTCCTGCGGACAAGTCGGTTAAGGCGAAGTACTAACCCTGCCAACAGCATCAATATGTGCCGGAGACCCGTCCATATGACGGGTCTCGCGTTTGCATGAAGACCAGACAAACAGCAAACATTCTAGATCGTTTGAAATGATATGGCAGGAAAAATTCTCATCTATGGGGGGTCGGGCGGAATCGGATCGGCAACTGCACATGCGCTTCACAAGCGCGGGTATGCACTACATCTCGTCGGGCGTTCGGTGGAAAGGTTAACCAGTGTTGCCAAAGAGACCGGTGCGACGTTTACACGAGGCGACGTGACAGACAACTCTCTCTTCAAGCGTGCGACTGAAGAAGCGGGAGGTTCTCTTGAAGGACTTGTGTACGCGGTTGGATCAATCAATCTTAAATCTTTGCAGCGACTCACGGAGGCTGACTTCCTCGCCGATTATCGGCTCAACGCGTTAGGGGCGGCACTTGCCGTGCAGGCTGCGTTGCCTGCACTAAAAAAAGCTCCCGAATCGGCTTCGATAGTTCTCTTCTCATCCGTCGCCGCGAGGCAAGGCTTTGCGTTTCACGCCTCTATTGGGATGGCGAAGGGAGCCATACAGGGTTTGATGCTCTCGCTTGCAGCCGAACTTGCACCTCAGATACGTGTTAATGCGATTGCCCCGTCGCTCACTCGCACACGACTTGCCGATGGTATTCTTGCAAATGAGCAGATGGCATCTTCGATTGCCGGATTGCACGGATTACAGCGATTAGGGGAACCCGAGGATATCGCATCACTCGCTGCCTTTCTGGTATCGTCCGAGTCGTTGTGGATTACCGGACAGATCATCGGTGTTGATGGCGGCAGGTCGAGCATTCGTGCCAAAGGCTGACAGCGCTTGATGGGTGTTTCCTCTGGAACGGTGAACACCCGCCTGCCCTATG
>CAYUFU010000119.1:0-10866 GCA_964444145.1 uncultured Chitinophagales bacterium
CCACGCCCAATGTCGTAGTCCTCAAGAATTTGGATCGCGACCTTCTCGACTTTCTCCGACGCCACATTCATGGTGTAAATGTAGCCGCCGTTCTCGAACACAATGGCATTGTCGCCAAGTGACGGAAATTTTACATCGAACTCGGTGAAGTGCGTCAGTTTCTTTGTTTGCTTTGTCTGCAAATCGTACACGAACAAATTCATACGGCTGTCGCGGTCGCTTGCGAAGTAAATCTTCGTGCCGCTCCACATCGGTATAATATCTTGAGCACTGTTGTTGGTGACGTTTTCGATCTTGTTCGTTTCAAAATCATAGATCCAAATTTCATCCGCTTGTCCGCCGCGATAGCGTTTCCAGGTGCGGAACTCGCGGAAGACACGGTTGTACGCCATCTTCTTTTTATCGGGAGAGAATGAACAGAAGCCGCCGCGCGGAACGGGAAGCTGTTCGGGAATGCCGCCCTCAACCGACGCATAGAAGAGCTGACCGATGAAATCGTTTCGTTCGATGCGGCGAGAGCGATAGACGATCGTCTTCTCGTCGCGCCATGTCATCACGATATTGTTCGGTCCCATACGATCAGAGACATCGTCGCGACTAAGCGTTGCCGTGAAGGTAAGCCGCTTCGGGACGCCGCCTTGACTTGGCATAAGATAGACCTCCGTGTTGCCGTCATATTGACCCGTGAACGCGAGCCACTTGCCGTCGGGCGAGAAGCGCGCAAACATTTCGTACCCAGTGTCGTTCGTGAGTTTGCGTGCAACGCCGCCTGTTGCGCTGACGGTGTACAGATCGCCTGCATAGGTGAAGACGATGGTGTTGCCATGAATAGCGGGGAAGCGGAGAAGACGTGCTTCTTGTGGGAAAGAGATTGCCACCGCTGTGGCGAGTAAGGTGAAGAGAAAAATGAGTTGATGCATCTGGCTGTCTTTCGGATAAGTTGTTGATGCAATAACGTATTGAGATTCTTTTGAACTTCCAAGGAGTGACGCTCTGCTCTGGTAGATTGCTGGTTGTGCATGCTGGTGCAGGTAACGAACGGCGATGAGCGTATGATGCCACTCTTGTGTTGACGGTGTAGTCCGCTCCTGCGGCATGAGGGGAGCTGTCCCCGACATGCAACTGCCGAATACCCATTGTATACGCCACGGCTGTGATTGCACTCTGTGTTGCACGACGTCAATTCTTGTTTGTTTGAAATTGGATTGGTATGTTTGAACGAGAGAAAAGGAGAGCGAATGTCAGAAGGAACCCTTGGTGTTCGTGTGGGCGAGAGAACGTTGCTGTTCCAAACATTCGCCTGATCGAAACAATTGGCGACAACAAGAGCAATCCGAAATCCCAATGTCTTTTCCACCAGAATTTCAGACTCACTTCGAACGAACGAATTTCTCCGAATCGCCGAACTATGACGACACGATGTCCTACGCTGCACTCTTCGAGCGAACACACAAGGCACGCCTGTTCACATTCGGCATATCCCCGCAGGGCAGGGCACTGAAGTGCCTGGTCATTGCAAGCAACTATGAGTTTACGCCGCAGGATGCACGTTCGAGCGGAAAAGTTGTAGTGTTGATTCAAAACGGAATTCATGCAGGGGAGATTGAAGGAAAAGACGCTTGCCTGTTGATGGTGCGTGAAATGCTCATCGAAAACAGGCTCACACATCTTTTGCAAAACGTCATCGTGCTCGTCGTTCCGATTCTCAATGTCGATGGGCACGAACGGCGCAGCGAGTACAATCGTCCGAACCAGAACGGACCAAAGCACGCGGGTTGGCGGACGACAAGCTGGAATCTGAATTTGAACCGCGATTACATGAAAGCGGATGCGCCCGAGATGCGCGCTTTGCTTGCCTTGTACCGCGAGTGGCAGCCCGATTTCTTCATTGACAACCACACCACGAACGGTGCGGACTATCAGTATCACATCACCTACAGCATCGAAACGAACGCGAACATTGACGCCGACCTTGCCAGATGGGGGAGGATGCACTTGATCCCACACGTTGTTGCTCGTGTCGAGCAGGAAGGGTTCATCGTCGGGCCGTTTTATGAGATGGTAGGCTCGCGGTTGGAAGACGGGCTGCTTTCCGAGCCGCTGCTGCCGCGCTATTCGAGCGGTTACGCCGCCGCGCGCAACCGCTTGATGCTGCTTGTCGAAACGCATTCGCTAAAACCGTTCGCACACCGGGTCTTCGCGACAAAGGCGATGAATACAGCCGCGCTCGAGTTCGTCAACGCGCATTACGCAGCGCTGAAGAACATGAATTACTACGCCGATACCCACACCGTTCATGATTACCGCCACGACCGCAAGCCGTTTCCGCTCGTGTTCAAGACAACGGATGAGTCGGAGCCGTTTCTGTTCAAAGGATTCGAGTCGCACGAGGAAGAGAGCGACATTACGCTCGCACCGGTCACGCGCTACACCGATAAACCCACTCCAATAGAAGTTCCACTCTTTAACAAAGCAGAGGTAACGACGGCAGTTGATGTTCCGTTCGCGTATGCAATACCGAAAGAGTTCGCGCACCTTGCCGAGATTCTTGCCCTGCATGGGATTGATTTCAAAGTGCTCCAAGAGCCTGAAACGCTTACGGTCGAACGCTATCGCTTCGTTGAGTTCGAATTTGCGTCGAGGCCCTATGAAGGTCGCCAGCGTGTAAGCGTCAAGGTCGAAAAATTCTTGGAGAATGCCCACTTGCCCGAAGGAACGGTCATCATCTACACGCAGCAAAAAGCGTTGCGCGTGATTCTGCATTTGCTCGAGCCAGAATCGCTGGACTCGTTCGTGCAATGGGGGTTCTTCAATGCGTTCTTCGAGCGGAAAGAGTACGCGGAGAGTTACATCATGGAACCACAAGCACGCCAAATGCTCGCAAGTGATGTACGTTTGCGCGAAGAATTTTTCGAGCGGGTCTCCAACGACGAAGAGTTCAGCAAAGATCCGGGCATGCGTCTGGACTTCTTTTACCAGCGCTCACCGTACTTCGACAAAGCAGAGCGCGTCTATCCGATTCTGCGACTTCCGCACAAAGCGTGACATACTCGGGCACTACGCAATCCGTGGGTTTTGTGTGGCGAGTATCCAGCGGCAGAGCAGCGACGCAGCGACGAGACGAAAACAGAATTCTTCAACTCCCGGCTAAAGGGGTTCACGATGGTACGACGTGGTCAACATCAGTCGCGTCGGTTCATTCGATTTATACAGACGTGAGTTACTAACTGATGGTACGCAACCATGTATTGAACCCTGTCAGGGTTCACATGCACGTTGTGTTTCTTTGTCGGGGCTTCGCCCCGAGGTATTCGTATTTGACGCCTTCGGCGTCGGCACTCTCGAATTCGTCCAGTCGTTATGCCCAATGCTTCCACTATAGAGCTGTCCCTGAAAGGGACGAATGTGAATAGCCGAGGGCAACGCCCTCGGTGTTGGAAATAACCGTTTGGTGTGAACCCTGAAAGGGTTCAATGATGTTTTCGCCTGAGAGTCGTTGTGCTCGCCTTGCGTAACGTCAGTTACTGATTCAAACATCGAAGGGACTTCAATGAACCTGACTCTCCTCTGCATCACGAGCTTCCACAAAGGCTTCGACTTTCTGCGCGAAGCGAAGCGGCAAGGAAGCAAGGTCATTCTGCTCACCTCCAAGAGTTTGGAAAACGCCGAGTGGCCCACAGAGAGCATAGACGAAATCTATTACATCCCCGACGTCGAGAAGGAATGGAACATGAACGACGTTATCAGTGGGGTGAGTTTCATGGCACGGACGGTGCACTTCGACAAAATCGTTGCGCTCGACGATTACGATGTGGAGAAAGCCGCAGCACTGCGCGAGCATTTGCGTCTTGCGGGAATGGGAGAAACAACCGCGCGCCACTTTCGTGATAAGCTCGCAATGCGGACGACAGCCGCAAGCGTCGGGATTTCGGTTCCGCCGTTCGTACACATCTTGAATTATGACAGAATGAAAGCGTACCTCGCGAGCACCCCGCCGCCGTACGTCTTGAAGCCGCGCTTACAAGCAGGCGCCATCGGTATAAAGAAAATCCACAACGAGCAGGAGTTGTGGAGCGCGCTCGACGCGCTCGGTGACAAGCAATCGTTCTACGTCCTCGAACAATTCATTCCGGGAAATATCTTCCACGTCGATTCCATCATCTATGACAAACAGGTCCTCTTTTCTATCGTTTGCGAGTATGGCCGCCCGCCGATGGAAGTTGCCCATGAAGGACGTGTGTTCAGCAGCCGCACGATTCTTCGCGGCTCGCCCGATGAGAAGGCATTACAAGCATTGAACAATCGCACACTCACCTCACTCGGACTTGTCGAGGGTATATCACACACGGAGTTCATCAAAGGAGACGGTGATGGGAAATTCTATTTCCTTGAAACCTCCGCACGCGTCGGCGGCGCTCATATCGCAGACCTCATCGAAGCGGCAACAGGACTCAATTTGTGGGCAGAGTGGGCGAAGATAGAAACCGCGCCAAAGAACGGCTACTCCGTTCGCCCACTCCGCAGCGATTACGCGGGACTTATGATCTCGCTCGCCAAACAGGAACGACCCGACCTCAACGCGTACAACGACGAGGAAGTTGTTTGGCGCTTGAACAAAAAATTCCACGCGGGGCTTATCTTTCGCTCGCCGCGTCAGGATCGAATCGAGGAGCTGTTGCAAACGTACACCGACAGATTCTATCATGACTTCTTTACCAGCGCGCCGCTGCCTGAGAAAGCGACTGAGTAGAGCGGCACTTCACGCTTTACTCCGCGCATTTCTCAGTCGTGAGAATTTCCAGATTTCCATTTCTTAGAATTTGGAACACCATCCAACTCCCTCTGCCACCCCCCGCGTATCGCAATCAAATACACGATTTCTCTCGGTGTCCACTGGCACGTAAGTTGACGAATTTCGTAATGAAATGTAGGCTGTGTGAAGTCCTGGAGAGCGAGGCTCCGCTGATGCAAGCATTGAGGCGACGTTCACACAGGCTCTGATAGTGCAAAGGATTTCATCATGATAACACTCAAGAAGATTCTCGTAACCACCGACCTCTCGAACCATTCGTGCGCGGCGTTCGATCACGCCTTTTCCTTGGGGCTAATATACAACGCGCCGGTTTACCTACTGTATGTTGCGAACGATGTACCGCCGCTTGCCGCGCTGCATGGGATGCGCGGCGATGAGCACCTCCAGCGTGAGCAGGTCGAATCCGCGGCGATGAAAACGTTAGAAGAGTTCGTTGCGAAGAACATTGGCACAGAGCGGCGCGTCACGCCCATCGTCCGGATGGGTGACCCTGCGAGGGAAATTACAACATTTGCTGCCGAGCAGAACGTGGACCTCATCGTCATGGCAACCCACGGCTGGACGGGCTTGAAGCATCTCGTCCTCGGCAGCGTCGCAGAGATGGTCGTGCGACACTCGACCGTTCCGGTGCTGACCGTGAAGCCGTCGAACACGGATGAACCGATGTTGAACAACGCTGACGTCGAATCTGCATTGCACTTGAATTAGTTTCCCATGATGATGCTCTCCGAAAACGTTCCGTCGGCGAAACACGACCCTCTTCCTCCACTACAAAAGAAAACGGTCCTCGTGTACAGTGCCGATCTGAATTTTTGTTTCAGCCTTTCCATGGTCTTGCAGAACAAATACAACGTCATCACCACAACGAACTGCACGCTCATGGAAAAATTCGCGGCGGACTATTCCGCGCAGCTTGCCATCGTCGACGCGCCGCCCAGCGAGCACCTCATCGAGTGCCTCCACGCCGTGCGGAAGCAGAACGACCATCTCCCGATAATCCTCCTCTACGTGTACAGCCCGAAGGATGCCGAGCTCGACAACGCCATCCGCCGCGAAGTAACGTCCGTGTTCTACAAACCTTTCGACCTCACTGCCATGTCCAAACGCATCAGTGAGCTCTTACCGGCATAACTCATCACGTGCGCGGTGTACACTCCGATTCATTTCATTAGGGGGCTGCAGACGGACTACATCGTCCGAAGTGTGTGCTGTGCCGCGAAACCTGATCGTCTGCATCGTGGAGAGGAATGCGCCTCCCGCCCGCGGGCCAGCCGCGTCGAAGAAAAGACAATCGTGCCGCAGACACGCGCTGCGACGCCACCGACCATTAACTCGTTCCTGCATTTGACAACATCTCCCAATTTTTGGAAAACCCCCTTGTCCGGTAGGGTAATGTGTCGCAGTTTTCAACAAAATCAACCGAGCCGCTTGGCATGTCAATTGAAAAACTGTCGCTGAGCTACCACTCCATAATGTGAATCGAACATGAATGCTCTTGATGCAATAACGTCGGCGATAGCAGCGAGATGCTTTCGTTTGCTTGTTCTTGCAGTTCTGGTTCTGCTCCTTGTCGCCGCATCACTTCGGGCACAAACCAACGACGCGTGCATGACATGCCACTCCGACCGCTCCGCTTCGATGGTGAAGAAAGGCAAAGCCATTTCACTCTTTGTTGAGAGTAAGGCATTCAGCGGCTCCGCTCACGGCGGCTTGGAATGCACTGCGTGTCACGAAGGATTCAACGCCGAGGCGCTGCCTCATGCGAAGCGCATCACGCCCGTTGAGTGCACAACGTGTCACGCCGACTCGCAATTCATGAACTACAAACTGAGCGTGCACGGCGCGTCAAAGAACCCGAAGGCAGCCTCCCAATGCGTGGATTGTCACTCGACCCATGCGATTCAAAAAATCTCCGATAAGGAGTCGAAGGAGCGAAAGACGTTCTCCGAGCAGATCTGCGCCAAGTGCCACAACGACGTGAATACGAAATTCATGGCGTCCGACCACGGCAGAGCGTTGGCGGCTGGAACGAAAGGCGCTCCGACCTGCGTTGACTGCCACGACGAGCATGAAGTCATTTCGCCCACAGTCGAAGCCGCTCCCACGAGCAGAGTGCGTGAAGCAGAAATGTGCCTTGCCTGCCATCACGACAACGCCGAAGTACGCGCACGCGTCGGACCCTCAGCGGGATTCATCGCAAGCTATGAGAATAGCGTGCACGGACAAGCAATGAAGCACGGCAACGAGGCAGCGGCAACATGCTCCGATTGCCACAGCAGCCACGAAATGAGAAAGGGCTCGCACCCCGATTCTAAAGTCGCGAAGAAGCATATTGCCGAAACCTGCGGCACATGCCACGGCGCCGTGAAAGAGCAGTTTGACAGCAGCATTCATGGCAAAGCGCTTGCCGCGGGCATTGAGGCATCGGCAACCTGCACCGATTGCCATGGCGAGCATAATATTCTTTCGCATCTCGACCCGCGCTCGCCCGTAGCCGCGAAAAATGTTTCGGCACAAGTCTGCTCGCCATGCCACACTTCCGTGAAGCTGACGCAGAAGTACGGCTTGGCGAGCGACCGCTTCACGAGTTTCGAAGACAGTTATCACGGCTTGGCGAGCAAAGCGGGCTCGGTGGAAGTCGCCAACTGCGCGAGTTGTCACGGCGTTCACGACATCAAGCCGTCATCGGATTCCACCTCAAGAATTTCGCCAAAGAACCTCGCGGCAACATGTGGCTCGTGCCATCCCGGCGCAAACGAAAACTTCACGAAAGGTTCGGTTCACGTTATTGCGACGTCGGCGTCGGGCGACGGCAGGATTCTGTATTATATCTCGACGGGCTACATCGCCCTGATCATTCTGACCATCGGCGGAATGTTCATCCATAACCTGCTCGACTTCATCACAAAATCCAGGCGGCAACTGATGTATCGGCGCGGCATAATGCAGCGCGAACATCACGGGCACAAACTCTATGTGCGCATGTCGCTCGACGAACGGCTTCAGCACGGGACACTGGCAGTGAGCTTCATGATTCTCGTCGTCACGGGATTTGCGCTTCGCTTTCCTGATGCGTGGTGGGTTGTCGCAATTCGCGACATCAGCCCGTGGATGTTTGATTTGCGCAGCTGGGCGCATCGCCTTGCGGGTGTGCTGTTGGTTCTCGTCAGCTTGTATCATTTGTACTATGTCTCCAAGGTACCGCGCGGGAAAACGCTCTTCCGCGATATGCTGCCTGTGCACAATGACATCAAGGAATTCATCGGTGCAATCAAATACTATCTCCGTTTGTCGGAAGCAAGGCCGAAGTTCGGTCGTTTCAGCTACATTGAGAAGGCGGAATACTGGGCGCTGATTTGGGGAACGATCGTCATGGCGGTGACGGGTTTCATTCTCTGGTTCGATAACACGTTCATGGGCGTACTCACCAAATTAGGATGGGACGTTGCGCGCACGGTTCACTATTACGAAGCGTGGCTTGCGACGCTCGCAATTATTGTCTGGCATTTCTATTTCGTCATCTTCAACCCCGATTCGTATCCGCTCAACCTCGCGTTCTGGAAAGGAACGTTGACGGAAGAGGAAATGGCGGATGAGCATCCGCGGGAACTAGATGAAATAAGAAAACGGGAGTTGTTGGAGAAGGCTTCGGAGGATGAATCGAAAAGTGTTGAGCGGAAAGAAGTTGTTGCGTGAAGTAGGGGACAACGTTGTTGCCATGCGGGGCTATCGAAAAGCGCTTCGCAGAAGTTGCGAAGATGCAGTGTGGGGCACCCGAATGTGTCGCCTGCCGGCTCGGTTCGGCCGGGCTACTCGAGTGCCACGGCGCGCCCGCCATTCGTACCAGCGCCTACGCGACATCGCAATCGGAGCCGTGACAATGTCGTCGGTACGCATCGGTCCCATGAAGGCACAGACCCAACTATCAGGTGAGCATCTATGAGACGAATTTTTCCCACTTCCTTCTACAACATGCCCACGCTCATCGGTGCATCCATTGCTGCGGTGAGCCTCGGCCTGATTGCCTTTCTCATTTTGCTGGAGACGATGACGGGAAGCCCGAAGCCGTACATGGGAATCATCGCATTCGTGATTCTTCCTGCCATCATGATTATTGGAATTGCGATTGCAGTCGTGGGAATTCTTCGCGAGAATCGGCTCGCACGATTGGGAAAGCCGCACGGGTTGGATTTACCGCAGATAGATTTCAACAAACCGAGCCATCGGCGCGCATTCAGCCTCTTCTCGGTGGGGACGATTTTGTTGCTTCTTTTCTCGGCGTTTGGAAGTTTCAAGGCATACGAACATACGGACTCAGACCAGTTCTGCGGAGAGACCTGTCACACGGTGATGGAGCCGGAGTTTACTGCATATCAGCTTTCTCCCCATGCGCGCGTGGGGTGCGTGAAATGTCACATCGGGCCTGGGGCAGACTGGTTTGTTCGTTCGAAAATCTCCGGTGCATATCAGGTCTATGCCACGACGTTCAACAAATTTCCACGTCCAATTCCCACACCGATTGAGAACTTGCGTCCGGCACAGGAAACGTGCGAGCAATGCCATTGGCCCAAGCATTTCTACAGCGAGAAGCAGCACATCAACACCTACTTCGTTGCGGATGAACAGAATACGAAATGGATGCTGACCTTGCTGATGAAAGTCGGCGGCGGGAACCCCGAAGCGGGTCCGACGTCGGGTATTCACTGGCACATGAATATTGCGCACGAAGTGACGTACGCGACGCTCGATGCGCAGCGCCAAGTTATTCCGTGGGTTCGTTCGCGAACACCCGACGGCACAGAGACTATCTATCGCAATAAGGAACTGGACGTGAGTGAAGAATCGCTCAAGACTGCGCGCACGCGACGAATGGATTGTATTGATTGCCACAACCGCCCGTCGCATATCTATCATCCGGGCGCACGGTCGGTGAATCACGTCATGTCGTTAGGTTGGATTGACCCGAAGCTCCCGAACGTGAAAGCCACGGTAGTCGGCACACTCGAAACGCCGTACACGACCAAGCAAGCAGCACACGATAGCATTCGCTTGCTCATAGAAGAATACTACAAGACGAATTATCCCGACCTCGCCCTATCGAAGAAGAGCGAGATTGAGAGGGCAATTATCGAAACACAAAAGATTTACAGCAGAAGCTACTTCCCCGAGATGGGTGTGAACTGGAAAAAGTATCCCGACAATATCGGCCATATGTACGATCGTGGCTGCTTCCGCTGTCACGACGGGAAGCACGTGTCGGATGAGGGCAAGGTATTGTCGAAAGATTGCAACATCTGCCATACGATTCTCGCGCAGCAGTTCGAGCGGGACACCTTGCGTATCTCGCTCGGCGGCGTGGAATACAAACATCCTGTGGATATCGGCGACGCGTGGAAGGAAATAGATTGCAGTGATTGTCATAATCAAAAATGATCTGTAGAGCGACACCTTGTGTCGCTCCTGCGGGCGAACATGAGCCATTCAGAGAATCGCTCTACAAAGACAAACAACATGGTCGCGTTCATCAAGACAGTTCACACGCTCATTTGGGCTATTATGGCGACTGCAATATTCTACATCGGATATTGTGTTGCCAAGATGGATTTTGAGATTCCATTTTACATTGCGTTGTGTCTGGTTCTCGGAGAAATTGTTGTCATCCTTCTAAACTCATGGACATGTCCGCTGACGAATATCGCCAGACGCTATAGCGAGGACACCGCACCCAATTTTGATATTTTTCTTCCGCGCATGATTGCGCAGTACAACAAGGAAATCTTTAGCGTCATCTTGTTCGCAATATTGTTATTGTATCTGTATAATACAGTCAAGTGAGCTAGCGCGTGCCCCGTTGAACCGGGCGTGCCATTGCGTTCGAAGAGTTTGACTTCGGAACCGTTGCGGTGAGAAACTCCCATCAGTTCGGCGATGGGGTTTCGGGGGCGGCGGTAAAAATATAGAAGGGCTATTCCTTCTCATTCACAAAACAGATAAAGGAAAAAACGATGAAAACACTACGCTTGATAAGTGTGATGGGCATTGTGTTGTTCGTG
>CAYUFU010000120.1:0-3485 GCA_964444145.1 uncultured Chitinophagales bacterium
GTCTTCAACAGCGGCGCGATTCGTCTTGACGACGAATTGCGCGGAGCCATCACCGAATACGACATCATTCGCACGCTGCCGTTCGGCGGAAAAATCGTCGAGGCGGAAATGAAGGCAAGCTTGCTCCAAAAAGTTCTCGAAGGCGGCATGAAGAGAACAGGCGCAGGCTCGTTTCCGCAGTTTGCAGGCATCGAGTACGATTCAGTCAAACGTCAACTCAGGCTCGGCGGAAAAGTCCTGAACCCAGACACCAAAGTCTGGGCGATCTTCACCGACTACATGCTCCAGGGGAAGGAACAGGGGCTGGAATTTTTCAAGAAAGACCATCCCGACATTTCCGCTATAGATGAGCCGACAGCGGCAGGCGATTTGCGCAGCGATATGCGGTTTGCTGTGATTGAGTACTTCAAAAAGAACGCGAAGTGACGCTACCTCACGCATTGCACTGAACAACCGTGTGGGTTCAACCCGAAGATCTTCCGTCACGGCAATTGTGTGTCGTACTTTCCGTATCTTACTTCGGTTGCATTCCCAAACACTATTTACGATTCATCACTCATCATTAAGGAAGAGAATCATGTTTCAGGTTCTTGCCACGAGTACGTGGATTATGCTCGCCGCGTTGATGATAACATCCCGCGCATTCACACAACACACATACAATCAAACTAAACCGATTGACCCCGCCAACATGGACACCTCGTGCGCACCGTGCAAAGATTTCTATCGGTTCGCGAATGGGACTTGGGTGGACAAGAATCCCGTTCCCCCCGCATACAGCAATTGGGGGAGCTTCAGCGAAATCAATCAGCGCAACGAGAATATCCTCAAATCCATTCTGGAAGAAAGCGCGGCAATGAACGAGGCACCGCGCGGAAGCGCCGTCCAACTTATCGGTGATTTCTTCGCGAGCGGCATGGATTCTGCCCAAGCTGACGCCGACGGTCTGACTCCTCTCACGCGCGACCTCGAACGCATCAACAGCATCAGAACAATTTCCGATCTGCAGGCAGTGGTAACGCACTTCCATCTCGGACTCGGTGCACCGATTTTTCAACTCTCATCACAGCAGGATTTCAAAAACAGCGAGGAAGTGATTGCGAGCGTTGACCAGTCGGGTATTACGCTGCCCGATCGGGACTACTATCTGAAGGACGACGACCGGTACACGTCGGCACGGAAAGAGTACACCGACTACATGACGCTGATGTTCACCAAGTTGGGAGACAACGAGAGGCGTGCGAAGGCGAATGCCGCAGCGGTCATGAGCATAGAGACGCGGCTTGCAAAAGCTTCGATGCCGCGTGTCGAAATGCGCGATCCGAAGAACGTGTACCATCGCATGGCGCTCGGCGACGTGAAGAAATTGGTGCCTATGTGGAACTGGGCAAGATATTTTACCGACGCACGACTCAACGGCATAGCTTCGCTCAATGTCTCGTCGCCGAAATTCATGAAAGAAGTGAACGCGATGCTGAAGCAAGTTCCCCTTAACCATTGGAAGACCTACTTGCGCTGGCATCTGATTGATCAAGCCGCGCAATTTCTCAGCAGGGACTTCGTCGACGCGCATTTCCGTTTTCACGGAACGGTGTTGAACGGGCAGAAAGAGCTGCTGCCGCGCTGGAAACGCGTTTTGCGCATGACCGATAATCTGCTCGGCGAAGCACTGGGCCAAGCGTACGTCGCCAAAACATTTACTCCAGAAGCCAAGACCCGTGCAAAGAATATGGTGGAGAATCTCCTCGCGGCCTATCGCGAGCGCATCATGATGCTCTCGTGGATGTCGGACGAAACCAAAAAGAAAGCGCTGGAAAAGCTGAGTACCTTCGTCCCGAAAATCGGCTACACGGATAAGTGGAAAAGTTACGACGGGCTCCACATTGACCGCAGCTCGTATGTCGCCAATATCATCCGCGCGTCGCAATTCGAAACGCGACGTCAGTTGGAGAAGATTGGCAAGCCGCTCGACCGTACCGAGTGGCTCATGACGCCGCCAACCGTGAATGCCTACTACAATCCGCCGATGAACGAGATCGTTTTTCCCGCCGGCATCATGCAGCCGCCGTTCTTCGACCCGAACGCGGACGACGCGGTGAATTACGGCGGCATGGGAGCAGTAATCGGGCACGAAATCACGCATGGCTTCGACGACGAAGGGCGCAAGTTCGATGCTAAAGGAAACCTCGAAGACTGGTGGACAACGGAAGACAACGAACGGTTCGAGAAGCTCGCGCACGTTGTCGAAGAGCAATTCTCAAACTATATCGCAATTGACTCGCTGAAGGTGAACGGCAAATTCACGCTTGGCGAGAACATCGCCGACCTCGGCGGACTTTCGATCGCCTATCACGCATTCAAGAAAACACTCGACCCTGCCAAAGCGCAACAACCAATCGATGGCTACACTCCTGCACAACGGTTCTTCCTCGCATGGGCACAGATGTGGCGCCGCAACTACACGCCGCAAAATCTCCGTCAGCGTCTTGTCACCGACCCGCATGCACCGAGCGTGTTTCGCTGCAATGGACCGGTCTCGAACATGCCGGAATTCTTCGGAGCATTTGGCTGCAAGGACGGCGACCCCATGGTGCGACCTAAAGAGAAGCAAGTCAGGATTTGGTGAGCTGCTTCCTTGATCGGCAACAAATGCCAAACGTTTGATGAATTGATTATCACAAGGGACGGGCGAACAAGCGCGGACTGACAGCAACAGCGTGAAAGAAAATCCCACTCGGCGTACTTCAGCCGGGATTTTCCTTTTGAGAACAAGTTGGCGTATATTTCTGCAGGCCATCCTTTATGCGAGTTTCTGAAATCAACATCTACCCCATCAAATCTTGTGGAGGGATCTCGCTGGACGCGGCGGTGCTCGAGCCGCGCGGACTGCAGTACGATCGCCGCTGGATGTTGGTAGATGACGACGGCATGTTCATTACCCAACGCACGCTGCCGCGCATGGCACTGATTCGCCCGCGGATTGGCGAAGAGCATTTGGAGATCGAGGCGCCCGATATGGAGCCGCTGCTCGTGCCGCTCACAGTAGAAAGCCACCTTACCGATCCCGTGCAGGTATGGAATGATGCAGTCGAGGCAGTGTCCGTTGGCGATGAAGCATCCGCATGGTTCAGCGATTTCTTACGAGTGCACTGCAAACTCGTGGCAATGACGGAGAGTTCCGTTCGCTATGTGGACGACGAGTACGCCCACCAGGGTGAGCAGGTCAGTTTCGCCGATGGGTTTCCTCTCCTGCTGCTCTCCGAGGCATCCCTTGCAGATCTCAACTCACGCCTCGTCAAGCCGGTGCCGATGAATCGCTTCCGCCCCAATATAGTTGTGAAAGGATGCTCCGCGTATGCAGAAGATACGTGGAAGGAAATCACCGTCGGAAAGATTCGCTTATGTGTCGCCAAGCCGTGTGCGCGGTGTGTTATTCCCACGACCGATCAACGCACGGGCGTACGCGATGTCGAGCCGCTCCTCAC
>CAYUFU010000120.1:3585-10592 GCA_964444145.1 uncultured Chitinophagales bacterium
TTATTCCCACGACCGATCAACGCACGGGCGTACGCGATGTCGAGCCGCTCCTCACGCTCTCGACATATCGCAAACGGAACAACAACATCTACTTTGGACAAAACCTTCTTCCTCTTGATGTCGGGGTGCTTCATGTCGGCGATGACGTGCACGTGAGCCAAGCAAGGGAGAGCACAGTAGGCGTTCTCCGATGAAGCGATTTCTTGCAGCCGCGGTGATAGCGGTGCTGTGTTCGTTGAACGGACGCGCACAGCGCCTCATGCCTCTTCCTTATCAAATCACGAAATCTCCGGGCTCGCTCATCGTGGATTCAAGTTTCGTCGTCTCGCTCGCCGATGGCGGCGATGCCATGCTCAAGCCGGCTGTCCATCGTTTGTTGAAGCGTCTCATTGCACTCACCGGCATTCAGTCACTTCGCACAACAGTTGCCACCGACAATCCAGCGACGCTCAATATCATTTGTCAGGGGAAGTCGAGAACGATCCCCTCAGCCGTCGAGAACGAATCCTACACACTCGAAGTCGGATCACGCGTTGCAGTACTGAACGCCGCAACACGCTTCGGCGTGCTGCGCGGCCTCGAGACGTTTTTGCAGCTCATCGAACTGGGTGGCGAGGGATTTCACATTCCAGCCTTGACGATTCAGGACCAGCCGCGCTTCCCGTGGCGCGGACTTCTCCTCGATGCATGCCGCCATTGGATGCCCGTCGAAGTCGTCAAGCGTAATCTCGACGGAATGGCGGCGGTAAAGATGAATGTGCTGCATTGGCATCTCTCGGAGGATCAAGGCTTTCGCGTCGAAAGTAAGAAGTTTCCGAAACTGCACGAGCTTGGTTCAGACGGAAATTACTACACGCAGGAGCAGATCAAAGAGGTGATCGCGTACGCGGCCGAGCGCGGGATCCGCATTGTGCCTGAGTTCGATATGCCCGGTCATGCAACCGCATGGTTCGTCGGTTATCCTGAGCTTGCAAGCGCTCCGGGTCCATATCAAATCGAACGCAGGTGGGGCATCTTCGATCCGACGATGGACCCGACGAAGGAACACACATACAAATTTCTCGACGAGTTCATCGGTGAGATGGCGCGGCTCTTTCCCGACGAGTACTTTCACATCGGCGGCGATGAGGTGAATGGCAACCAGTGGAGCGCAAACGCCGAGATAATCTTGTTCAGGGGAAAACATAACCTGAAGGATAACCACGCGCTGCAAGCATATTTCAACCGCCGCCTTCTTAGCATCCTGCAACGACACGGTAAGAAGATGATCGGCTGGGATGAAATCTTCCATCCCACGCTACCGAAGAACATCGTCATCCAATCGTGGCGTGGACATAGGTCGCTTGCCGAAGGCGCTCAACAGGGCTACGCAGGAATTCTCTCCCACGGTTACTATCTCGATCACATCAAGTCCGCAGCGTTTCACTACGCCGTTGACCCGATTGACACCACGATTGCCGATCTGGACGACGACGCGCAGAAGAGGATCCTCGGCGGCGAAGCTTGTATGTGGGCGGAGTATGTTTCACCTGAAAATGTTGACTCGCGCATTTGGCCCCGCACTGCCGCAATTGCCGAGCGCCTTTGGTCGCGCTCATCAGCAAGAGATAGTACCGACATGTACCGTCGGCTCGCAGTCGTCAGCAGGCATCTTGAGCTTGTCGGACTCACGCATCGAACAAGTTACACGCAGATGCTCGAACGGCTTGCAGGCAACAATGCCATCGAGCCGCTCAAAGTGCTTGCAGATGTGCTGGAGCCTGTGAAGAATTACGAACGAGGACGAACGCGGATGTACACGCAGTTCACTCCGCTCAATAGATTGGTGGATGCAGTACGGCCTGAGAGCAATGTTGCACGAGAATTCATGACCATGAGCGTGGAGCACAAGCGTGAGTGGCTGCTCCTCTGGGCAAGCAACCATGCGAAGCTTCAACCCATACTTCACCAATCGGTATTGTTGCAGGAAATCGAGCCGCTGTCGAAGAATCTCTCAGATGTTGCGGAGATCGGGCTGCGAGTGTACCTGCCCGTCCGGCAGGCGAGCGACCCTATTGAGGTGCTGCGCCAGGAGAACAAAACACCGCCCCTTTCCCCGCAAGAGAAAATGCGTTTCAAAGAAATTCTTGATAGTGCTGCAAAGTCCACAGCCGGATTAGAGTTGAAGATCGTTGACCCCATCAAGCGCATGTTCGAGGCGGTCAGCAAGTGAAAGCAATCGAGGAAGAGATGCTGTGTTTTGAGCGAAACGGTTCTTGAGGAAGGGTATGATTCGTTACGCCATCACCGGCTTCGGGCGCTTCGCCGAGAAGGCAATCGCCCCCGCTATCCAACGCTCTCATAACTCCACACTTGTTGCAATTCACAACCGCTCGCTCGCCAAAGCGCAAACCGTCGCCGCTACTCTTCGTGTTCCATTCGCCTTTGACAGCGTCAGCGAACTTGTTGCGCATCCCGACGTTGACGCCGTTTTCATCACCTCTCCGAATTCATTTCATTGCGAAGAAACACTCCTTGCCGCCGAAGCACGCAAACATGTTCTTTGCGAAAAACCGATGGCGATGAATGTGGTCGAGTGTGAGCGAATGATTGATGCCTGCCAGAGGAACAACGTGAAGTTGATGGTTGGGCACATGCTGCGCCTCTCGCCTCTCATTGTGAGAATGAAAGAACTTGTCCACTCGGGCGCTATCGGAAAGATCATTCATGCAGAAGCGAATTTCATTTATGATGGACGGCTGAGCACGCGTTCCTGGCTTCTCGATAGAAGAATCGCCGGGGGCGGCCCGACGTTCGACATCGGGGTTCATTGTCTCGACACGCTGCGTTTCATTCTTGACGATGAAGTGGTTTCAGTGCATCAGGAACTGACGCCCAAACCGACCCTCGAGAGAACTGAGTCCTCCTCACAACTTCTCCTCCGACTCTCCCAAGGCATCCCCGCAACGATTTTCACATCGTATGACACTCCGCTTCGGCAGAGTTACGTGGAAATTCTCGGCACCGAAGCGCGCATCTCGGCACTTGATTTCACGATCAGCGCAGCGCCGGCGGTGCTTACAATCGAGCCGCGCAGTGAGAAGCGCCCCCCGGATGCAATGGTTGAACAATTCGCTGTGCCCGACCTCTACGCTGACGAAGTGAACCATTTCTCTGATTGCATCATCAACAACCGTGAACCGGTCCTTTCCGCACTTAGCGCGTTGCAGAATCAGCGGGTGCTGGACGCCGTCATGAATGAGAAACGATGAGCTCCAAGACTATCGGCTTAATCATAGGCGCGACTCTGTTTCTTGCTCTCGCGGTTCTTCCGCCGTTTCAAACATTTCATGATGCCGCGCAGCGCTTTCTCGCGGAACAATCCCCACGTGGCATACCCGTCGGTGCCGAAAGTCTTGCCCGCTCGATGCAGACCATTGCTGCGCTGATGGCACTGATGGTTATCTGGTGGGTCACCGAAGCGATTCGGCTTTCCTACACCGCACTGCTGCCTCTCATCGTGCTCCCACTTCTTCAGCTTGTGGGACTCCACAAGAACGAAACCGTCGAGTTCTCTTTGATCAGCGTCGCGAAAAATTATTTCAGCCCGGTGGTGCTGCTCTTCTTCGGCGGTTTTCTGCTTGCAGGCGCGTTGCGCAGCTGGCGTCTCGACCGCCGCCTCACGCTCTGGATACTGACCCGCGGACAGCTTGCGGAAAGCGCCCGCGCAACACTCCTCGGGATGATGGCAATAACGGCTTTCCTCTCGATGTGGATTTCCAACACCGCGACCTGTGCAATGATGTTGCCGCTGAGTCTGGGCATTCTTTCGTACATCGGCGCAACACCCGGTGAATCGCATTACGGCAAAGCGCTGATGCTCGGCATCGCGTGGGCAGCATCCATCGGCGGCATGGGCACACTCATCGGCACGCCCCCCAACGGCATTGCTATCGGCATCCTGAACAACGCACTCGCGAACGACCCCACCTATCACCGCATCACGTTTCTCGACTGGATGAAGTTCGGCGTGCCGTACGTTGTCCTGTTCGTTCCTGTTGCATGGTTCGTCCTGCTCAAAACCTTTCCTCCCGAATTCTCCTCGTTTGAGGGAGGGAAGCAACGCCTGCTCGGTGAATTTCGCGCTCTCGGTGCAATGTCGCGCGGCGAACTCGGAACGATTACCGTCTTCCTGCTTGCCGTCGTGCTCTGGATCGTGTTGCCTTTTCGCGAACAACTTCTTCCCGCCTCTCTGCTCCCCCACATTCGATGGCTCGACGAATACACGACGGGACTCGTCGCGGGAACACTGTTGTTTCTCATTCCTGTAGAGTGGAAAACAAAAACCTTTCTGTTGCACTGGAAGGATTTTCGCTACGTCGAATGGGGCGCGCTCGCCATTGTGGGCGGCGGTATCGCGCTCTCGGATGCAATGTTCAAGACGGGATTCGCATCGTGGCTTGCATCGTCGTTCATCGGCATGTTCGGAGCACCCTCGACCCTCCTGATGATGTTTGCGCTCGTGTTCTTCATTGATTTCCTCACCGAGATTGCGACGAACTCCGCGGTAATTGCGATGATGGCACCCACCGTCATTTCCATAGCGCAGGCAACGGGAGAAGATCCGGTTGCGCTCACCATCGCTGCCGCGCTTGCCTCCTCGATGGCGTTCATGCTTCCGGTCGCCACTCCGCCAAACGCAATAGTGTACGGCACGAGATACATCGCCGTGAACGACATGATCAAAGCCGGTTTCATTCTCGACATCCTCGGTTGGTTGTTTACGATTGGGATTCTGGTGATATTTGGGTCGTGGATTTTTGGGGTGCTCACGCTATGACCGAAGCACCACAAATGCTTTGAAAAACGGATTGTGAAAATCATGTAGAGCGACACTCCTCTGTCGCTCTGGCTCGCGCAATCGAACGATTCTGGCTTGTCCGCCGAAGCGTAGCGTAGGCGGGAGAACCGCTCTACATGTCGAAGGCGTTTTCAAACAGGCGCTCAAGCCGTGGGCTGGTACATCGTTTTCTTCGAGAATGAGACCTCAAACTCATGGCTTCACACTGAGACACCTTGTGTCCTTCTCACAGAGCCACTTTAAGGAGCGGACCAACACAAAAACCATCATCTGCGCTCGGTGCGCGTGTTGGTGTTCCTCATCCATCGTGATACATGAAAGGAGTGTGAGTCATGTTCGAAACGCTCGATGCCATCCTCGCCACAGCGGCAATTATACTCGGCTTGAGTCTCGTCGTGCAAGCCATTCAGCAAATCCTCAAGCAGTTCTTCGATCTCAAATCCACCTACATGCGCGCGGTGCTGCTCGCACAATTCAAAAAGCTCGACCCGAACGCCCCCACGACACCGACTCCACTCCAGAAAAGCTTCGCAGTGAATTGGACGAGCTTCAAGACTCTTGCTCAGAATGCCGGGAGTTTTGCTGAGGGAGTTGTCAATGAACTCGAATCGAAACTGAACACCTTCGGCTTTCGCGACTTACATCTCGTCGAATCGCTCGACGTGAAAAAATTCAAAGAGATTGCGGAAGGGCTTCCATCCATTGAAAAACTTCCAGCGGAGCAACGCGACAAGATCATGAACGAGATTGATCGTTGGTTCGATATCGGCAAGCAGGCGTTTCAGGAGCATTACGGACGGCGCATGAAGCCCTGGGCGTTCTTCATCGGCGCAGCGGTTGTCGTGGCGTTGAATGCAAACCTTTTCGATATTTACAAGGAATTCGCGCGAAGCAAGACCCTGCGCGCATCAGGCGTTGCGCTCAGCCAGCAGTTCCTTGCAAGCTCACAAGAGGATTTGGTGCGCCAATACTCACAACCGTCCGACACAAACGCCATTGTTTCAGACTCCGTCCGAATCGAAATCATGAAACAGAAAGCGGCTCAAGTGCAGTCGCTGTTAGATGAGCAGGCATTTCAAATCCTTCGCTGGAGCAATTCGCGCGTCGCAGCCATGAAAGACAGCTTTACGTTTTGGAACTACGTTTCGACGCTCCTCGGCTGGTTTGCGACAACACTGCTCGTCACCTTGGGCGCGCCGTTCTGGTATGATTTCTTGAAGGGTGTGACAGGATGGAAGGACAAATTGAAGGGACGATAGGCGCTTCGTCAGGAGCGACCTGTAATATGAGGCATAGAATTAGTCAACCTTCTGAACTTCATAACGTACCAATAATGTGAAATGAACTTTCCAATTACTGAAACAAACAAACTCCGCCGCTACCCCAACCGTGGCGCGTACGACAAGGAAACAATCTTCAGCATCGTTGACGAAGCATTGATTTGTCACGTTGGGTTCGTTGCCGATGGTCAGCCGTACGTCATTCCAACGATTCACGCACGGCTTGACGATGAAATCATCCTACACGGCGCGGTTGCAAACAGAATGCTGACGCACGGCGCCGAAGGGAATCCTCTATGCGTGACAGTCACACTTGTTGATGGACTCGTGCTTGCACGCTCGGTGTTTCATTCTTCGATGAACTATCGCTCGGCGGTGCTCTTCGGCAAGGGGCGAATGCTCGAGCGAGATGCGGAGAAACTGCGTGCGCTCGAAGCGCTGACGGAACACGTAGCCCGGGGCAGATGGAACGACGCACGCAAGCCAACCAGGAAAGAGTTGGACGCAACCACCGTCATAGCTATGACGATTGAATCGGCATCTGCAAAAGTGAGAACAGGTCCGCCGAACGATGACGAAGAAGATTACACACTCCCAATTTGGGCAGGCGTTGTGCCGTTGGAGGTAGCAGCAAACCAACCAATTGACGATCCCAGACTGCTTGCTCAGATTGATGCCCCGCAATATGCAAAGCACTATGTTCGCAAAGCGGGCAGAAAGTTGCTCATTAACTGACGTTACGCAAGGCGAGCACAACGACTCTCAGCGAAAAAATCATTGAGCCCTTTTGCCAAGGGCATCCCTTCGGGACAGCGTTCACACCAAAAGGTTATTCCAACACCGAGGGCGTTGCCCTCGGCTATGCACATTCGTCCCTTTCAGGGACA
>CAYUFU010000121.1:0-9886 GCA_964444145.1 uncultured Chitinophagales bacterium
CTCGCGACCTCCTGCGCCCAAGGCAGGCGCGCTAACCGGGCTGCGCTACGCCCCGAAGAATTCGGGATTCCATAATACGAAACTTCGTCCGCGAAGGCAATCAGGTGGCGGGATTCATGCGATAAGGAGACGGCGTTCGGGGTTTCACAGATTCCATCCGTAACTCACTTTCAACAACACCGCATCATCATGCGGCAGCTTGAACGTCTCGCGAAACCGCGTCCCGAAGCCAACATCGTACGCGCCACTCAGCTCGTTACGCGATTGCGTCCAGACGAGAAACGCAGTGCTGCCGGGGAGGAACTCCCAGCGCAGCAAGACATTGGCGATGAAATTCGCCTGGTTGAAGTCGTACTGCTGTTGCGGGTACGGGATGAGTCGCTCACCGACAAGAGAGCGGAAGCTATCGTAACGCCCGCGCGGCTGCAATACTTGCGTGTAAAATTGCAACGAAAGCTCGCGCGTAAATGTGACAATGCCGCGCAGGGCGATCTCCACGTTCGCTACGTCGCGATCCGCGATGAGACTGTAGCCGAGCGTATCAGTTGCGATCAGCCCGCTCGCAAAATCAAACACGCCCGTTTGCTCGTTCGTTGTTCGTTCGACAACGAACGAGGGCGTCAGCTCAGCCCACGCTGTTGGACGGATCGTCGTGCTCAGCTCCAGCCGTGTCCCTTTCTTGCGAAGCTCGTCGAACATGTATCGCAAGCCGAAGGAAAGGCTCACGGGCTTTTGCGTCGCGGTGTTCGTGGTTAGCGAGAGAGCGTAGTTCACCGGACGAAGATACAATCCGTTGATCCCGACCTCCGCATCGTCATAGGCATGGTCGTTGACGACGAACTCGAACGATGATTGCCAAAAGTTCGACCACGCAACGGTAAGCGAAGCGACACCGGCCGCGAGCGTTCGCACCCGATCCCAATTCCATCGTCCCTCCACTGCCGCCGATGCCGACCAGCGATGCAGCGCGCCCTCGGCATTCGGCTCTTTGTACATGAGCTGCACGTACCCGCCATGGTAGCGCGCCTCGTTGAAAAACCCAAGGTCGTTGTTATCGAAATGCGCACTGAAGAAATTGTATGACAGGCTGTAGAACCAATGATCAGCCGTGATGCGTGCAAACAGCAGTTTCCCCGCCCCCCCTTCGGGATTCGAGTGCTCGGCAGAGGAGTGTACACCTGCAACATAACCGTCGAGCGCGTAGGTGCCGGCATCCAGCCGAACATTCCAATCAATACCGCCGCTGAACGCAGGCTGGAGGCGATCGCGTCCAGCAAGCGTCGCCATCATCCCAAGCCACGAGTTGTCGCCGAACTCCTGCTTCAGCCGAAGCGCGTTGTACGACGCCGTCGGTTCGGTGACGAGTTTTGTCTTGATCCCGAAACTGTCGAGTATCGCCTGCTCTTCGTCGGTGACGCTCGCAAGAAGCCCGAGCGAAAGTCCGCTCTCGGTTCGTCCCGTAACTTTCGCCGCGCCGAGAATCGTCGTGGTCAGAGGATTCTTCTCGATTCTCCCTCCCGGCGGCGCGCTCACGAAGAAACTACCACCGGGACGCTGACCAATGCGGCGCGAAAAAAATAACCGCAGCGGCAAATCGTCTGCCGTCGCGCCGAATTCGAAAACCGACGCACCTTCGATAAAGAACGGCCGCTTCTCAGGATAAAATGTTTCAAACACCGTCAGATTGAGAATCGCCTGATCAACCTCCACCTGACCGAAGTCGGGATTGAACGCCGCATCGAGCGTAATGTTGGGGCTTATGCCGTACTTGATGTCGAGCCCCGCACTTGCCGAACGTTCGGACTGATACGGACGTGTGGGCGACGCGGTTTCGAACGTCGCGCCGGCCGAAATATACGGAATCACACTCAGGTTAAGCGGAGACGAGATACTCTTGATGCCTACAACGTGCCCCCACTTGTCAATCAAAAGACCCTCGGTGCTCGGCACCATCACCCACTCATCAGTTTCCTGCTTCCGACTGATGTAGCGCCTAAAGTTGACACCCCATTCATACACACCGCTTGCCTGCGCAGTGAACCGAATCGCGCTGAACGGAATTTTGAATTCTGCCGACCAGCCCTCGCGGTGGCGCGCCGTTTCCACGCGCCAAACGGCATCGTAGTTCAGATCGTACACATTCCCGCTCTGCGACAACACACCGTCGCTCTGCACACCTGCAGCATTCGTCGTAAACACAAATGCCGATTGATGATCGTGGTAGGTGTCGAGCTGCACAGTGAAGCGGTCGGCTTCGGAGGTACGGTCACGCCGCGTCAGTTGCGAAACGATACCGAGCACACCCTTGTCGTAACAAATCACCCCGATGTACAGCGCATCGTTGTCGTAGAGAATTCGCACCGCCGTGCTTTCAGTTGGGGCGGCACCTTCCTCCGGTGAAAACTGCATGAAGTCGGAAGCGGGTTGCGCGGCGTGCCATTGCGCGTCATGCAGCAAACCATCAACAACAGGCGGCGCAGCAACGCGCTGCGCGCGAATCACCTTTGATGAAGTTCCTCCAAGGCAGAGCGTGAGGACGAATGTCGTCAGCAGAATCGTCGAGAAGAAGCGCATCCGTTCCAAGAGTAGTCCTGAGTCGTGACTCAAGATAGTCTTCCCCCAAAAGAAAATCAACCAATGATGCCGACATGATTCCTTTGGGGCTTCAGACGGGCTACAGCGTCCCACCAGGTTCCTGCGCCGCAGCAACACAGTCTACGTCGTGGAAACCTCAGCCGCCTCCTCCGCTCGTGCCCGTAACGCGTCGCAGGCTCACAACATTCTCGATATGAAACGTATGCGGAAACATGTCAACAGGCTGCACCTCCACCATGCGATAATCGCCGCTCATCAATTTCACATCCCTTGCCTGCGTCGTCGGATTGCAACTCACATAGACGATCCGCTCGGGCTGCAGCGCTACCACTTCCTGCACCACCTTCTCGTGCATACCCGCACGAGGCGGATCAAGAATCACCACGTCCGGCTTCCCATGCTGCGCGAGCCACGCTCTGTCGTTCGTCAGTCTCTCTCTCAAATCGCCGAGCAGGAATGTGCAATTCCGCACGTTGTTCGACGCCGCATTCATCTTCGCGTCTTCAACGGCGGCTGCGACGCTCTCAACACCGACAACTGCTTTCACATCGTCGGCAACATGCAGCGCAATCGTTCCCGTTCCCGAATACAAATCAAACACAACATCCTCGGGCTTCAACTCCGCCATCCGCTTTGCAACGTCGTATAACCGCTCCGCTTGCCTCGTGTTCGTTTGAAAGAACGCATTTGCAGACACGCGATACGTTCGCTTGCCGATTCTCTCCGTGATGAAGCCTGAACCATGATACACTCTTTCGTACTCGCCGATCGCAACCTGCGACTTCCGCTGCGTGATGTTGTTGACGATTGTTGTAATGCTCGAAGCGTGAGCCAAGAGCGTAGAGCTTAGAGCGGAGAGTAAGTCAGGATTGTCATCTGCCGTTACCACATTGACCATCAGTTCATTCGTGTGCGCGCTTTGACGAATGACGAGGTTGCGAAGATACCCCGTATGGGTTCGCGTCGAATAGATGGAAAGATTTCGTTCGAAGCAAAACTGCCTGACGAGATTCACAATCCGATTACTGACTTCGGATTGGAGATGACATTCATCCACGTCGAGAACTTTATCGAACCGCTGCGGGATGTGCATACCCAGCGCGAATGCCTCGCGCTCGGTTCGGGGTTCAGGGTTCAAGGTTCGAGGTTCAGGGTTCAGGGTTCTGACTTCTGACCTCTGACCTCTGACTTCTGACTTCTGAGCTCCGCCCTCCGACTTCCGCTCCGCCATCTCCTCCCGAGTCAACCACTTCTCCCCAAACGAAAACTCCATCTTGTTGCGATAGAAATAAATTTCCTCCGCGCCGAGGGTCGGATTCACGACAACGTTTTCGAAGCCGCCGATGCGTTCGAGCGCATCAACAACATGCTGGCGTTTGAAATCGAGCTGGGCTTGATACGCAACGTGCTGCCACTTGCATCCGCCGCACGTGCCGAAGAAGGTGCAGCGCGGTTCGACTCGGAGCGGAGAGGTGTTGAGAACCTCGACAACTTCCGCTTCAAGAAATTGCTTTTTGATTTTCGTCAGCCGCACGCGCACGTCATCCCCAGGCACGCCGCCGTGAACGAACACAACCAAGCCGTCATGTCGCGCAATGGATTTGCCTTCGAAGGCGAAAGAGTCGAGGTGAAGGGTGAGTTCGGTATTACGTTGCAGGGGGGTCATTGGGGTGCGAAGAGCGCACTGCATCGAGCAAGCGAGCTATTCATTGTTGAACTCTGCCGACACATGCTCCAGCTCCTTCGTCAGTTCGCCCCACGTGAAATACAAATCGTTCAACTCGCTTTCAAAAGATTTGTACTGCGCTGTCACTTCTTTCACCTTCTCGCCGTCTTTGTAGAAATCGGGATGACCCATCAGCTCTTCGATGTCGGTTTTCTGTTTTTCTTTTGCTACGATTTGCTTTTCGAGTTTGTCAATCTTGTCTTGAATCGGCTTCGTTGCCTTGTATCGTTTGTTCCGCTGTTCCGCTTCGATGCGTTTACGTTCTTTGTCGCTGTGTTGTATTGATGTCGCTTCAGTGTGTTTGTTCTGAGGCAACGGAGAAGCAGTAAGCTGCGTTTGCTCTCTCTGCTTCGTGTAAATGTATTCGCTCACGTTACCGAGATATGTTTTGATGTGACCCTTGCTGAACTCAACAACTTTGTTCACTAGCGGATCGAGGAAGTCGCGGTCGTGCGAGACGATAACGTAGCTTCCTTCGAAATTCTGCAGGGCCTGCTGCATAACACCCTTCGAGCGCATGTCGAGATGGTTTGTCGGCTCGTCCATGATGATGAGATTGGAAGGCTGCAGCAGCATCTTCGCAAGCGCGAGGCGGCTCTTCTCCCCTCCCGAAAGCACACTCACCTTCTTGAACACATCGTCGCCGCTGAAAAGAAAACTGCCGAGCAGCGTGCGGAGCCGCTTGCGAATTTCGCCGACGGCGATTTGGTCAACGGTTTCCAGAACATCGAGCTTCGGATTCAACTCGTCGGCTTGATGCTGGGCGAAGTACGAGACGATCACGTTGTGCCCGACCTTCCGCTCGCCGCGCTCGAACGGCTCGACCCCTGCGATAATCTTCGCGAGCGTTGATTTGCCTGCACCGTTCACCCCAACGAACGCAATACGGTCGCCACGATCAATAGCGAAATCGAGTCCGTTGAAAATGCGTTTGTCGCCGTAGCTTTTGTGAAGACCCTTCAACTCCATCACCACGCGCCCGCTCAACGGCGCAGGAGGGAAGTTGAAGTGAATGCCGCTCTCCTCGTCTTCAAGCTCGATCAACTCCATCTTCTCGAGCATCTTGACTCGACTCTGCACTTGCCGTGCCTTCGTTGCCTTGTAGCGGAAACGCTCGATGAACCTCTCTGTTTGTTTGATCTGCTGCTGCTGATTGTTGAATGCGGCGAGTGTGAGCTGCTTGCGTTCTTCTTTTTCCACGACATAGAAACTGAAGTTGCCGGCGTACTCTGTCAGTTTGCCGAGACTCAACTCGTACGTCTTCGTCGTCATGTTGTCGAGAAAGCGGCGGTCGTGCGAAACAATCATCACTGCGCCTTCATACGCTCGCAGATATTCTTCAAGCCACTGCAATGAGTCGAGATCGAGATGGTTCGTAGGCTCGTCGAGTAAGAGCAGCGAGGGTTGAATGAGGAGAAGCTTGGCAAGGGCGATGCGCATCTGCCATCCCCCGCTGAACTCATCCGTCAGCCGTTCCATATCCTTGACCGAAAAGCCCAGACCGAGCAACACCTTTTCGATCTTCGCCTTCATACGAAACGCGTCGCTGTCTTCGAGCTTGTGCTG
Source organism: uncultured Chitinophagales bacterium (assembly GCA_964444145.1). Lineage (GTDB taxonomy): Bacteria > Bacteroidota > Ignavibacteria > UBA10030 > UBA6906 > CAADGV01. Next base: position 5,888 of record CAYUFU010000121.1, read on the forward strand.
CAATTCCCCGTAGAGTTCGAGCAGTTCAGCAAACTCTTCACTGCCGTGGTCGGTCACCTCCGCCATGCGCTGATGAACTTCCTCAAGTCGCCGTTGCGCCTCCAACACATCGCCGAACGCCGTCTCCACTTCATTGTAGAGCGTCCGCCCTTCCACATGCATTCCCTCCTGCGGCAAATAGCCGACAGTCACGAACTTTGCCTTCGCCACTTCGCCCGTATCGGGCGATGCTTCGCCAAGAAGAATTTTCAAGAGCGTCGTTTTCCCCGCGCCGTTCGACCCTACAAGCCCGATGCGATCATGCGCACCAATGCGAAACGAGATCTCGTGGAAAAGAGTTTTGCCGCCGTATTGCAGAGATAGGTTAACCGCAGAAATCATTGCCTACTGCCAGGATCCATCATGCTTGCGTGAAACGTTTTGTCGCGCAAGGCGACTAAGATGTACTTATAACAACTCCGAGGTTTAGCCATGCCCCAGCATTTATTCGCCGCGCCGTTCTCGCTCAAGGGAAGAATTCGTCGGTTAGAATTTGGCTTGAGCCTGATCATTCAGTTCATCTACACGCTCGTGATCGAGATGCTTGCCGCGACCCGGTTCGGACAGGAGGTGTACATTCTCTATTTCCCCCTTATTGGATTCATGTGGGCACAAGGAGCCAAGCGCTGTCATGATCGAGGGAACAGCGCGTGGTACCAACTTATCCCATTCTACGGATTGGTGATGCTCTTTGGCGAGGGGCAGTACGGCGAGAATGAATACGGACCCGATCCCAAAAAGAGAGCGGAGAGCACGTAACGCGGGGCATCGCTGCGCAACGGGTGCTGTCACCGCAAATAGTATTTCAACGGATTGGGGTCCACGCGACACTCTTCCGCAATCCGAATCGTCCCAATCTTCCCGTCCTCGCGCAGCTTATACAAGCGCGGCACCATCTTGTCGCGCACCTCGATCGGCGTCATCGGGTTGATGTAAATCCCCGTCCCGCCCTCGAAGCCCGCCGGCACGATAACGCGCCACTTGATCAGCACATGCCACGGCATATTATACACCGCATCGAACGGCGTATAGTACCACTCCTCGTTGCACGAAATACCACTCCCCATCGCCGCATGGATGGCATGCACAAGATTACTGACGCCGCGAATCTCCTCATCGGTATGCTCATGCGGCCTCCCGCTCTGCGCTTTCGAGTAGATTTCGATTGTCGGAAAACGGTGTCCGATGCCCGCAAACGCGATGGCAAAATCGTTCTCCGCAAAGACGAGATTTTTCTGCGCGGCGAAATTCGCGCCGAAATAATTGTACACATTCGGATCTTCGCGAATCATCCTCGTCTGCTTCAGAATCGACGCCCCCCAATCGTCCAGCGCGACCAGCTGCTTATGCAAATGGTCGAACGAAGCGCCCGCAGGCCGCAGCCAGTTCTGAAACACGCTTACATACCGCACATACTTGTTCGACGTCGTCATATCGAGCATAGCATCAATCGTCAGCTTGAAATAGTGGTAATGCTCCTCCAGCGACATCTCCCCCGACGAAAACAAATCCGTATCGAGCGCTGCGTTCGGTTTGTAATGACGCCGTGCGATAATCATTTCATGTGTGCCGCCGAACATCGCGTCCGCCATCGCGAGCCGCTCGTTGAACGGCGTCGCCTCGATCTGCTCATCCGTGCGCCCCTCGCGCTTCAGCTTATACGTGATGATGTCGTTCACATGCTTCATCCCGATCGGGTTGGCAATATACTCCTCTTTCCAGCGCTGCTGCGCCTGCGGCAGCTTGTACGCATAATTCTTCCGCCAATAATCGAGCGTCACAATCTCGAACAAATTCCCGATACGACGAAACTCCGCCGTCGTTTCGGAATACCTATCGGGCGGAAGCATCGTGAAGCGCTCCCACCTCCCGTCCGCATGGCGCACCATACGCGCTTTCTCCGGCGCCGTTTCGAAATAACGTGCCTCGCAAAATGCGCAATAATCCTCCGGCGAGTGCACTTCAAGCGGCTTGGCTTCGCGCACCGACTCATTCGTGATCGGCTTATTCCGCCGGCCCGCAACCGACCACACCTCCGCGCCCGTGAACGGATTCACCTGCTTCACCGTTCCATCGGGCATGATTTGATAAAAACTTTCTAACTGCATTGTCCACCCAAGTCTGAAGAAACGGAACGACCGAACAATCGCACCGCGAACAAATTCACTGCGCTACTCAGTGCCCCTCCAGCTATCTTTTTCTACAAACGAGGGGCACAGTGCCGCCCCAACATGAAAAAAAACTTCATGGTTGTGTAGAGATATTTAGTTAGAGCAGCACTAGTATTCCGAAACCGTCTCGCTCCCCAAAAAGCATCCTGCACATTCATAGCGCATGTTGGGGCTGCAGACACTCTGCCTCGCCCCACCGCGCTGCCATGCCGCAATACGCGTCATCCCTCGTGGCAACAGCAGTCGCACGCCTTCGCCGCAAGCCGGTCCTCGTCGTAAACCAACCCTTGTGCGGCTACGTCAACGAAAACCCATCACGCGAGAAACCGCTCCCGTGCCTTCCCGCCTCTACTGCCCTCAACGTTTCATCGCCGCGCCCAACAACGCATCAACCTTCATCGCACTCTCCGCCTCCGCATAAAACCGAATCAGCGGCTCAGTCCCAGAAGCACGTATCAACACCCAACCGCCGCCCTCGACGAAAAACTTCACGCCGTCCATATCCTGCTTATCAACCACCTTGTACCCTGCAATCTCCTTCACCCCTTTCTTGAACTTCGCCATGAGCGCAGCTTTCTCTTTCTCGTTCGTGTGATAATCAATCCGCTTGAACTCATGCTGCCCGAACTCATCCATCAACTCTTGCACGAGAATACTGAGAGTCTTCTGCCGCACCGCCATCATCTCGCACAACAACAAGCCGAGGAAAATGCCGTCGCGCTCGGGCAAATGCATCTTCGTCCCCAGCCCGCCGCTCTCCTCGCCGCCGATGATAACGTCGCGTTGCGTCATCAAGCGGCACACATACTTGAACCCGATTGGAGTCTCGTGCATGCGCAAGCCATACTTCGCGCATTGCTTATCCACCATCTGCGTTACGGAAAATGTCTTCACGACCTCGCCCCGCAAACCCTTTTGCTCGACGAGATATTTCAGCAGCAGCGCGAACACGCGCTGCGAGTCCACAAAATTGCCGAACTCATCCACCGCGCCAATGCGGTCAGCGTCGCCATCCGTCGCGATGCCGATGTGGAATCCTTCGCCCTTCACGCGTTGCATCAGCGTTTGCAAGTTCTGTGTAATCGGCTCGGGGTTCGTTCCGCCGAATGACGGATTGTACGCGTTCCGCATTTGCACGACATTCGGAAGCACGCCATCGAGCACGCCCTGACCCGCGCCGTGCATCACGTCGTACAGAATCCGCATCCCCGAATTCTTGATGAGGTCGAAATTCAGCTTCGTCATCAAGTCGTCGAGATAGCGCTGCTTCATGCTGATGTACGAAATTGTCCCCTTCTCCAACAACTGCTTGAACGATTTTTTCTGCGGCGGCAATTTCTTCAGCTTCATTATCTTCGCGAGTTCCTTCTCGACTTTCTCAATCGTTTCAGGAAACGCGGGACCGCCGAACTCCCCCTTGATCTTGAAACCGTTCCATTTGTATGGATTGTGGCTCGCCGTAATCACGATGCCCGCCGCGGCGTTTTCTTGTTTTGTCAAAAGAGAAATCGCGGGCGTCGTCGCGATGCTGTCCGAAAGTTTTACTTTGATGCCCGCGTTCGCAATAGTCGTCGCCACCACTTCAGCAAACTCCCTCGACATAAATCGCGCATCGTAGCCAATGACTATGCCGTTCTTTACCTTCTTGTGCGCTTGTCCCGAAGGGATGGCTTTGCCAAAATGTTTTGCCGTCGCCAGCGCGACCTTTTCGAGATTAGCAAACGTGTAATCATCGCCGATGACCGCACGCCAGCCGTCGGTGCCGAATTTTATTGGTTGAGACATGAAT
>CAYUFU010000122.1:0-9724 GCA_964444145.1 uncultured Chitinophagales bacterium
CCGAACTTGCCGTTCTCGATGGGAGCAATCTCGTACACGTCGTTGAGCTGGAGGAGTGTCAACTCGACAACGTCAGACATGACGGGCTGTGGTTTTGTTATTTCCGTTTTGTCAGAAGAAGTGCGCACGCCGACGCCGCACGCGGCGAATGTCAACAACAAAACAAATGGTAGAATTTTCTTGGACGGGTTCATGTTTCTCCTTTAAGTTCTCGAATCGAATGGGAGGAAACGGCTGAGACGTGTCATTATTCCACTACCACAGGCTCGCGCGCCAATCGCACGCCAAATTTCGCAAACACGGTTGCTTGTATCTTCTCAGCGAGTGCAAGCAACTCGCTCGTCGTTCCGTCGAGATTGATAAGCGCGAGCGAATGGTTCGTCGAAACACCTACACCATGTTGTTGAAATCCTTTGTGAAATCCTGCGTGTTCAACAAGCCACGCCGCTGGAACTTTCACCTGTGTCCCTGCGGCAAAAGTTGGAATCACGTCAACCAATCCGTTTGCAAGGCACCTCTGCTCGAGCGCTTGAAATTCTTCTTTCGTCAACAGGGGATTCTTGAAGAACGAGCCGACAGAACGCGCGTTGGGGTCTGCTGCGTCAATCACCATAGATTTTTTCTTACGCAGTGCGAGCACGGAGTTCCGCACTGCCTCCAGCTTCTCATGCGGTGTTGCGCTCTTTGCCATCCCAACCTTCGATGCGAGATAGTGTTCGAGCTCGGGATAACGAATCTGCGGCTCGCCCCCCACCCGCAAGCGGAAGGTCACCTCGGTGATGATGAACGTGTTCGCATCCTCATGATTGAAACGGCTGCGGCGATACGCGAAGCGACACTCAGTGTTGGAAAAACGCACTTCGTTGAGTGTTGCCCGTTCAATCGCCTTCACCTCGGTGATTGTTTCGGCAACTTCTTGTCCATACGCGCCAACGTTCTGGATTGGCGTCGCGCCGACGAGACCAGGAATTCCCGAAAGGCATTCGACTCCCGCGAGATTCTTCTCGACGCAGAGTCGGACGAACGCGTCCCACTCCTCTCCTGCCGCGACGCTCAGGCGCACGTCATTCTGTTCGCGCTCAAGACGTATACCTCGTAATCCGATTTTCATGACAAGTCCATCGAACCCCTCGTCGAGAAAAATCGTATTGCTGCCGCCGCCCAAGACGTGAACGCGAATGCCGTTGCGCTGCGCGAATCTGCTTGCCGCGTGAATGTGAGAGATGCTTTGGCACTCGACAAAATATTTCGCGTCTCCGCCCAGTTTCAGTGTCGTGAAATCTGCGAGCCTGATACGTTCTGCAATCTGTATCTCTCGCCACTCAGACTGAACCATTCTTTACCTTGATAATTTCTGCGGCAATACTGACGGCGATTTCTTCGGGAGTGTGACTCGCAATTGGAATTCCGATTGGCGTATGAATCCGTTGCAGTTGTTCCTCGGTCATTCCCTCGTTCTTCAAGTCATCAAAGATTTGTTTCGTCTTCGCACGACTTCCCATCAAACCGATGTAGTTCACCTGTTTGTGGATGATGGATTTGAGCGCAGCTTCATCGCTCTTGTATGCCGTTGTGACGACAGCAATATACGAACGTTTCCCTTCGCGCACGTATTCTCCGAGCGTGTCATACGAAGCCAGAATTTTTTCATCGGCGTACGTGTTCTTTGCAAATGTTTCTACGCTGCCGCGGTCGTCCATCACCACGACGCGAAAATCCAACGTTGCCATCACGCGGGACAGCGCAAGCCCAACGTGTCCGCTCCCGATGATGTACACCGTGTCGAGCACGCCGAGATTTTCCTTGTAGCACCACTCGTTCTCGCTACGGAACGAAAATGCAACGTCCTCATCGTACAACTGCTGTGGTTCGAGCAGGATGCCATGCGGCGATAGTTTCACGCGCGCATGTTGTTTCTGCTCGTACGTTCGCAGGATTTCGGCGATCCAACGTGTTTCCCCTTTGCCGAGCGGTATCGTCAGTATTGTTTGCGAGCCGGAACAGATGAGTCCGGACTGCTCGTGTTTCGTGTCGCGAGAATGAAAAATCTTTCTGACGGTGAGTGGAACATCGCCGTTGCGAAGCCATTGGCGCGACTGCTCCACCCAAGTTGCCTCCATGATGCCGCCGCCGATTGTGCCGCAGTGCTCACCGTTTGCGGCTATTGCCATCTTGAACCCGGCTTTGCCGGGCGAGGCGCCGGCGCTCTCGACTACGGCGAGGAGCATAACGGGTATTTCTTGTTGGAGGCAGTCGAAAGCAAACTGCCATACACGCTTGGTTCTCATTCGACGTGCGGCGAAGACGAAACGTTGTTGATTGATAATAACGATGATTTTGTATAGAATCTACCATGAGTCTTGCCTTCAACAGCCTCACGTAAGCCATCATGCGTTCGACGGTTTCTTTTATCCTCGACAACCGCGTCATCACGGAAAACTTCTCAAGGGCAGTTACGCCAACGACGACAGTGCTCAACTATCTCCGCAACCTTCCGACACACAAAGGGGTGAAGGAAGGATGTGCAGAAGGCGATTGTGGCGCATGCACAGTTGCGCTTGGCGAGCGTGACGGCAATGCGATTCGCTACAAAGCAATTGACACGTGTCTCGTTTTCCTCCCGATGATTCACGGCAAGCAGCTCGTGACCATCGAGAACCTCGGAGCATCAACGAACGCGCTGCATCCTATTCAGCAAGCGATGGTCGAGACGGGAGGAAGTCAGTGCGGCTATTGCACGCCCGGCATCATCATGTCGTTGTTCGCGCTGTACAAGAATCATTTCCAACCGACACGCCACGACATTGAGGACGCGTTGACGGGCAACCTCTGTCGCTGTACCGGCTACCAACCGATTGTCGAAGCAGCGCGTCGGTCGTGCCTCCATTGGGGTATGGACTCGCTGTCGCAACAGGAACACCAGATCGTTCAACTGCTTCGCACGATTGAACACAGTCCGGCAGTCATCAAGACAACAACCCAAACGTACTTCCAACCCCGAACGCTGCTCGAAGCGCTCACGCTCAAGCATCAGTACCCTGATGCAATCGTCATAGGCGGGGCAACGGACGTTGCTCTGCGTGTCACGAAGAAGCACGAGATGCTGCCGACGATTCTCGACCTTTCCTTTGTTGACGAACTGAAGACGATACGCGAAACCGACGATGCACTGCACATCGGATCGGGTGTTGTGTTGAGCGAACTGCATTCGAAGATCGAAAACAGCTTTCCTGCGCTTGCCGATATGCTCAACGTCTTCGGCTCGCTGCAAATTCGCAATCTTGCGACGCTCGGCGGCAATATCGGGTCCGCTTCGCCGATCGGCGATACGCTTTCCGCGCTCATACCGTACAACGCGAAGGTTGTTTTGCAAAATAGTTCGGGGAAAAGAGAAGTTGCGATACGCGCGTACACGACGGGCTATCGCAAAACCGTTCGTGCGAACGATGAATTGATTGTCGAAATCGTCTTGCCGAAACCGAAACAGAACACGCTGGTGAGGTGGTACAAAGTTTCCAAACGCAAGAACCTCGATATCTCGACCGTGAGTGCAGGCTTCGCATTGGAATTCGATGAGATGAAACGAATAAGGTCCGCGACGCTGACCTACGGCGGAATGGCTGAACGCGTGAAGCAGGCGACGACCGCAGAAACGTTCTTGCAAGGGAAACGATGGGAGCGTGATGTTCTGGAAGAAGCACTGCCGCTTATTGACAAGGACTTCACGCCGATTTCCGATGCACGAGGAAGTGCAGAGTTCAGAAGAATTGCCGCGAGGAACTTGTTGATGAAGTTCTGGAGTGAGACTGCGCGTGACAACGGAACAGCGTAACGAGAAGTTTCGCGGATACACAGTTTGCCGCCCCGAGCATCGAACATGATTCGCTTGGATTATTGAAACCACATGGATCGCATCACCCCACACGAATCTGCCAGGAAGCACGTAACAGGTGAAGCCGTGTATGTTGACGACATTCTCGTCCACGACCGACTGCTTCATGGGCGAGTCGTGTATTCACCGCACGCACATGCTCGGATTAAATCATTTGACTTGTCACGAGCGCGAAAAGTCCACGGCGTTCACGCAGTGCTCTCTTCTAAAGACATTCCTGGCCGCAATCAAATGGGTCCGGTAGTGAAGGATGAGCCGTGTCTTGCAGAGCAAGAAGTGGTGTGCGTCGGACAAGCGATGTTCTTGATTGCGGCAGAAACGGAAGAGCAAGCGCGTGAAGCGGAACGCCTCATCACGGTCGAATATGAAGTGCTCGAACCGATTCTCACGATCGAAGATGCGATGGCGAAGAATTCCTTGCTTGGGCCACCGCGGACGATGGAGCGAGGTAATGCGGATGATGCACTGAAGTCGGCGCCGCATGTTCTCAGGGGAGCATTGCGAACCGGCGCGCAGGAACATTGGTACTTGGAATCGCACGTCTGCTTGTGTGTGCCAGGCGAGGGAAATGAAATCAATGTCTTCTCATCAACACAACATCCCTCAGAAACGCAAGCTCTGATTGCCGAGGTGCTTGGCATTCGCAAGCACGATGTGGTCGTCGAAGTCCGACGCATGGGCGGCGCCTTCGGGGGGAAAGAGACACAAGCAAATCATACGGCGTGTTGGACTGCACTTCTCTGTCGTGCGACGCGTCGTCCGGTGAAGATTCGTTTGTTCCGCGATGACGATATGATAATGACCGGTAAGCGTCACCGCTTCTTGTCGAAGTATGAAGTGGGATTTGATGATGATGGTAATTTGCTGGCTGCGAAGATTGAGCTGAACAGCGACGGCGGCTGCGCAACCGATTTGTCGTTTGCGATTATGGAGCGCGCCATGCTGCATGTGGACAACGCGTACTTCATTCCACACATACACGTGCTTGCGCGTGTCTGGAAAACGAATCTTCCTTCGAACACGGCCTTTCGGGGGTTCGGTGGCCCGCAAGGGATGGCGGTGATCGAACAGATCGTTGACCGCATTGCGCGCTCTTTGCATAAGGATGCGCTCGACGTTCGTCTGAAGAACTTCTACGGACTCACGGACCGCAACCTGACGCATTACGGCGAGACGGTTGAAAACAATCGCCTGTTCATGCTTCACGACCAACTCGTAGCGTCGTGCGACTATTGGAGAAGAAGAGCAGCAGTTGATGCGTTCAACGCCCAGAATGCATTTGCCAAGAAGGGCATTGCTCTAACGCCCGTCAAGTTCGGCATTTCGTTCACGACAACGTTCCTCAATCAAGCCGGCGCGCTCATCAACATCTACAAGGACGGGACGATCCTCGTCAACCACGGCGGTACGGAAATGGGGCAAGGCTTGCACACCAAGATGCAGCAAGTCGCCGCAGCGGAATTCGGTGTCAGTCTCGATCGAGTAAAAGTGAATGCAACGAACACCGCCAAAGTACCAAACACGTCGGCAACCGCTGCCTCAGCTGGCGCCGATTTGAACGGCATGGCAGTCAAAGACGCGGCTGAAAAGTTGAAGAGCCGCATCGCCGAATCACTCGCGCAGTATTGGAACGAGCAACCAAACCACTCCACCACCCCAACGCTCCCACACTCCATTATCCTTGAAGACAATTGGATTTTCGACAGCGAACACCCTGAACGACGCATCGCGTTTGAAGATGCGATGCCGCTGATGAATGTGCGGCAAGTCAGTTTGAGCGCGACCGGCTTTTACAAAACGCCCAACATCGGGTGGGACAAAGCGAAGGGATGGGGTAGACCGTTTCACTACTACGCGTTCGGCATGGCGTGTACCGAAGTGTTGGTTGATCTGCTCACGGGACATCACGAGATTCTCCGCACCGACATTCTGCACGATGTCGGCGACTCGCTCAATCCACAAATAGACTTGGGACAAATAGAAGGCGGCTACATCCAGGGCAACGGCTGGGTGACAACGGAAGAAATCAAATGGGACGCGCAAGGACAGTTACTTACACATTCGCCCGATACCTATAAGATTCCGACCGTGCAAGATATTCCAAAAGATTTCCGCGTGCAGCTTTTGCACAACGTTCCCAACCCCAACACGATTCGCAAGAGTAAAGCAGTAGCTGAGCCGCCGTTCATGCTCGCGCTCTCGACGTGGCTCGCAATCAAGGATGCAATCTCCGCGGCTGCGAATCATGAAATCGAGCCGGAGTTTTCATTGCCTGCGACGAACGAGGTGATTGTGCTTGCGGTAGAACAGGTGAAGAAAGCGCGGCAAATGAGGCTGGAATGTTGGAGTGATGTCCGAAGGACTCCTTACGGAGGAGTGGTGGATGCTGGAGTAGCGGACAATTGAATTAATGGAAACATGAACGTGTTCGCGCCTTGAAAAGAAAACGGAAAGAGACTATCATAGGTTAGGACATCACTGAGGAGAATGAATATGGAATGGGCTGAAGTAATTAACAACCCCTTGTTGCAAAATCTTCCGTTCAAGATTGAATTGAACAAGTACGGTCAGCTACTCATGTCGCCTGCATCGAACTGGCATGGCAGCGCACAAGCTCAGGTTGCCCATGCCATGAAACAGAAACGCCGCGGAGGAGAAGTCATAATTGAGTGTTCGATTCAAACGCGTGATGGCGTCAAGGTCGCAGATGTGGCTTGGGCGAGCGATGAGTTCATGAAGAAACACGGCTATACAACTCCGTATGCGCAGGCGCCCGAAGTATGTGTGGAAGTTCGTTCGCCATCGAACACGCAGGATGAAATCGAGGAGAAGGTCGCATTGTATCTCGCCGCGGGCGCTCAGGAAGTCTGGGTTGTGGTTGAAGGGAACGGCATCACCTACTATACTTATAATCGGACGATGGCGAAATCAAAACTCTTCGGAACCATTAAGGTGAAAAAATAGGATGCCCTACAACCAACATCTCGAAGACCACATCAAGAACATCATCGGTAAGTGGCAAGGCGTCACGAGTAAGAAGATGTTCGGCGGCACCGCGCACTTGCTCAACGGCAACATGCTCGTCGGCGTGTACAAGGACTATCTCATCGTGCGGTTGAGTGAAGAACAATTCGTGGACGCGCTTAAGCATCCTTCGGCGAAACCGATGGACATTACTGGCAAGCCGATGAAAGGCTGGTTGATGGTTTCCGAAGAAGGCTGGACGAAGGATGCCGACTTGAAAAACTGGATTGCGGAGGCGAAGAAGTTTGTTAAGACGCTGCCGAAGAAATAGTCCGCAGGAGAAGAAGCCGTGTTCGATAGAATTCTCATGCGGATGCGAGAGTGTGTCCGCACACGACAATATGTTATGACGCTCCACGCCGAAGAGGAGAAAGAAGCAGATGGCTTGACGATCGTAGATGTCGAACATTGTATTCTGACTGGAGAGATTACGGAACGTCAAAAAGACAAGGCTATGGCAGAATGGAAATACCGCATCGCTGGCAACACTTACTCTGGTCATGCGATGGAATTGATCTGCAAAATCAGCCCGACTGGAAAGTTGGTGATAATCACCGTGTATTTATCATGACAACAACCATTGATCCATACTATGAAATGTGACATCTGCGGCAACGAAGGCGCTAAGATAAGTCGAGTCGCTCGCACGTACGGCAAAGGGAAACGTCTCTTGGTCATTGAGAACGTCCCCATCGTATCATGTCCACACTGCGGCGAAAGTTACTTGACCGCTGAGACAATTCATGAGATCGAGCGATTGAAGGTCCATCAGAACAGCTTAGCAACTGAACGACGGGTGCGAACTTTGGCATTTGCTTGAGTGTTGACCGATGCCAGACTGTCTGCCAAAACTCTACACCGAGTTAGCATCATGGTGACAGCTGCTTCGTGTTGAGAATGCGCGTTAAGCAGTATCCGTTCAGATTTTTTTGGGACGCGGCGGGAATTGCTTCGGTGCTCGTGTCAGGTGTCCTACCCCGCGGTTTGGCGGCAGTAGTTTGTAAACGAGGGCGCCGAGAGAAGCGCGTACTGTTAGACCGCGCGGTACACAACTGGAAACAAGCGCCGCAGTGAAAACCGCTGCGTCCCAAAAACAACATCGTGTGTACACACAACATTTCATCAATGCGAATCTGACCGAGTTCCAAATACAACCGACTTTTACGTTGCTTCAAAAAACCCTCCACAACAAATAGGTAACCGCCATGAAAACCAAAAAGAAACGCCCAACTAGAAAGCTGCGCGCGAAAACTCCTGCCAAACCGAAACGAGTCGCAACGAAAAGCAAATCAGGAGGCGTCCGCGTCCTCGTCGGCACACGCAAAGGCGCGTTCATTCTCACGTCGAATGCGAAGCGCGAGAAGTGGAACGTGAGCGGACCTCATTTCGCTGGTTGGGAGGTGTACCACATGAAAGGCTCGCCCGCCGACCCGAACCGCATTTACGTGTCTCAGTCCAGCTCCTGGTTCGGTCAAATCATTCAGCGTTCGGATGATGGAGGAACAACATGGCACCAGCCGGGCACGCCGCAGGGCGAGCCGACGACCACGCCGGATGGAATGCCGAAAGGCGAGAGCAACAAGTTCGTGTACGACGGCATTCCGGGCACGCACCAATGGTACGACGGCACGCCACATCCGTGGGAGTTCAAACGCGTCTGGCATCTAGAGCCATCGCTCGACGATCCCGACACCGTGTATGCAGGAGTTGAAGACGCGGCGCTCTTCCGCTCCACCGACGGCGGAAAGACCTGGCACGAGCTTTCGGGTTTGCGCAAACACACGACCGGTTCGCAATGGTCGCCCGGCGCAGGCGGCTTGTGCCTTCACACGATTCTTCTCGATCCGCACAATCCCGGACGAATCTTCGTTGCGATTTCCGCCGCGGGCGCGTTCCGCTCGGACGATGGCGGCGACACGTGGCGCACGATAACGAAGGGACTTCACTCGCTCTATATTCCCGATCCGACTGCCGAAGTGGGACATTGCGTTCATCGCATCGCAATGCATCCCGCGCGACCGAACGTGCTCTTCATGCAAAAGCACTGGGACGTGATGCGCAGCGACGATGCGGGCGAGAACTGGTACGAAGTGAGCGGCAATCTTCCCACCGATTTCGGATTTGTGGTTGATGTAAATTCGAACGACCCGAATACAATTTACGTCGTTCCCATCAAGAGCGACTCGGAACATTTCGTCCCCGACGGCAAGCTGCGTGTCTATCGCAGTCGCACGGGCGGCAACAAATGGCAGGCGTTGACAAAAGGCTTGCCACAGAAAAACTGCTATGTGAACGTGTTGCGCGACGCAATGTGTGTTGATTCATTGAAACCGTGCGGCGTCTATTTCGGCACGACGGGAGGACAAGTGTATGGGTCCGCGAATGGCGGAGATTCGTGGAACGCGATTGTGCGTGACTTGCCGGCGGTGCTTTCGGTCGAAGTGCAAACGCTGGCCTAAGAGGGTTCACGGTTCAAGTATCGAGAGCAGAGGTTTGCGATTCGTGATTAGTGATTACTGATGTTACGCAACCATGTTATTGAACCCTTTCAGGGTTCACAGGTACGTTGCGCTTCTTTGTCGGGGCTTCGCCCCAACCTATTCGTATTTGACGCCTTCGGCGTCGGCACTTTCGGATTCGTCCAGGCGTTATGCCCAATGGTGCCAACATGGAGCTGTCCCTGAGTGGGACGAATGTGCATAGCCGAGGGCAACGCCCTCGGTGTTGGAAATACCCTTGTGGTGTGAACCCTGAAAGGGTTCAATGATGTTTTCGCTGAGAGTCGTTGTGCTCGCCTTGCCTAACGTC
>CAYUFU010000123.1:0-1812 GCA_964444145.1 uncultured Chitinophagales bacterium
GAACTCGAACATCTTGATCGCGATGCCGCCGACAGCAGAGAAACCTGCTTCGACTTGTCGTCGCGTAAAACCGCGCTCCGACATGAAATGCAAATTTCCTTCAACACCCGCGAAGAACATCAGCTTGTCAATCTTTTCGTACGGAAACAAAATTTGCGCGCCGAGGCTCACGGGAAAACTCATGAGGGTGTTATCGTTCCATCCCGCGTACCCTCTCTGAAGTCCGGGCGGGTCTACGATGATAGGCATGCGCAACGAGTCAATCGGTATAAGAGTGCGATAGGAGCCAAGTGGAATCGGCAAATCGCTTTCACGCCGGTGGTACCAATTCGCGCCCGCGCTCAGAGTAAATGCAAACGGCTCGAAGTCCTGGTGGAGAAACCGCGCGCTGAAGGAAATACCGGTCGCCGAAACATCATTGACGATGGGAGAGAAACCGACGCTCCCAATCGGCGGATACATCAGCGGCTGGATATCGTAGTAGCCGTCGCGATGACCGAGAGAGAACACTTTGGTCACGCTAATGGTCGGCATGATTTTCCAGTCGGAACCGCTTTCTTCTTGCGCGCACGCGAACGATCGAAGCAATGCCAGTGCAACAGTAAGACATATCGTTTTCATAACGAGACTCTTTTTTCCTTTTTCATTCAATCATTTTTCATTGTCACGCCACCTCCACGCGACTCTGATCCCCAATCATAAACCGATGCACACGCGGCTTCCCGTTCGCCTCGACGATCTCGACGTCGTTGCCGAGGATGCTTCCTTCCAAACGCAAACCGATGTTCTGAATTTTGCAATCGCGCAGCACGATGCTGTACTCGACTTCACTGTTGCTCACGACCGTTCGATCACCGATGGATGTGAACGGACCAATGTAGCTGTTTTCCACGATGCAGTGTTTCCCGATGATTGCGGGACCGCGTACCTTGCTATTCACAATCTTGGCGCCCGCCTCGATGACAACCTTCCCAGCGACATCGGAGTTGACGTCCACCTCGCCGTCGTTGCGCGGCATGAATGAATCGAGAATCAAGCGGTTCGCTTCGAGCAAATCGGCGGGCTTGCCTGTATCTTTCCACCAACCGGTAATCTCCGTGTAGCCGACCTTGTAGCCTTTGTCAATCAAGTACTGATGCGCGTCGGAGATTTCGAGCTCGCCGCGAGCGCTCGGCTTCAACGCTTTCACCGCCTCGAAGATATGGTTGTCATAGAGATAAATACCCGCCACGGCAAACCTGCTTTTCGGCTTCTTCGGTTTCTCTTCTACACCAACAATCCGTCCATCGCGAATCTCTGGCACGCCGAAACGCTCAGGGTCTTTTACTCTTGACAGTGTAAGCAAACAATTGGAGTCGCTTCGCTTAAACTCCTCCACGAAGCGCTTCACTCCGCCGACAACCATGTTGTCGCCCAAATAGAAGATGAACTTGTCGCTACCAATAAAGTCTTCAGCAAGCATGACCACCTGTGCAAGGCCGCCCGGCGTTTGTTGCGGAATGTACGTGATATGCACGCCCCATTTCGCGCCGTCACCGATATAGTTCGGCACTTCACGACTATCGGCGTTGTGGACGATACCGATTTCGCGAATCCCCGCATCCACAGCGGCTTCGATCGCGTAGTACAGGATCGGCTTGTTTGCGATCGGGATGAGGTGTTTGTTCTGCGTATGTGTGAGCGGTCGAAGACGCGTGCCGCGTCCGCCGCTTGCGATGAGCGCTTTCAAACGGCCACCTCAATTTTCATAGTCTGCTCCAATCATCAATTGAGATCTTGCGTCCGAGGATAAATTCTACCTCGCGCAACATC
>CAYUFU010000123.1:1912-6336 GCA_964444145.1 uncultured Chitinophagales bacterium
CCGTCAAAACCGAGCGCTTTCAACTTCTTGACGAAGTCTCGCCTCTTACACGGAAGCCATCGAGACACGTTTCACTCTTTTGTTAAGATCAATGCCGCCGATGACCGGAAGCCGATGACCCATCCTTAACCCAACAAGAATCCAATCTTCCATCGTCGAACGCAGCTCATCCTGGCATTCGGTAAGCGACCGGCCGAATGCAATGACCCCTTTGCATTTCGTAACCCGCCCCGCACATGAATTGTCTCCTAAGAAGTCTGGTCGAAGAGTCCGCCAACAAGATAACCACAGAGGTCGCGGAGAACACAGAGAGAAAAGAAAAGTTTTTTAGTAGATTTTTCAAGATATCTTTTCTCTCAGTTTCTCTGTTAACTCTGTGTTCTCTGTGGTAAATTTTTTCTTGGGGTTTTCGACCGAGCATCTAGTTTATCGTATTGGGCGCTCGCCATAGCACGTTCGAGATACCCGGTCAATGCAAATTTCAATTCTCCGTTCCTCATGGTTTCTTCACATCCTCATGTTGGAAAAAATCACATTATACAACGCCCGCGCCTTTTCCCTATCCAGCGATCCTTTTGCTTCCGCGCAGCGAATCGTTTCAGCCGACACCGAGCCGTAGTACGACACCAGGTTCGGCGCGTAGCGCTGCAGCGCTTCAAAATGCTCGGCAACGGTCTCCACACCGCCACGCGCAATGGGTCCTGTCAGCGCTTTCGTCGGCGAACTCTCGGCAACATTGAGCAGCGTTGCCTCAATGATCGGGCGGAACACGGGATAAAAGTCCTTCTCCTTCGTCTTCAATGCCGCGAACATCTGTTCGAGAATCCACAACATCGTCGTCAGGTGATTACTCGCAACGACGCACGCCGCGTGATAGAAGGCGCGCATCTCGGGGGGAATCACAATGACGTTCCCGCGCAAGCGGCGCGCCAACTGTTTCGCTTTTGCGATTCCACGCGCACCGCCATCCACGCCGTAATAAATCCCGCGGACGCGCGGGACTATCTTCTTCACGGCAAACTCACGCGGGAAGGTTTGCAGCGGGTGAAACGAGAAGACCGTCGCCCCCTGCTTCTCCAGAGGTGACAAGACTTCAGCAGTCAACATACCCGATGCGTGGCATACGGAGAGTTTCTGGAATCGCAGATGCCCGAGAGCAGCAAGCCCCACGGCAACTTCCCGCACCGCCTCGTGCGGCGTAGCGATGAGCACGATGTCAGTCGCTGTTGGGATTTCGTCGAGCGACGTTGCTGCAGTGTTGCATTTCACGAACGTCGCCGCCGCCTTCGCCGATGCGGCAGTACGCGAGACAACGCAGGTAATTCGCTCGCCCTGCTCACTCAACACTTTTCCCAGCGCCGTGCCGACCTTACCCGCGCCAACGATTGCGATGTTCAAAGAATTTTTCTCCGCGAGAGTATACGACGTTTACGAGTAGGCCACTGCCGAGAGGTACCCGACAACACTGCTGCGGTCGCCGGTCACATCGCCGGAATTCGAATGATGCAGAATCTCGATATTGCCAACGCCAAGACGCTTCAGTGCAGTCATCACGGCAACCACCGGACCACCGCCGCACGCCTCCGTGACCTGTCGTTCCAAGTCCCTCATCAATTGGTCGGGATTGAATTCCCGCACGTCATTGATCATCACCTTATCCAACGCATCCGCAATCTTTGCGTTGTAAAAATGTGAGAGGTCGGTGCTCGCAACGAGCAATGCGTTCTCCTCCTTCAACACGCGTGCTAACGCTTCGCCCAGCGCGATGCAAATATCCCGCTGCTGATCACCGATGACCAGCGGCACCAGCATGAACGGCGGAAGCACCTCTTGCAGGAACGGCAACTGCACTTCCAATGCGTGTTCGGCGCGATGGCCGCGCTCCGACGCAACGACAAACTCTGCGCTTGCAAGCAGCGCGTCGCGCAGCCGCGCGTTCACTTCGATGCATCCCAGCGGCGTCTCGTAGGCGTCGCCCGGATAGACCGACACACCCAAGAAAAATTCGCGATGACTCGGTGAGACCACAACAACCGTATCGAAATGCTCACCGCGCAGCAATGCGTACCCGTGTGCCGCAGTCAAACCCGAATACATGTAGCCGGCGTGCGGCGAAACAAGCCCACGAATTCTGCCGCTCGGCTTCTTCGCTCTCACCAGTTTCATCAATGCCGCGATCTGCCGGTGCAATTGCTCCGAGTCAGCGGGGTAGAACATTCCCGCAACGGCTGGGTGACGCACAACCTTCTTCGCTTCGCGCTGTGGCTCGCGCAGCACCTCTGCCTCAAATACGAAGAGTTCTACATAGGATTCCGGCTCAACGCCGTGTTGCGACGGGATGGAGATCCCGGCTTTGCGCACAGTCGCTTCAAAAAACTCGCGAGCATTGAGACGGTGCTCTACTGAAACTTGCGGCAGCAACAAGCCCCTCTGCTCGCCCAACGAGACAACCACACCGTGCTTGCCGATTTCAATTTCTTCAACTCTGGCGATGCGCCGTAGCGGTGAAAGAACAGAAATCTCCAACCGGGCGCGTTCGTATTCTTCTAATGTCAAGCGCGGAAATCGCGGATCCTCTGTCGCCGCCTTCGCGGCGACTTCGGCAACAACTTCCGCAAGCGGCTTCTCCGATTCGATGTAGCCGATACAGCCGCGGAGTTCGCCTCCGACCTTAATTGTGACGAACACGCCGGCATGCTGCGCCAACGATGCCGACGCCGGCGGGCGCTGACGGCGCGGCGCCCGCTTCAGTTCACACTCGATCGCCTCACGGGCAATCGCCAACAACTCTCGCTGCTCATTCTCATTGAACATGGCAAGAGCCTTTCGTTCGTTGCAAAAACGTAACCAAAATCGCCGCGAGTTTCAACACGCATTCGCCACGGCTCGCCGCTCTTCGGGAGAGGCAAACCGGCAGTATGAACAGCTTGAGGCTGCCTTCTCCTCCCGCCGGCGTTGCTTATCTTCACCCCCTTCTCTAAATTGCCAAACACAATGGTATGAACTGAACATACTGAATAAACTCAACCCCATGTCCCTCATGATCTCCATCTCCGGCATTCGCGGCATTGTCGGAGAAACACTCACACCCGACGTCATTGTCAAGTACACTGGCGCCTTTGCCGAGTATTGCAAGCGAATCAATCCGCACAACCCTCGCGTCGTCATCGGGCGGGATGGACGGATCACCGGCAAGATCGTCGCCAACATTGCATCGTCAACGCTGCTTGCCGCGGGCGTTGATGTTGTCGCAATCGGTGTCGTGCCGACGCCAACCGTCGCGCTTGCGACCGAGAAACTTGGCGCAACGGGCGGCATCTCCTTCACGGCAAGCCACAACCCCATGCAATGGAACGGACTGAAATTCTTCGCGCCGTCCGGTCTTTTTCTCGATGCACAAGAGAATCGAGAGGTGTGGGAAATTGCCGACAACAAAAGAGCAAGCTTCGCCTCGTGGCAGCACATCGGCAAACATACGCCTGACGATTCGTGGGTTCGCAAACACATTGACGCGGTGCTCTCGCACAACTATCTCGACATTGAAACAATTCGGCGGCGCAAATTCAAAGTCGTGCTCGATGCGGTCAACGCAGCGGGCGGCGCGATCGCGCCGATGCTGTTGAGAGAACTCGGCTGCGACGTTATCGAGATGAACTGCGATGTGAGCGGCGTCTTCGCCCACACGCCCGAACCGATCCCCGAAAACCTCACCGACCTCTGCGAGCGAGTGAAGAAAGAAAAAGCGGACATTGGCATCGCAGTTGACCCCGACGTTGACCGCCTCGTGCTCATCACGGAACAAGGCGAACCGTTCGGCGAAGAATACACCGTTACATCGGCAATCAAATTCGTCCTTGACAAAGAAAAACAACGCGGGCATACATTCACCCAGTCTGTTGTCGTCAATCTTTCGACGACGAGAGCAGTGGACGACGTCGCCGCGCAGTACGGCGCGAAAGTGCATCGCACACCCGTCGGCGAAATCAACGTTGCGAAGAAGATGGTGAACATCGGCGCCATCATCGGCGGCGAAGGAAGCGGCGGCGTCATCTTCCCATCCGTTCACTGCGGACGGGACGCCATCGTCGGCATCGGCCTCATCATGCAATTGCTCGCGGATCATGGTGGAACCGTTTCCGAATTAAAAGGGAGTTTGCCGCAATACCACATCGCGAAAGGAAAGATCGAATTAGGAGGACGTTCTCCCGACGCCGCGCTGCACCGCATTCAACGCACCGTCGCCAACGAAGCACCAATCAACACCGACGATGGCTTGCGCATTGATTATCCGGAATACTGGGTGCACTTGCGCAAGTCCAACACCGAGCCGATTGTGCGCGTGATCGCGGAGGCACGGACAATGGCGCGGGCAAGCGAGGTTGTGAATGACTTTACGAGGAGAATTCTGCAAACCGAGGCATGAA
>CAYUFU010000123.1:6436-7686 GCA_964444145.1 uncultured Chitinophagales bacterium
CATCACTCACCGCTTCACCTGTCGAGCCTTGGCTTCGTGGACCAATCGAAGGTGTTCATCCATCGCTAATGCCGATCGCGCATTCGCTGATGCAGGTGATAGAAGATCTGCCGCGCATCGTTGACGGGCTGACGCGAGAACAACTCTGGGCAACGCCGGGCGGTGCGGCTTCAATCGGCTTCCATCTCAAACATGTGCCGAGCAGCCTCGACAGATTGTACACGTATGCTCGCGGCGAGATGTTAACCGAAGAACAATTCGCGGCGCTGCGCGCAGAGAAGGACCAAGACGAACAGAGCGTCCGGGAATTGGTCGAAGCCGCTATTGCGCAACTCGAAAAAGCAGTGCAACAATTGCGCGACACGAAACCGGAAACATTGCATGACACGCGACTCGTCGGGCGCCAGCGGCTCCCGTCGAATCAGCTTGCGCTTCTCTATCACGGGGCGGAGCATTGCCAACGGCACATCGGCGCAATGATTGCCACCGCGAAAATTGTTCGAGCAGCAACAGCATGAACGCCAAGACCCGATCTTTCCTCCTCTCGGTTCTCTTCGTTGCGGCCCTTGCGTATATCGCGTACTATCTCAATCAGCCGAGTCCGCAGCCTGCCGGTGTTAACACTCGAGTGGAACAGACGCGAGCAACGCGCGCTGTCGAGCGGCACGCTGTTGATGAGACGATTGGGTTTGCGTCGCACGAGAAACTCGTGCAGCACTACCGCAAACACGGCAATGAATTCGGTGCAATCTCGATGGCAGATTATCTTCGTTTCGCGCAGCACCTACGTGACCGCCCCGCAGGCGCGACCGTGCTGGAATTTATTCGTCGCGATGGCGTTGTATCGCGCTTCGATCGCGAGAGCGGCGCGTTCATCGCATTCAATACCGACAAAACGATTCGCACGTTGTTCAAACCCAACGACGGCGAAGCATACTTTCACAGACAGAAATACAAAGCGCAGTGATGAAAGACCCGATTCGCGAGTATCTGAAGCGCAAGGGCTGTCCCGAACACGTCGTGAAAGGAGGGCTTGAAGGGTTGATCGAAACATGGGAAGTCGTCGTCAACGAAGTCGCGCACGGCTACGACTTGACCCTGGAGGACTATCTTAACGACATGGACAGTCGGCAGTTGATCGAGGAAGTCGTGCCGCTGGCAACGAAAGCGTCGCACAAGGCGCTCGTCAAGAAACTTCATCGGCTCGATGCAATCATGAAAACGCTTGTCGAGCCGCGCGAGCATTCGCT
>CAYUFU010000123.1:7786-9651 GCA_964444145.1 uncultured Chitinophagales bacterium
GCCGGCTACATGAGCCTCTGCAGCGCGCACCCGGACAGCGAGCAGGCGAAGAGCTACGCGCTGAACAAGCTCCTCATCGAACGCATCGCCGCAACGTGCAGCGAGGCGAACGTCGAGCTTGTACTCCTCTGCTTTCCGACGGACGCGCATCTGCCGGAACGCGAGCGAGAGTATGTTGCGACCGACTCGACATTCAAGGCGAATTTCTTCGAGGACGATCTGGCGCAGCTTTCTTCCGCGCTCGGAATCCATTATCTTGGATTGCAGCGAGTGTTCCGACATGAGTATGAGCAGAACCGACGCCCACTGCATTGGAAGCACTTGAATTACGAAGGGCATCGCATCACGGCGAGCGAGTTGTCGAAAACTCTTCGTCCGCTTCTTCACAAACACATCAGCAATGATACTCTGTAAAGTCACCGGCACGACGTTCGCGACGATCAAGAAAGAAGCGCTGGACGACAAGAAGATCCTCATCTGTCAGCCGATTGATCTCGACGGAAAATTCATCGGCAGAGACATTCTCGCTCTCGACAGCGTTGACGCGGGAGTTGGCGACACGGTGCTCGTCGTGCAGGAAGGTCAAGCCGCCGCGCAGATTCTGAAGCGCAAAGACGCGCCCGTTCACAGCATCGTCGTCGCCGTCGTTGACGGCATTGATGTCGCCATCGAGCAATGAACCTTCACGATTTGTTGACCCTCACCCGCGTGCCGTCCGTCGGACCGCAGCGGTTGATTGCTCTCGTCAATCATTTCAAAGATCCCTCCCTCGTCATTTCGGCTTCAGCAAGAGAATTGATTCACGTCGAAGGCATCGAGAAAAAACTCGCTCTGACGATTGTGAATTTTTTTCGCGACTGCGGCGCGGATCAGGTCAAAGGTTGGGTCGAGAAACAACTGTCGCTTGCCCAGAAAGTGAACGCGCGCGTAGTGACGTTTTGGGACAAAGAATATCCGGAGAGCCTGCGAAAGATTTACGATCCGCCGCCGTTGTTGTTCGTACGCGGAAGCATCGAGCGGGACGACAAGTATTCGGTTGCGATTGTGGGAACGCGATCGGCGTCGGACTACGGAAGCCATTGGGCGCAGCGGTTCGCCTCCGAGCTTGCCAAGCGCGGCATCACGACCGTGAGCGGACTCGCGCACGGCATTGACGGCGTCGCGCACGCTGCAACACTCAAAGCCGGCGGAAGAACAATCGCCGTGCTCGGCTCCGGCGTGGACAATATTTATCCACCGCAAAACCTTTCCCTCGCGCAACGCATCATGGAACGCGGCGCGGTGATTTCGGAATTCAATATGGGCGATGCGCCCGACATGGGAAATTTTCCCCGTCGCAATCGCATTATCAGCGGTATCGCCCTTGGCACCCTCGTGATCGAATCCCAACCCGAAGGCGGCTCGATGATTACGGCGTCGCTTGCTTTGGAGCAGCACCGCGAAGTCTTCGCGATTCCGAGCCCGCTCACCGACAAGCGAAAGAGTGGAACGAATCTTCTCATCAAACAGAACAAAGCGAGGCTGGTCGAGTCGGCCGAAGACATCATCGAAGCGCTCGCATCTCAACTCAAGCCCATTCTCAAAACGGCGGAGGGAAAAAGCCATGCGCCGCCCGTGCAACTCACCGTCTTCGAACAAAAACTCTTCGATGCGATGCCCGACGCGCCGATTCACATTGATGCGCTCGCACAGCGCGTTGGGTTCTCAACATCGGATGTGCTTGTCAATTTGCTTTCGCTGGAGCTGAAAGGTGTTGTCAGGACGAGGCCCGGGAAGATGTTTGAGAAGGTGTAGACTTGTTTTCTTGTGAGCTTGCCAAAGCTCACGGAAAGATCACATTCCGCTTCGCCTTGTTTTTTGCGCCG
>CAYUFU010000124.1:0-9406 GCA_964444145.1 uncultured Chitinophagales bacterium
ACTGCCAGCGAACGGCAACATTCATAATGGTTCGCAAGGCTCGAAGCTCAACATTGACAGTAACAGGAGAGACCTTGTCTTGTAGTCGCTTGGATTTGTAGAGATCAATGTGTTGGGGGGGGGTGACGGAGAGAAGCGAACATTCGCCTGCTATCGCCAACAGGTGTTTCAACGCAATTCTGGCAATGTCAACGGTGGCCTTTGAATAAGTTGCCCGCGCGAATTCCAGATATACTTTGGAAAATCGTGCCAGTGAGATGGCCGTCGGCTTCGATTTCTTGAAGAGTTCTTTGAGGTTGGTAAGCACTTTCAGCGCGTCGGCTTTACGGAACAGCCAGTGGATTTCCACTGCCTGCGTCCGTCGCGCTCGAAGAGAATGGTAGTAGTAACCGTTGGAACGTTTGAAGAGCGAGAAACTGGTAACATCGGACATTGCTCGACCTTTCGGTTAGCAATTCCGAATTCAGAGAATTTCTGTTAGCAATGCTTTAGAAATCCCTCAAAACTGGTCGGAGCGGCGGGATTTGAACCCACGACCCCTTGCACCCCAAGCAAGTGCGCTACCGGGCTGCGCCACGCTCCGATTGACAACTCGCCGCCAACGTTCAACCGCATGTTGCTAAGCTCTATGGTAGTAGCTGCGGTTTGTTAGCCGGCATTGCCTGGTTCAAAGTACAAAACTGCAATGACGAAGGCAAGGCTGAAAACTAAACGAGTTTATCCCAAACGCTGTGTTCACTTTATGAGGTGAATACTCGGTGACGCGGTTCGTGCGAAGGCGGCATGCGCGGGTGAGGCGGATGCCCTTTACACGTCCAAAGGACTCCTTTCCGAAGGAACCCTTCGGGTCGGAGAAGTAGACTGCTTTCCAGCGGCGCAGGAGAATGGCGGGACGATCGCCTTCGGCGAATCTCGCCGCAGGCGGATGTAGCGCGTCTGCAGCCCCAAAATCTCATAGGCAAGCTCGTAAGAACCAGGCTGAACATGATGCGCGTACGCAGACAGGATTCTGATTTCCTTTTGCACCTCTTCACTTCATGCGTACAAGGCTGCGCGTCGCTTCGATGGAAATCTCCACACAAGGTCCAACATACAAACGCGCAACAATGAGAGCAACACAAGCGCCTCTCGATTGTGTCTTGTATCTTGGGAGAATTTCAACTACGTTTTAGCAACAGTTCTCTTCACATCCTCCGCTCTTCTAAGCGTCTCATGGTCGAATGACTCCTCGGACGACATACTGTATCATTCTTGCCGGTGCTTTCCTTTGGGCAGGACTCATTGTTCTTGCTCCGTACCTTGCGGCATCATCCTCTCCTGTCGCCGCGTTCGTGTATCAGGCGTTCGGTTCCATCTGCCATCAACTGCCCGAGCGATCGTTTCATCTGTTCGGAGCAAAGCTCGCAGTCTGCTCGCGGTGCACGGCAATTTACTTCTCCTTTGTGGTTGGCCTTATCGCATATCCGTTTTTTGTTCCATCGCTCCAACCCTCCGCAACCCCGTCGCGAGGAGTTCTCCTTGCTGCGCTGTTGGCAATGGTGGCTGAAGTCGCACTCGAGTTTTTCGGCTTCCACGAATCAACATTCTTGACGCGCACGATCACGGGGGGCATGTTCGGAGGCATCGTTCCATTTTTCGTTCTGCCTGCTGCCATCGAAGCGGTGCAGCAGCTTAGCGCCTCGCAACGGCGCGCCACCATCAATGAACCAACCTGAGAAAGGACAATTATCATGCGTGAAAAACCCGGGATACTGATGGCGTCGTTGTACGGCGGCATCATCATGGGGGTTATCAGTGCCGTTCCTGGTTTGAATCTTATCAACTGCCTTTGTTGCGCGGGCATCATGCTCGGCGGCGCGGCGGCAGTGTTCTTCTATAAGAAGGAACTTACCCCCGATATGAAGCCGCTCGAAAGTGCAGACGGTATGAAGTTGGGCGCGCTCGCCGGCGTCTTTGGCGGCATCATCGGCACGATACTCACGATCATCGTTCTTAAGACCGTCGGTAATGTCGGCGGCGAAATGATGCTCGGCTTGATGGAGGGGTTTCGCGATAAGATGCCGCCCGAATCATGGGACCAAATGAGCTCCGTCATGCTCAGCGACGAGATTCCCGCGCTCAATCTCGCGATCGGATTCGTATTCAATATTCTGTTTGGGTTGATTGGCGGGCTGATTGGTTATCAGTTGTTCAAGCCGAAGCAACCGATGATGAACGTGCAACCGCCACCGCCGACACAATCTATAGCATGAGCGACCGATTTCCATCCATGAATCCGCTCGGTGACGCATCCGGCATCGCGCGCGTGGAGAAGCCCTCGATACTCATGCCTGCGCTCTACGGTGGACTCATCATGGGCGTGTTGTACGGCGTGCCGTATTTGAATTTCATCAACTGCTGTTGCTGTGCGGGCATTCTCGCCGGCGGGTTCTTGAGCGTGTTCTTCTACAAGAAAGAACTGTTGCCGAACATGCCGCTGCTTGAAGCAAGCGACGCGCTTAAGGTGGGTGCGCTCTCGGGTGTCATCGGTGGAGTTGTTGGAACCATTATCGGACATGGCGCGCAAGTCCTCACAGGACAAGATGTGCAGGCAGAGTTGGACGAGTTGATGGAGCAGATGAATAATCCCGACGCGGAACTCTTTATGCAGATGCTCCTAACGTTTTTCGATTCGCCTTTTCTTCTGTTCTTCAGTTTACTGTTCTCCGTCTTTGTTTGCGTCGTGCTTGGGATGCTTGGCGGTTTGCTTGGTTTCGCAGTGCTCAAGCCAAAACAGCCCATGATGAATGTACCACCGCCGTCTCAACAACCAACTGGAATGTCATGACAAGCCGAATCTTCTGGTACACAGTGCTGTTTGGCTCTGTTTTTACAACAGGCTTCAGTCAATCCACACTCACCGCAATCAAATGCGGAACGCTGATTGATGTGAAGAACTCGAAGGCAATCAGCAACGCGACGATACTCATCGAGGGAAAGAGAATCAAGGCTGTTGGAAAAGCACTCGAGCTGCCGCCGAACGCGGAGGTGATTGACTTGTCGAAAGCGACCGTCCTGCCCGGCTTGCTTGATTTGCATTGCCATTTCCTCGACAACATCGAAGGCACCACCCGCGGCTCGGCTGCCGACAATGCGTTGAGCGGCGTGCGCAACGCGGAAATAATTTTGCACTCGGGTTTTACAACGATTCGCGATCCAGGAGGCGGCGGACCGAATTACGCTGGCTGCTCGGTGCGCGACGCAGTGAATCGTGGCTGGTTCATCGGTCCGCGCATGATGATTGGCGGAAGATTTCTTTCGATTAAGGGGGGCCACGGCGACAACAATCGGCTACCGCCAGAACGCGAAGCGCACAACGAGGGCATCGTTAATGGCGTTGACGAGATGCGCGTTGCGGTGCGACGCGATGCAAAGTACGGCTGCGACTGGATCAAGCTCTATGCAACAGGGGGCTTTTTCTCTGCCGGCGATGACCCGACGCAGCAGCATTTCTCCGATGAGGAGATGAACATCGCGTGCGCAGAGGCAGCGCGCCTCGGCAAATTCGTCGCAGCGCACGCGCACGGCGCGCAGGGAATCAAAGCGGCAATCAGAGCCGGAGTCCGCACGATCGAACATGGAACATTCATTGACGATGAAGGCATCGAGTTGATGAAGAAGCACGGAACATTCCTTGTCCCCACGATGCGCACGATCGAACTGCTTGCCCAAGACCCGGGCCCGAACGCCTCCGCCGGACGCCGAAAGGCGTACGAGCTTTCCAAAAAATATTTTACCACCATGATGGACAACATCAAGAAGTGTATTCAGCGCGGAGTGAAAGTTGCGTTCGGTAGCGACATGGTGTCAATGCCGCTGGGACTTTCGGCACAAGAATTTCGCCTGCACATCATGGCCGGACAAACACCCATGGGAGCGATTCGTTCCGCGACAATCATCTCCGCAGAGGCGCTGAACATGCAGAACGACGTCGGCAGCATCGAAGCAGGAAAATTTGCCGACATCATCGCCGTCGAGGGAAATCCTCTGGACGATGTGACGGTGTTGGAGAAGGTATCGTTCGTGATGCAGGGCGGGAAGGTGTACAAGCACAGACCTTCGAACTGAGCACAGGAGAAGCCGTGGCAGTCGCCAAGCAAGCCGGAAAGCCTCTTGGTGCGTGAAACCGGTGCCGGTGTTGCGTCGCGCACTTGATTCTTTCCAGATTCTGTGCTACAATGGGTCGGTTCCCCGCACCTTGCCACAGACAACCAAGGAGGGTCAATGAAGTTCCTTGTCGCCGCCGTTGGCAACACACTCGATAGCCTCGTTGCAAAACACTTTGAGCACGCCGCCTGGTATCTGATCGTCAACGACGCTACGCACCGGTTCGATGCCGCTCGCAACATCACCCCGAACGATCATCATTCCATTCTCATCCGTGCCTCGTCGGATGATGTGGACATTGTTGTGGGTGGAAAGTTCACCTTGGGTTCATTGAAACAGATCGTCAGCCGCGACTTGCGCGTGGCGCAAGTGCACGGGATATCGGTGAACAATGCCATCGCACGAATAACAGCTGGAGAGATTCAAACGCAGAGCGAGCTAGCGCCTCTTGTGCTCGGCGAGCGAGCATTGCCGATGCAGCGTGTCGTGACAATGCGAGGCAAGCAGAAGAAAGTTCTTGAAGCGCGGTACGCGCAGGGACCTCTGCGTCCCCAACATCATCTCCAACAATATGGAGGACGAGGACACTAAACATGCATTCGACATAAGCCACTTCAAAAAGGAAAGCCCCGCGCGAGCGGGGCTTGTTTTTTTGAGGACCCAATTACTCTCTGCCATCCACACTGCTCCGCACCGTCAGTGAAGAAACGCGTAATTCATCATCTTGTACGTGAGCTTCGCAGCCGTCAGATCCGCATGATGCACGCCCTTCGCCGGCGCAAGTTCGACGACATCGAAGCCGATGATTCGTTTCTGCTCGCCGACGCGGCGAAGCAGATGGAGTGTCTCCGCCCAGAACAAGCCATTCGGTTCGGGCGTTCCCGTGCTCGGCATGATGGACGGGTCCAAGCCATCAACATCGAACGTGATATAGACTTCATCACTCAAACATTCGATCACGGCATCACTCCAGTTGAACCCGCCGCGAAGTGTATGCGCGTAAAAGGTATGGATGCCTCTCGCTTTGATGAAGCGCGCCTCTTCGATGCATTGCGCGCGAATGCCGACCTGAACGATCTTCGTCGGGTGGAGTATCTCGCACACCCGCGCCATCACCGACGCGTGACTGAACGTGCTCCCCTGATAACTCTCGCGCAAATCCGAGTGCGCGTCGAATTGCAGTACCGACATGTTCGGATATTTCTTCACGTGCGCGGCGATGGTCGCTTGCGTAATCGTATGCTCACCACCCAGTGTGACGACGAACTTGTCGGCAGCCAGCAATTGCTCAACCTGCCGATGGATCATCGCCATTGCCTTCGCATCGGTTTTCTTGCCGAACTGAATCGGCGGCAGCGTGGCGATGCCGACCTCGTTGCAGAGCTCTCGGTCAAGCTCCTCGTCGTAAAACTCAACGTACCGCGAGGCCGTGATGATGCCGTGCGGTCCCTTTTTCGTCCCGCCGCCGTAACTCACCGTGTGCTCATACGGCGCCTGTACGACCACGATCGTGGAGTTCTCGAACGAAGAGAGTTTTTTTTCAATGGCAAGGAAATTCTGTTTGATGCCGAGGGATTTGAATGTCTTCATACTCTTGTTGGTGTGAGAGGGCATGAGTTTGCGAGTTGAATATAGAACGAGTTCAAGCGAAATGCAATGCACACGGGGATGGGATGCTCAATCTCGATGGAGAATTGCACAACGTCGCCGCATGGAACAACGCCGCTCGGCGAATTCAGCAAGAGAATGTACCGTTATGAGTGACCCGCTCCGATGAACCCGCCTTCCGTCGTTTGTGTCAGATCGCTGCGGTGCTGGGCATACCAACTGTCGGCGCGACTATCTTGAACGAATGGGTTATCTCCACACTCTTGCTCAACATTGCGGAGACGGAGCAGTATTTGGTCCTCGAAAGCTCGATCGCGCGCTCGACATCGTTCGGGTTGATTCCATCGCCATAACTAATGTACTCGATGTGAATGCTGGTGAATACGCGGGGATGCTCATCGCTCACATGCCCCTGCAAGCGGATTTCGAAGCCTTCCAGAGGTACGCGTTTCTTTTTCAAAATCGACACGACGTCCATTGCCGTGCAGCCGCCGAGGGCGAACAACAGCATTTCCTTCGGCGATGCGCCGGCGTCGGAGCCGCCGTCACTCGCGCTCCCGTCTAATATTACCCAGTGGTTCGAGTCGGCTTTTGCCGCAAAGGTGTTGCCTTGAATCTGTTTTACGATTGCAGTTTTTGTTGTCATTCGTGGTCCTTTTGAGGCTATGAAATAACCGTCCCTGAAAAGGGACGAATGTGAATAGTCGAGGGCGACGCCCTCGGGTTGAAAACACGCGTTAGGTTCGAACCCTGAAGGGTTCAATGATGGTTTTGCCGAGCGTCGTGTTGTGCGCCGTGCCTACCATCATTAAGTAAGATGAAGCCTGGCGCCTGGTAGGGTCAGGAACTGACCCAAAGCTCTGAGGTTCTACAAGCAGGTGCGTGCATCTCGCAAGTCGTCGACTCCCCTTTCAATGCTTGTGAAACGAGAGGTGGGGTCCATCATTTACATCAACAACGCGCGCATCGGTTGTAGTGTACGATTGAATGGATTC
Source organism: uncultured Chitinophagales bacterium (assembly GCA_964444145.1). Taxonomy (GTDB): domain Bacteria; phylum Bacteroidota; class Ignavibacteria; order UBA10030; family UBA6906; genus CAADGV01. The sequence continues at coordinate 6,750 of CAYUFU010000124.1, forward strand.
AATGTCAGTCCGAGTTCCTCGAGTGTAATAATCCCGAGGAGAGGTTCATCGCCTGCTTCGCCAAGAATGACGGGCGTGTGTCCTTCGCCCTGCGGGAGAGAGATGAAACATTCGGAGACGCCGCGCACTATCGGCGTGCCATCAGCAAGCGTAAACTCTACGGTGCGTTTCGGCTTGAGTCCTATTGCCGTCCAAACCTTTTCGCTCAAGAGGGTGTATGAGGCGCCGCTGTCAACGAGGAAGCGCACGCCCACTCGTCTGCCGTTCTTTCCGCGAACTTCTCCGCGCACGTATGTCAAGCCCATAGAGTTTCTCCTTTGCCTACTAATTCATTGTAGCAATCGAATATCTAATTATCAAGGAGTATCCACCAGCGCAAGAACCGCCACACTTCGACGTGTCCTTGAAAGTTGCAAACAGCAATTCTTGCGGATCACGGATTGTGGATTTCGACTGTCTTGAACCTATCCCTCGCATCTCAATCTGCAACCGCGCAATCACGATCTGTTGACGCGCTGCCGCTTCCGGAGAGAAGCGAACTGCCTCACTTGCTCTTATCGGGCCACGGCGGCGGCGGCGCGAGCCGTGGCGGGTTTTTCCTCAACTCTTCCTTGATGACTTCGACCGCTTTGTTCAGTTGGTCGTCAATGCCGGCAAATTCGCGCGCCGGATCGTTGTCAACGACAATATCCGGCTCAACGCCCTTTCCTTCCATCACCCACTCCTTGCCTTCGACATCGTAGCGCGAGAACTCCGGCCGATTCAAGAATCCGCCGTCGAGCAGCGGGAGGGAACCGCGAATGCCGACAACGCCGCCCCACGTCCGCTTGCCGATGAGTTTTCCCAATCCATATTTTCTGAAACGATAGGCGACGATATCGCCATCGCTCGCGCTGAATTCGTCAATCAACATTACCTTGGGTCCGTACACCATCGCTGCGGGATCGGGTGTGGGGATCGTGTTCCGCGCAATGCTGATGAGCGCAATCTCGCGGCGCAGTCGCTCGATGATCATCGGCGACACGTTGCCGCCGCCGTTGCCGCGCACATCAACAATCATCGCGTCCTTCCGCACCTGCGGATAGAAATACTTCACAAACTCGTTCAACCCGTCAACGCCCATGTTGGGAATGTGTACGTAGCCGACTTTTCCATCGGTTGCTTTCGAGACCCGTTCGATGTTCTCTTGAACCCAGTTGTAATAGTACAGCGGTCGTTCATCGGCTGTGGGGATGACAACTGTTTTGCGAGCGCCGGCCTCTTTCGGCACCGCGTTGAGGGTGAGCGTCACCTGTTTGCCTGCGCGCCCGACGAGCGCTTCATATATATCAGTCATCGTGTTCGTCGGCTTGCCGTCAATCGCGATGAGATAATCACCTTCGCGAGCATCAACGCCGATTTCCGTCAGCGGTGAGCGGAGCGCTTTGTCCCAGTTTTGTCCTCGAAGGATTTTTTTGATCCGATAGTATTTGGAAGATGCGTCGCGCTCGATGCGCGCACCAAGCAATCCAAGGTCAATGCGTTCTGGCTTCGGCATGTCCCCGCCGCCGACATAGGCGTGTCCAAGATTGAGCTCGCCAATCATTTCACCGATGATGGAGGTTAGATCGGCGCGGTGATTGACGTAGGGCAGAAGTTGCTCATACGTTGCCCGAATAGTCGTCCAATCCACCCGATGCATCGTTGGATCATACACAAAGTCGCGCATCTGCCGCCAGCATTCGGTGAAAATTTGATTCCACTCCGCGCGCCGATCCAGTTTCACCTTCATGTCACTCAGGTTCAGCTTCTCCTTCATTTCAATCTTGCTCGTCGGGAGATCAAGAATGGCATACGAACCCTCGCTTCCCACAATCATCTTCTTGCCGTCTGCCGAAATCGCGTAGCCGTTGAATTCACCCAACTCGGTCTCCTTCTGCTTGTCGAGATCGTACAGGAACAACACCGGCTTGTCTTGCTTCCTGCTGGTGCGAAGGTAGTAGAGCTTGTCGCCGACCGATTGCACATTGGTGTAACTTCCAGCGGAAATCGGAAGCGCAGTGATACGGCTCTGCAATCCATCCACGTCAACCTTCACGACGACTTTTTTCTCTTCCTTCTTCTCGTCCGTCTTGTCGTCTTTCTTCTCATCCTTCTTGTCCGCCAGCTTTTCCTCTTTGACGTTCACTTCGTCCGACTTCGGCGCGAAGGGCGATTTGGTTTCCTTTGCGAGCGTCACGAGATAGATACTCGCCATGTCGGTGTAGATGTGATTCCATTCCGTGTTGCCGTAGGTTGGGTTGAACGTTCGATCCGAAACGAAGAACAAGTATTTTCCATCGGAACTGAACGCTGGCTGGAATGAGTCAAACCAACCATCAGTCACGGCGTACGTCTTTTCGCTGTCCAGCGAGTACAGATAGACTGTCGTCTGCTTTTTCTCTTCGGCTTGTGCAAATGCGATCCATCTGCTATCCGGTGACCACGCGTAATCGGAGTATTCCCACACGTTCGTTTGTGCAACGAGCGTGACTTTTTTTGATTCGATATCAACGTAGTGGAGGCGGAGTTTCTTATCCGCCCAGAGAAGCTTTTTGCTGTCGGGCGACCAGTATGGTTGATATTTGTATGTGTCGGCATTGCGCGTCAGTTGCGTCGGCGGAGCGCCGTGCCTGGCG
>CAYUFU010000125.1:0-8935 GCA_964444145.1 uncultured Chitinophagales bacterium
GGGTTGCAGTAGGTGGGCTGGCTTTGCCGTTGCGAGTACGCAATGATGGCATTCATCGTCATGAGAAACAACAACACGAAGTGAAAGGGGCTTGTCATTTGAGTGCTGCGCAAACTTCGTGAACTCCCCAGGCAGTTAGGTTCTTTTATGGAGATTGATGACTCCTGCGTACACACGTTCGTTCCGCTCAAGGCTTCGAAAGCCATCCGCCCGTAAATCCCGCCTTTCTCAACCCTGCGACGAGATACTTGTTTCTCTTCATCACATTCCACACAAAGCCGTTGCGATAGTTCTCAATCATGATGGCAATCGGACCCTGGTCAATACCAAGATAATCTTTATCGAACCAACCGTACGGCGTTTCGGGAGTGATGTATGTGGGGTTGAAGGCATCAAGAAAACCATACTTCGTGAATAATCTCTCTCCATACTTGTTGCGCATCGCCTTGAGCGCGGGCATTACAATCTCAGGGGCAAACGGCAGACAGCCTGCGGTGGCAGTCGGCGCGATCGTTCCATCGTCCACTTCTTCTTCCGCACCTGTCCCCCTCGCCGAGTACGAGCGGAAACTCCGCTTGATACCATTCACAACAAACGATGTGTCCCTCGGACCGTCGCAGGCGGTCAATCCCCATATCGAATCGGAGTAGTCAATCCATTGATGCGGATTCTTCGTCGCGTAAGTCCGATGAACGTATGTTGCACGGCGAGAGTTTTCGAAGTAGTCAATGCCTTTTTCGCGCATGAACGCATCCTTGACACTGCGAAAATCAATCCAACACTGAGCATACTGATGTCCGAACAGCGGCATGAAGTTCACGAGTGTTTGTCCGTAATGTTCTTTCCACAAATATGTTGAGAGCCATTTCTCATACGACTGATACGAAAGCGGATACGTTGACGAACCGAGTGCAAGCACGTACAAGAACACCGCTTCGTTATAGCCAAGCCAGAGACTTCGGTTGTAGCCATTCTCGGGACGCCAGCTCATGTTCATTGCAGGCGGCTCTTGCTGTGTGAAGAAGGTCCAATCAATTCGCCGAAAGAGTGAATCCACGAGGCGGCGAATTTCTTTTTCCTTCGGGGTGCTGCGCGTGAAATAGGATTGCGAACAGAGCGCCCCCATCATCAACAAGCCGGTGTCCACGGTCGAAAGCTCGCAGTTCCATTCACGCTCACCCTTCTTCAGGTCAAGGAAGTGGTAGTAGAAACCTTTGTAGCCGGTTACAGCGGTCGTGTCGGGACTTTGTTTCGAGTTCCAGAAAAAGCGAAGTGTATTCAGCGTGCGTTCAATCGCTTCTTGGCGTGAGATGATCTTGCGTTCGACGGCGATAGGATAGATCGTGAGCGCGAAGCCGACTGCCGCTATGCTCGCAGGCGACCACGCGGCGGGCCAGCGGTCGGGCGTGAGGCCGTTATGCTTCGGCGTGACGTCGAGGAACCATTGGATAGTGCGGCGCTGGAGCGTGTCGAGGAACGGGTCTATGGTCGCAGTCTCATGCGCGACGCGTTGTTTCTTTTGAGCGAAACTCGATGAGAATGCAACCGTGAATGCGAGAAGAAGACAAAGGAGTCTCATAGTGAGTCACTTCATAAGTATCATTTTTTTTGTTTCGGTGAACGCGCCAGAAGTAAGTTTGTAATAGTACACGCCACTCGCCGCACTCGCCGCATTCCATGCTACGCTGTAGTTGCCCGCGTCTTTTTCTTCATTGACAAGTGTTGCGACTTTCCTTCCCAAGACGTCAAACACTTGTAGGGACACGGCATGCCGTGTCCCTACAGGAATCGAATATGAGATAGTTGTAGATGGATTGAACGGGTTTGGAAAATTCTGAAGTAGCAAGAACACTTCAGGGACCTGCCACACGCGCTCAACGGAAGTAATGGTCTCCCAAATACGAGCGGCAACAACGCGCTGAAAGAGGATCGCATGTGCGGCATCGTTGAGATGAATGCCGTCGCCGGAATTGTACTGCGGCAAGATCCAGCCGTCCGCTTGGGCAAGTCCGTTCCACACGTCAATCGTGCGCGGCGCATAACGTCTGAGAATCGAATCCTTCGTCGCAATCAGTGCCGCAAGCCGCGCAGGCTCGCTAATGTTGCGCGGAGCGCAGGACGTAAACCAAATCGGCACACCCGCGCTCGCCGACCGATGCCGTACGGAATCAAAATTCGCCATCGTCTCGCCGACGCTGTAGCCATACGCGGCATCGTTGCTCGTGAGCGCGACAATGATTGCGTTCGGGCGGTAGGCAAGTGCAGCCGAGATATTGTTGTTCACCTTCGGCGTTGGTCGTCCCGCGGGCGGTACGTAGCCCGTCGGCATCACATCGTAGGTCGTGTAGCCGCCGACAGCAAAATTGATGACGCGCGCATGCGGATCGAATGTATTGATGTAGCGGCGATACCGCCACACCCACGCGCTATCCACCGTTGAGGGTCCGACACCCGCTGCGCTCGACGAGCCGAGCACCGCTATGACTTTTACCGTGTCGCTGAACGGTCGTGTGCCGACCATGCGAATGTCGTCAATGAACCAGGTGTGAGAAGTTTCGTCCGCGCCATCTTGCCCGAAGAAAATGGTTTTGATTTGCGAAAGGTCGGCTTGACCGGCATTGTCACGAAATGCTTGCAAGGGAATTGCGACACGTCGCCACACTTCTTGTCCGACTGCGCCGACAAAATTCCGCAGAGGCAGCCTCCCCGTCTTGCGGTTGTTTACATCTTCGAGATAGATGAGCGGCATCTCGTTCGAGAACATGAACAAGGGTGAGAGAACATGAAAAACCAGACTGTCTTTTCGAAACGTGTCGCGTGCGGGCCAGCCAATTCCCGCGACCGCCATTCCCCAATCGCCGCCTGCGCGTGAAGTCCATTGGAGTCGCAGCGAGTAATTGCCGACGAGCGAGTAGTGCGTCGAAACAGGAAACTTGTTGTCGCCGACTCGCTCGACTGTGCTCGGCGCGTTCGCGAAGCCCCAACTCGGGTCATAGAAATTCGGCGTTGGGCTATCGCTAAAGAAAATAAAATCCGATTCGCTGCCTGCACGCGCAGCGACGATAGAAAACGGGCGATCGGATTGGTCGGCGATGCTCGGCGCGGCGACATGAGAAATGCGCACGAGCGCGAGTTCGGTCAGGTTCGTCGGTAATTGCCACTGATAGCTCCCCGAGCTTGCAGGTGTTGACGCAACGATATCGGACCACGCACCGCCATTGTTGCTCGAGTATTCGATGCGAACGTCGGCGATGCCTGGCGCCGAGAAGAATATCATGCGCCGGCTTCCCCCCTCCCATCGCTGTAAGCCGTTAGGCGAGATGAGCGTGATGGATTGGGAAAGCGCACTCGTGCCTACAAAAAAAACAAGAAGGGGAAGAAACTTCCAAGCATTCGATTTCATTCGATAGTCACTTCGTCAATAGCATCTTGCGCGTTGCAGTGAATGAGCCAGCGGAGAGCCTGTAGTAATAGACGCCGCTCGAGAGATTCGGTGCGTCAAAATGCACCGTGTACGTTCCCGCCGGCTTCACTTCGTTCACGAGCATCGCGACTTCTCTTCCCAACACATCATAAACCTTCAAAGATGCGAATGACGAATGACCAATGACAAATGACAAAGTCGTGGACGGATTGAAGGGATTGGGATATGGGACAGAGAGTTCAAAGGGAATAGGAGCGGTCGCTACATCACCCGGCTGCTTGTACCAAATCCCATAAGCAGTGATTGTGACGATTGCCGAATAGTTAGGCGAGTAGAGGCCGGCATAATCTTGTGCGCGGATGCGATACTGAACGGAGTCGGGGCAATTGCCGACGCACATTCGTCGAATGTCGTAATCGACATACTGTGTTGCATTACCGTTTGGAGACGCTATGAGCGTCCATGGAGACCAAGAGTAGTCGATGACGGCTTTAGTCCTTCGCTCAATAGCGATAAGACCCCCATCCTGCACATCTACTTCAGGAGCGAGCGTCCAGTTCAACTGTGGGTAGGCATTCCCATTCTCAATACGAATGGTGATGTTGCTGATCTGCCTAATTGATGGCGGGCCGTTTGCCTTTGAGATCGCTCTGTATGCGTTGATGCGACCATAACCGAGTTCTTGGGAATGCCCGGGCCTGCCGGGATCCCAATTGTAGTTGTAGCCACCTACTTTGTCCGCTGTTGACTTGATGATGTCTTCCACTTGGAGATTCGTCAATGAAGGGTCGACACACCAAATCAGCGCGGCGAGCGCTGAAACCTGTGGAGATGCGTAGGAGGTTCCGGCAACGCTCTCGTAACCGTCGTTCAATGTTGTTGTGAGGATGTCAGTTCCCGGTGCAGCAAGATCAAGTGCAGACCCAAAATTGCTAAACGAAGCACGCGTCTCACTTTGGTTGGTTGCACCTACGGCCACCACAACAGGGTAATTGGCTGGAAAAGCTACAGTCCCGTTACTATTTCCTGATGCACAGGAGATAAGCAGACCCGCACTGTGTGCAGCAGCTAATGACAAAGCTACTGTTTTCGAGTAAGGAAAGTCAAGGCTTAATTGAATGTTTCTTGCACCCTTAGCAATAGCATAACCGATCGCATCCGCAAAGTCTTGCTCCTCAACTTGGTAAAACCCGAGAATCATCATTCTGACTCCGGGATCATTCCAACCCCCGGCAACTCCTGCTATCCCAGCGCTATTGTGTGTCTTAGCAGCGACGATCCCAGCAACTCTAGTTCCGTGGGCAACATATGAGTACCCTCGAGAATCATTGTTTTCACCAGGCTGAGGGGAGTACTGCCATCCTTTCCAATCGTCAACGTAACTGTGTTCTGGTGTTCCGTTTCCATCATCGTCAAAGTGATTTCCGGTTTGAGGATCAGACGGGTCAGCCCAAGTATCTTCACTTGGGTTGAGCCAAATGTTCTGATAGTTATATGTCACCGTTGGACGCATATCCCATTGGTGCCACCAATCAGTGCCAGAGTCTAAGACACCTACGATCACGTAGGGTTTTCCTGTTTGAATGTTCCATGCTCTTGGCATGTCGATTCTCTGGAGATACCACTGATTTCCATACTGTGGATCGTTAGGAATTCCTAGAAACCTTCCGAACGTACTGACTTCAACCCATTCGACATAGCGATTACCTCTATATCGCATCACGTAGTCAATTGCATCGGCACCTGCAGGGAGTGAGAGATACGTACAGCCTACAGAGTTCTCACGCCAAGATATGATATTGTTTGCCCTGTGAAATGGCTCAATGTCACGCGCGGGGACTCCATTTCTGAGTCTGATAGTAATCGAACTCGTAGAAACCTCGAACAGGCTCCCTTGATAAACCTTGTACCATTTACCTTGTTGGCGAAGGAACGTGTAACCATCGAAGGAAATTGTTTGGGCTAATAGGGAACTGGTGAACAGTAACATTGCTGATCCGTTGCACAAAGCGCGGCTGAATATGTTTGCCATATTTGCCTCCTTAGGTTTTGTGAATTATTTGAGTAAGAGCATTACCTTTGATGTAATAGAGTTCTCAATGAGTAATCTCAGAACGTAGACACCACTTGAAAGACTTGTGGCATCAAGACTAATTTCATGAGTCCCCCGCTCCAAAGTCGCATCGACCACAGTTTGGATTTTCCTTCCAACCACGTCGTAAACCTCTAAAGTGACTCTTTGTTTTGTTGGCACCTGAAAGCGAACGTGAGTTATCCCGTTGAAAGGATTGGGATAGTTTTGATCGAGTGGCGGTGACGTAGATCCTAAATCAAACGTTGTCTGGATCACTGAGACCACCTCGGAAATAGGTCGGCGCCAAAGACCATCAAGGCCGCTTACATATACATTACGATTGGTCGCGGCAATAACTGATGCATTGTACGACGGCAAGCCTGACGACCAGGGTGTCCAAACTGTGTCCGCGCTATTAGACAAGTAATAGATTTGGGTCGATGTGGCAAGAAACAATAACGAGCCCGACGCAGCGAATTGTCCACGATTCGGGCCTGGAAGGCCAGCGTTAACAGAGACCCAACGAATCGAGTCATGAAGTGTCGAATAAATGCCGGGCCCGGTCGTGAGGCCCGTTACACTCGCATAAAGCCGGCTACCAAGGCACGCTAAGTCGTTGACAGCCGGCTGTGAAGGCAATCCATTATCCCCTGGAAACCAAGATCGACCCGAATTAGTAGAATACCACATGCGCGGCGATTGGCCAGTGCCACCTGCAAAAAACAGTCGCCCTCCACACGAAACAAGCTTTACGATTGCGAAGTAGTTCAGCATCGTGTCCCGGATATTCCCCCAGTACAAACCTCCGTTGGTAGATACGAAGAGCGATGACGGTACCTGCAATGTTGAACCTCCCGCAAAAACAGTATCGCCGTAATCAAGCAATGTAAGAATGTCGGATCTCAGCGGAATACCTGTACTGGACAAAAGCCACGTCAAACCTCCATCGGTTGAGCGATAAACGCCACCGCACGTACTACATGTATCCAACACATCGCGCCTCAGCCCGGCATAAAGGTTTCCCTTGTGCTTCTCAAGAACCTCTATTCTATCACCGGGCTGCATGGTAGTAACGGCGTTGAGCCAACTTATCCCTCCGTTGGTCGAGATGCGGATCTTTGGGTCCAACACATTCTTATAGCCGCCGATGATGGTATCCCCATTTGCAAACAGTGCTGTATACCTTATGGTATCAATCCGAACCCACTGCGCTAGAGCACTATCAGTGGAAAACAACAAAAGAATGACTGACAATAATATTGTCATGGGAGCAACTTCCTCGAGTGAACTGCTATCTCGCTAAGATCATCTTCTTCGTTTGCGTGAATGAACCTGCAGTGAGTTTGTAGTAATACACGCCGCTCGATAATTGGCTTGCATCGAAATTCACCGTGTACGTTCCCGCAGGCTTCACTTCATCCACGAGCGTTGCGACGTCACGCCCCAACACATCGTACACCTTCAGTAGGGACACGGCATGCCGTGTCCCTACAGGAATCGAATATGAGATAGTTGTAGATGGATTGAACGGGTTTGGAAAATTCTGAAGTAGCAAGAACACTTCAGGGACCTGCCACACGCGCTCAACGGAAGTAATGGTCTCCCAAATACGAGCGGCAACAACGCGCTGAAAGAGGATCGCATGTGCGGCATCGTTGAGATGAATGCCGTCGCCGGAATTGTACTGCGGCAAGATCCAGCCGTCCGCTTGGGCAAGTCCGTTCCACACGTCAATCGTGCGCGGCGCATAACGTCTGAGAATCGAATCCTTCGTCGCAATCAGTGCCGCAAGCCGCGCAGGCTCGCTAATGTTGCGCGGAGCGCAGGACGTAAACCAAATCGGCACACCCGCGCTCGCCGACCGATGCCGTACGGAATCAAAATTCGCCATCGTCTCGCCGACGCTGTAGCCATACGCGGCATCGTTGCTCGTGAGCGCGACAATGATTGCGTTCGGGCGGTAGGCAAGTGCAGCCGAGATATTGTTGTTCACCTTCGGCGTTGGTCGTCCCGCGGGCGGTACGTAGCCCGTCGGCATCACATCGTAGGTCGTGTAGCCGCCGACAGCAAAATTGATGACGCGCGCATGCGGATCGAATGTATTGATGTAGCGGCGATACCGCCACACCCACGCGCTATCCACCGTTGAGGGTCCGACACCCGCTGCGCTCGACGAGCCGAGCACCGCTATGACTTTTACCGTGTCGCTGAACGGTCGTGTGCCGACCATGCGAATGTCGTCAATGAACCAGGTGTGAGAAGTTTCGTCCGCGCCATCTTGCCCGAAGAAAATGGTTTTGATTTGCGAAAGGTCGGCTTGACCGGCATTGTCACGAAATGCTTGCAAGGGAATTGCGACACGTCGCCACACTTCTTGTCCGACTGCGCCGACAAAATTCCGCAGAGGCAGCCTCCCCGTCTTGCGGTTGTTTACATCTTCGAGATAGATGAGCGGCATCTCGTTCGAGAACATGAACAAGGGTGAGAGAACATGAAAAACCAGACTGTCTTTTCGAAACGTGTCGCGTGCGGGCCAGCCAATTCCCGCGACCGCCATTCCCCAATCGCCGCCTGCGCGTGAAGTCCATTGGAGTCGCAGCGAGTAATTGCCGACGAGCGAGTAGTGCGTCGAAACAGGAAACTTGTTGTCGCCGACTCGCTCGACTGTGCTCGGCGCGTTCGCGAAGCCCCAACTCGGGTCATAGAAATTCGGCGTTGGGCTATCGCTAAAGAAAATAAAATCCGATTCGCTGCCTGCACGCGCAGCGACGATAGAAAACGGGCGATCGGATTGGTCGGCGATGCTCGGCGCGGCGACATGAGAAATGCGCACGAGCGCGAGTTCGGTCAGGTTCGTCGGTAATTGCCACTGATAGCTCCCCGAGCTTGCAGGTGTTGACGCAACGATATCGGACCACGCACCGCCATTGTTGCTCGAGTATTCGATGCGAACGTCGGCGATGCCTGGCGCCGAGAAGAATATCATGCGCCGGCTTCCCCCCTCCCATCGCTGTAAGCCGTTAGGCGAGATGAGCGTGATGGATTGGGAAAGCGCACTCGTGCCTACAAAAAAAACAAGAAGGGGAAGAAACTTCCAAGCATTCGATTTCATTCGATAGTCACTTCGTCAATAGCATCTTGCGCGTTGCAGTGAATGAGCCAGCGGAGAGCCTGTAGTAATAGACGCCGCTCGAGAGATTCGGTGCGTCAAAATGCACCGTGTACGTTCCCGCCGGCTTCACTTCATTCACGAGCGTCGCGACGTCACGCCCCAACACATCGTACACCTTCAGTAGGGACGGGGCATGCCCCGTCCCTACAGGAATTGAAAACTGGATTGTTGTCGCAGGGTTGAACGGATTCGGAAAATTCTGGTGCAACTCGAATTCATTCGGGCTGTTTCCTTCTGCCACGCTGAGGACAGGAGTAAACCCTGC
>CAYUFU010000126.1:0-8560 GCA_964444145.1 uncultured Chitinophagales bacterium
GGGCGTGGTGTTATCGGCGGGCGACGTATCATTCAAGACGGCGTGTCGCAGGGCCCGTTCTATCGCTACAATTTCATCGAAAAGCAGGTCTATCTCTCTGCCTATCACATCTCGCCGGCAACGGTGAGCAACTACATCGAGGGTATTCGCAAGTACCGAGTCGAATATCTTGAAGGATATGCAAGCGCAAATTATTTTGTAGCGCGCTTCGCTGAAGAATTGGGATTGAAAGCTCCGAAGCTGAGGGCTGTTCTCACTTCGAGCGAGAAACTGACGGCGGAGATGAGGAACACGATCAATAGGGTCTATGACTGCGAAACATTCGAATCATACAACGGCGTAGATTTGTGCAATCTGATTTCGGAATGTGAGCACCATAGATTGCACATCATCCCTGAGGCAGGTATCGTCGAAATCCTTGACAAGGATGGCAACCCGACAAAGCCGGGGGAGATCGGCGAGGTGATTTCCACCGGACTTCTCAACTTCGATCAACCGCTCATTCGTTATCGCATGGGGGATTTTGTTCGGCTGTCTGCCGATCAACACTGCCCCTGCGGCAGAAGTATGGTTGTTGTGGATGAGATTCTCGGGAGAGTCGAGGACACGGTAATCGGCGCCGATGGTCGGGAAATGGTACGGTTCCATGGCATTTTCATAAACATTCCGTGGATTGTGGAAGCTCAAGTTATTCAACACGAGATGACGCGTTTCGAAATTCGTCTTGTCACCTCTTGTGACCCGGTCAACGAAGACTTGGAGTTGATTAGGCGGAGAATGCAATCGCAATTGGGCGATATTCAGTTGGAGATCAATCGAGTTCAGCAGATAGAGCGCTCTCCAAATGGAAAATTCAAAGCGGTGATTTCTCATGTTGCGAGGGGAGTAGCGAGGTGATTACGATTGTTGATTACGGCATGGGCAATGTTGGCTCAATCCAGAACATGATCAAGAAGGTTGGTGGGACTTCCGAAATCACCGCCGACCCTGCGAAGATTGCTGCGGCATCGAAGATCATTCTTCCGGGGGTGGGGCATTTTGATCGTGCAATGAAGAATCTCGATCAGCTCCGACTGGTTCCTGTGATTTTGTCTGCCGCGTCTGCACGGACGCCTATCTTAGGAATCTGTCTCGGCATGCAGCTGCTGGCGGGGAGCAGTGAAGAAGGCGTTGCGCGCGGCTTAAGTCTGATTCCCGGAAGGGTCATTCGCTTTGTGGTGCCGGAACAGTACAAGGTTCCGCATATGGGGTGGAACAGCGTGGAGTTCGACGACGCGTGCCCACTGTACCACGGCTTTAGTCATTTCGAGGAAGCGCGTTTCTATTTCGTTCATTCTTATCATTTTGTTTCGGCATACGAGACGGACGTTACGGGACGTACAACCTACGGAAACCCCTTCGTCTGTTCGGTCAGCCGCGGCAATATTCACGGCGTTCAGTTTCATCCCGAGAAGAGTCACAAATTCGGGATGCAGTTGTTGAAAAACTTTGTCGAGTTGTGCTGATGTTGCGACCTCGCGTTATCCCCATTCTGCTTCTGAGAGGAAAGGGGCTTGTCAAGACCGTAAAGTTTGGGAGCCCGAAGTACATTGGCGATCCGATCAACGCGATCAAGATCTTCAATGATAAAGAAACCGACGAGTTAGTTTTTCTCGATATCGAGGCGAGTAAGAATGGACGGAAGCCGGATTTCGAGCTTATCAAGAGTATCGCGACCGAGTGCTTTATGCCGTTGGCGTACGGCGGCGGCGTTACAACGATGGATGACATTGCGCGGCTGTTTGCATTGGGGGTCGAGAAAGTCATCATCAACTCCGCGAGCCTTCAGGATTGCTCGTTGATTTCAGAAGCCGCCGCAACGTTCGGTTCTCAAAGCATTGTCCTTTCCATTGATGTGAAGAAGACACTGCTTGGTTCGTATCAGGTGTACTCGCACTCAGGTGTCAAGCATTCGCGAACGGACTTGCTTTCATACGTTCGGGATGCGGAAGCGGCAGGGGCGGGTGAGATTATCCTCAACGCTGTTGACCGGGACGGGACCATGCAAGGGTATGATCTGAAGTTGGTCCGGATGGTGGCAGACAGCACGCAGGTGCCGCTGGTAGCGTGCGGCGGCGCGGGCACATTAAGCGATATTGGGAAGGCGATCGAAGCAGGCGCATCAGGCGTTGGAGCGGGAAGTCTTTTTGTTTTTCATGGACCCCATAAAGCCGTTCTCATAAACTATCCCACACAGGAAGAGCTTTGCTTATCCCTCTCACAATGAAGAGCCGGCAATACCAAGTCTGCACGAAGACCGTCATGGATACTGTTGGTGACCCCGATATCAGATTTGACCACGACGGGGTCTGCAACTACTATCATGAATTCCGAGCGAAGCTGAACGTGCGCGTACCGCCGCGCGATGTGGCTGCGAAACAACTTGCCGCCATCGTTGAGCAAATCAAATCAGCCGGCAGGGGAAAGCAATATGATTGCATCATTGGCGTCAGCGGTGGAGTTGATAGCACTTATACTGCGTGGTTAGTCAAAAAGCGATTAGGGTTGCGACCGTTAGCAGTTCATCTCGATAACGGTTGGGACTCGGAGTTAGCGGTCAAGAACATCGAGAACATTCTCAAGAAGTTGGATGTTGACTTGTACACCGAGGTACTCGATTGGGAGATGTTCAAGGATCTTCAGTTGTCTTTCTTAAAAGCATCAACGCCCGACGGAGAGATTCCAACCGATCATGCAATACTTGCTGCCATGTACCGGACAGCGGCAAAGTACGGCGTGAAGTATATCATCAGTGGCATGAACTTCCGCAGCGAGGGGATGCTGCCGCCGACATGGGGCAGAGGATATTTAGACTGGAAGTATATTTCGTCGGTTCACAAGCGCTTTGGGACAACAAGCCTTGACTCTTTTCCACGACTCACGGCGGCGCAATTCCTGTACTACAATCTCATCAAAGGAATTCGCAGCATCTCAGTGCTCAACTATGTTGATTTCAACAAGAAAGAGGCAGTCAAGACGATCCAAGAAGAGTTGGGCTGGCGCGACTACGGCGGAAAGCATCACGAGTCCATTTACACGCGGTTCTACCAGTCATACGTCTTGCCAAAGAAATTCGGCATTGACAAACGGAAAGCACATCTGACTTGCCTCATGATCTCCACTGGTGAGATCAGCCGCGAGGCGGCGCTTGAAATGTTGAAGGCGCCCCCCTTCGATCCTGAGCTTGCAAAAAGCGACAGAGAGTACGTCATAAAGAAATTGGGGATTTCTGAAGAGGAGTTCGAGGCTATGATTCGGGCGCCTGTGAAAAGCATTCTCGACTACCCGAATCACCACGGTCTTGAAATGAAGTTTCGTCGCATGCTCTTGAAGTTGCGTAAGATGGGGATACTGCCGAATTGACTATCATGACGGTCGTAGGTGCGCGACCTCAGTTCATCAAAGCTGCAGTAGTTTCGAGAGCAATCGCGAAAGAACCGAGTCTTCGCGAAATCGTCGTGCACACGGGCCAGCATTACGACGAGAACATGTCTGATGTGTTTTTTCGAGAGATGAAGATCTCGGCTCCTCACTATCGGCTTTCGGTGAACAACCTCTCGCACGGTGCAATGACAGGACGGATGCTCGAAGAAATCGAGGCGTTGATTCTGAAGGAGCAGCCGGAATCCGTGATGGTTTATGGCGACACCAATACAACATTAGCAGGGGCGCTTGCGGCGAAGAAGGTACAACGAAGAGTCATTCACGTCGAGTCCGGTTTGCGAAGCTTCAATATGAGGATGCCCGAGGAAATCAATCGCATCCTGACTGATCGCATAAGCGATGTTCTTTTTTGTCCGACAGATCGGTCGGTACACAATCTCCGCAGCGAAGGATTCGAGAGGTTCGGATGCTCCATTGTACAAAGCGGCGACGTTATGGAGGATGCTGCCCTTTTCTATGCTGAAGAGGCCTCAGGAACCTCACGCATCTTAGATCGCGAAAATCTTGCCGGCAAGAACTACGTGCTATGCACATTTCATCGTGCGGAAAATACCGACGATACCGATTGCCTTGCTCGAATTGTTAGCGCTCTCAATAGAATTCATCGAGAAGTGCCTGTTGTGTTGCCGCTCCATCCGCGAACGCGGAAGATCATCACCACAGCAGGACTACCATTAGCTGTCCATGTTCTTGACCCTGTTGGCTATCTCGATATGATCCAATTGACGAGAAACGCTCGATTAGTTCTGACCGATAGCGGTGGGCTGCAGAAGGAGGCGTTCTTTTTCAACAAGTTCTGCATAATCCTGCGTGAGGAAACAGAATGGCAGGAATTGGTGGACCACGGGTATGGTCGGTTAGCGGGAACAAATGAATGTGCCATTCTCACCGCCGTTCATCACTTTCTCGATAAGACATTCAAGAAGGACCATCAGTTTTATGGTGGCGGCGTTGCGTCTGCGACCATTGCGCGCGTTCTTGCTTCTTCTACATGAACATTCTGTTCTTGACACAATACTTTCCGCCTGAATCCGGCGCACCACAAAATCGCATCTCAGATCTTGCGCGCAGGATGCAGTCTGCCGGTGCTTCTGTCTCGGTGTTGACTGCGATGCCCAATTATCCGCGCTATGAGATTTTTGATGAGTATCGTGGGCGGTTATTCGTGCGCGAGCCATTCAATGGCACAGGCAGAATCTATCGGTCGTGGATATTTGTCACAAAGAAAAAGAACCTTGTGTTCAGAATGATGAACTATCTCTCTTTCACCATCTCATCACTGATCGTGGGGTGTTTTGTGGCGCGACGGACTGATGTAATCGTGTGCGAGTCGCCTCCCTTGTTTCTGGGGTTTACTGCGGTGGTGTTGAAATGGCTGACAGGAGCCAGCCTTGTCTTCAATGTCTCTGATCTCTGGCCGGAAAGCGCCGTGAAGTTAGGCTTGGTAACCAATCCCGTATTCATACGGTTGAGCAGGTGGTTGGAAGAATGGATCTATCGGAATGCCGAGATGATCTCCGGACAAACGAAGGGCATTGTTCAGAATATTCGGTCGCGGTTTCCCGAAAAGCCGGTGCAGTGGCTCCGTAACGGCGTTGACGCTGACGAACTGCGCGCGCGTTTGAGTGGCCGCAATTGGCGAGAAGAGAAGGGGTTTCGTCGCAACGACGTGATTTTTTATTTTGGAGGTCTGCTCGGCTACGCGCAAGGTGTTGATTGCATTTTGCGAGCGGCAGAACTCGTACGTGATGAGCCGAATGCGAAATTCGTTATCTACGGCGATGGCCCTGAAAAAGAGCGCTTGGTGCAATTGAAGAGCGAATTAGCTTTGCGCAACGTCTTCTTCTACGATGGGGTTTCGCGCAGCGCGATCGCAGACGTCATTCACAATGTTGATGTGGGAATCATTCCCCTGAAGAAATTGGAATTGTTTCGTGGAGCGATCCCGTCGAAAATATTTGAAATCTTGAGCTTAGGAAAGCCCGTCCTGCTTGGCGTTGAAGGAGAGGCGAAGGACATGTTCATTGACGAGGCGAAGGCGGGTCTGGCTTTTGAGCCGGATAACTCACAAGCTCTCGCCGAGTGCGTCCGCTTTGTGTTAGCACATCGCGAGAAGATCCAGGAATGGGGGTGCAACGGGGAGGCATTTGTAAAAGCGCATTTTGATCGTGCAGAAATTGCAGCCGAGTTTCTAAAGTTCATCTCACGCACCAGCGGGAACCGTGTTGAGGAATACGCTACCATCTGATCTCGAAGAACTCGCTCGGTGCCACAGGGCGGCTTTTGCTGATTCACTTTCAACAGCACTCGGTTTGCGATACGTTATGCACATGCTCTCGTGGTATCTCTCTTCGGACAAGACGTTCATATTCCATGCGACCGATGATGAAGGTCGCTGCGCAGGGTATTGCGGCGGTATTGTGAGCGATGGTGTGTTGAACACCGGCTCGGCGAGCGGGATGGCGCAATATACGTTTTGGCATGGGGTCTGGGCTTTTCTCACTCATCCCTGGGTCTTGTTTCATCCCGAAGTTCGAGCGAAGTTCCCCCTTTTGTGGAACAACCTTTTGATGAAACTCGGTATTCGCCCGCGTGTGCATTTTTCACCAGAACAGAGAAACACAATGGCGCGCGATCCGCATGTCGGGCTTGTTGTGATTGGCGTTGATCCCAAATTCCAAGGGAGGGGAATCGGGTCGCTCCTGCTTCAGGAGTTTGAGCGACGGGCGGCGCTGCTCGGACTTTCAAAAATGCAACTCACCGTTCGCTCGGATAATGTGCAGGCAATTCGCGCTTACGAAAGGAATGGATGGGTTCGTGAGCGTGAAGCGGAGGGAAGCTTGTCCATGGTGAAACGAATTGATCTTGGCAAACAGCGCGCGGTGGAGCAGCCCCTCGTTCATGCCGGCTGAGCGATTCTCGATGTCGCATCGCTGGATGGCACTCGACGGAAAAGTGACACGAACGATGTGAGCGCCACGCGAACCGGCTGCGACTCGCATAACCCGAAGAGCACCCAGAGGAGTTTGATGGTACCTCGGTTTCCGACGAGCGACGCGCCAAGAAATACAATCAGCACTAAGAGAAGCACTACACCTTTCGACGAGAAGACTGGTTCATTGTGCCGGAGCAAACGGATCAGTCCTTGTATAGCGACTCCCCACAGAGCAAGGGACATCGCAAGCCCGACAACCCCAGTTTCGGCGAGGTCGGAGACGAAGGAGTTGTGCGCCCCGAAGCCCATCCCGATTTGCGGATAGGTGTCGGTGTTGACGAAGGGGATGTGCATTTGGTACTGACCAATCCCGAGTCCGCGTATCGGAGATGCAGCAGCCATCTCGAGTCCGGCGTTCCATTGCTCGAGTCGAAAGCCGACGGGATTGTTCTCTCGTCCGAAGAGGTTCTTGGTTTTTTCGACTGTGTTGGATGAGGCGCCAATCAAGCCGAATGCTGCTACGAGTCCAGCCATTGCAACGATGAACGACTTGCGTGGTACGAAACGGGATCGGAACTTTGCAAAGATCCACACGCTGCACACGAATGCGAGAGCCAACGAAAGCAAGCCGCCACGTGAACCCGTGGTCGCAAATGCTATTGTAAGAATAGCCAATGCCGCTACCGCGAGTATCTGCGTTCCTGCACGTTTCTCACTCAACAAGAAATAGAACGCGAAGATCATTCCGATGATGTAATGCGTCGCGGCAAGATTCGGTCCGACATCGAACCCGAATCCCCGCCCGATCTCGAGTGCGTTGTCGAAAAAGCCGGTTGCGAGGATCGCGTAGGTGCCGGACGTGACGGCAGTCGTCACGAATGCCCCAAAGAGAATAGCCAGATGTTCGCTCGTGCGACAGAGTTGCGTCGTCAAGAACATGAGGACGACGAGTTGGATGTACGTGAATGTCCAGCTTCGCTCGCTCGCCATCAGCGCCGCTGAGGGATTCGAGAGCGTAATCCAGAGCAGGAGACACACGCCGACTACGTGTGTCCACAAAACCACCGGCTTGGCGCGACGAAGAAGCAGTTCGTGAAAGAGGTATCCCAAGAACGTTGCGCCTCCGAGAACGGAAACAAGAGAGGTCGCAGGAGGGACCGAAGGAAGCAATTTGACGAGAGGCGCTGAGGAGACGACCAGCACCAAGCCCCAGAATGGTCTCTGAAAACAAATCCATACAAGCGTTGCGATAATCAGGGCATGGAGAGGCGCGCAAAGAAAACTCATCTGCCGCTCCAGCACAAACGTAGTGAGAAGAAGTCCTGCAAGCGAAAGCAGCAACGCAATACCGATTGACTTGTTTGTCGCTTGGGCGGGCCAGAGATGTTGAAGCACTGCGAGTTTCTCCACTGAGTTTGTGCGATGGCGTTGGGGAGACACGAACGCCACCAAGATACGAGTTCTTGTGCAACAACTCAATGCGCGCCCAGAGGAAGAAAGAATTGACCAGAGATTTACACGGAAAAACACGGATGATAGAATATTTGGAACAATACAGTTTTCGGTTTTGCCTAACATCAGTTGCTCAAGTTGACCGCCTAATTCCGGAAACCGTTGAAGACGGTTTGCGATTCGAGATTTTATTTTATCAGCCCACGACTTAAGTCGTGGGCTGGCAGGTATAACTCAAATGCTTACAGTCGTTTCAACGACTTCCACGAGCTGTCAACTTGAGATCAGTCATTACCAGAGATTCGATGACACAATAATGAACATGATCATTCACGACGACCAAAAAACGTTAGAGTCAACAAGCGTTCGCTCGTCCTTTCTCCCTTTTGCGCTTCCCGATATTGACAACACGGACTTGGCGGAGGTAGAAGATGCGCTGCTCTCCGGATGGGTTACTACGGGTCCGAAGACAAAGCAGTTCGAGAGGGAGTTTGCTGAAACCGTCAACGCGAAGCATGCCATAGCGGTCAACTCCTGCACGGCGGCTATGCACCTCGCGCTCGAGGCTATTGGCGTGCAGCGCAATGACGAGGTGATAACGACGTCGTACACATTCGCTGCAACCGCGGAGGTGATTCGGTATTTCGATGCAAAACCGGTGTTCGTTGACATCATGCCCGACACGTTCAA
>CAYUFU010000127.1:0-8498 GCA_964444145.1 uncultured Chitinophagales bacterium
TCGACGTGGTCTGTGCCGTTGATGGGGAGAAAGTCATCGTGCTGTGCCGGTACGGTCATGGTTTCGGTTTGTGTTTGCATTGTCTTACCCCAATGAAAAATGTAAAATCAAAAACTCTCTCGGCCGCATCTATCCGCAATCATCGAAACTCTTTATCAATCACATCAATCTCATTCGGATACGAGATCGGTCCGAAGTCCGTTTGAATCGTTGGCTTGACCCGCAGCGTGAGTCTGCTGGGCGAACTGTTCGCTCCGCCGAGCGCAAGCGCGAGATTGAGGATGCTCTCGTATCCCTTATCCTTGAAGAATTTCAGCAAGTCTAGGCTTATTTGCAAGGGGATTATTGTTTGTTGTCCGGTGCCAGGAATGGTGATGGGGTCCTTGATGTTGCCGTTGACCGTGAGTGTGTTATCAACGATAAGCGTCCAAGCGAGGCTCGTCAGAGTGGAGGAAGCCTTAGTCGTTCCGCCTGTTCCGTCGTTTGGGTTCAGTGCGCCGACGTTGAGCGTGAATGTTGCGGGGAATTCATTTCTGTTGAACGCCGCAAGCAACTTCACCCCGTCCATCACGCTCACGCTGGTCTTTCCTGCAAGCGGAATTCCCGCCAGCGCAAACCCGCTGACGGAGTCGAGCTTGAATTTCGTGCGCGAGAGATTGGTCATGGTGTTGCTCAGGTCTTTCAGGGCAGAGCAAGAAAGCGTACTGAGGCTGAGGGCGAAGAACAGCGAGCGAAGAGCGAGTGTTGGTTTCATTGTAATCTTGATTAGTTGAACAGTTCTAGTTGTTTGCGATCGCCGAGCCGCTCAGTTACGATTGTGAGAACGTTTTCTAAAGTCACAGAGCCACGAGTCTTGCGTTTGGATAAGCTTTCAGAAACAACTCATCGCCTAACCGCGCGCGAATGGATGCGAGGCGAACCTCCTCATCGCTGTATTCTGGATGACGATGACGAATTCCCTCTTCCATCAAACGTCGTCCACTTTCTATGAAGTCGAACAAAATTCGCCAGCGCTTTTCTGGCGGCATTTCGCGAACGATTTTGAATTGAAGATCGTCCACTTCAACGCTTGTATCGTCCGGTCGCGGCGGGAGGGTAATCATACGGCAATCAATGACTTGATTGTTCTCAAGGCTTGAATCATCCGCTCGTTCTCTGCCATCGTTCCGATCGTGATGCGCACGCAATGGGGCAACCGAAACGCGGGCAGCGGACGAATGATGACACCTAATTTCAACAACTCATTGTACAACTCCGAGACTGCTGCTGGGCTTTCGAGCGGGCACATCACGAAATTTGCATCGGAGGGAACGACGGTGAAGCCGAGTTCTGTCAGTTTGGGCACGACGTACTTCATTCCTTCGGCGTTCACTTCGAGTGAGCGATGAACGAAGCCGGTGTCGTTCAACGCTCCGATGCCAGCCGCTTGCGCAAGCGTGCTCGGCTCGAACGGCAGTTTCACTTTCAGCAAATTGGTAATCAACTCATCGTGCGCGAAGCCGTAACCGATGCGAATGCCTGCAAGCCCATAAATTTTTGAAAACGTGCGGAGCGTGATGACGTTGTCGTAACGGTAGTGCATCGAGTCGGGATATTGGGGGTTGTCTTTCGCGTACTCGAAATATGCTTCGTCCAAAATAATCAGCACATGCGGTGGGACGTGCTTCATGAACTCGTCGAATTCGTGCTTCGTAAAAATCGTCCCTGTCGGATTGTTGGGGTTGGCGAGATAAATGATCTTCGTCCGCTCGTTGATTTCCGCTGCGATGGCGCTCAAATCGAACTGATAGCTACGCAGCGGCACGGTCACCATCTTCACGCCACGCGAGCGGGCGAGAACGTAGAAGCCGACGAAGGTTCCTTCGGAAGTGAGCACTTCATCATCATCGCACAAGAATGTTCGGATGATGTTGGACATGATTCCTTCCGAGCCGCTCCCGACGATGACGTTGCCAACTTTCACGTCGAACCGCTCGGCTAATACCTCGCGTAAATCCAATCCACCGTTTGGGTAAAAGTGTAACTCATGCATCACGTTTTGCATCTCAGCAATCGCAAGAGGCGATGCGCCGAGGGGATTTTCATTCGACGCAAGTTTGATGACGTCGGTGAGACCGAGTTCTTTCTTCAGTTCAGCAATCGGCTTGCCGGCTTTGTACGGTTCTAATGTTTCGATGTACGGTGGAACGAGACGCATTTCTGTGGTGAATGAAAAATGAAAAAGGAAAAATGCAAATGTGTTCGGCTTGCATTGAGAAGATACTCAAGGCGTGAGTGAAAGGCAACGCGCGGTTGTTCCTGAAATCCGATTTAGCATCACGCAAAGCCGCAATGCCGCCAAGTCTGGCTTGGAAATTTAGTGAAAAGGAATTCACCGAGCAGGTGAAGGATGTGAAGTTGTTTGTAAAGTGCATACAAGCAATTACTCTCAACCATTCTCCACTTCTTTGCGGCTTCGCGTCTTTGCGTGAGATTTCTATGTCGGATTTCAGGTTGTTGGCAACCGCGGATGTATGCCCAAAGCGGACCGGGTGCGGAGGCGGCATGTGGGGCGGCGGCGGCTGACCTATCCACGAAGCAGACTGCGTTCCAGCGGCGCAGGAAAATGGGTGGACGATGTAGCGCGTCTGAAGCCCCAGAAAAAAAGTGTCATCGGTACGTTCGTCATGGGAGAGGTCGCTGCATTGTGGATTGTTCATACCGCTGAGTGCACCTTCACGCATGTAGGAATTTCAAGACCGAATCACCGAACTCCTCTGGCTTCTCTGAGTGGACCCAATGTCCCGTGCCTTTGATCGTGAGAATCGTTGAGTGCGGGAACAGTTGCTTGATGCGAGGTTTATCATCGTTGGTGATGTACGTGGAGCGTCCGCCTTTGATGAAGAGGGTCGGTTTGTGGAACACGCCGTGCGCGGTTATGTCGTCAGCGATTTCGGAATAATGTTTCTTGATGATGGAGAGATTGACTTTCCATTTCAACTCGCCGGTTTCCGTACGCGTAAGATTTTTGAGAATGAATTGTCGAAGTGAAAATTCGGGAATGCGTTTTGCGATTGCATCGTCGGCTTGTTGCCGCGTGGAAAGTTCTCGCAGCTTCAATGAACACATGGCGTCGAGAATATGGTCGTGCGCGCTCGCGTAGCCGCGCGGCGCAACGTCAACGATTACCAATTTGTCAACCATGTCTGGATTCCTGAGCGCAAACTGCATCGCCGTCTTTCCGCCCATCGAGTGTCCCAATATATGGGCTGAGGGGAGGTGATGCTGCTTCATGAAATCACGAACGTCATTCGCCATTGCCTCGTAGTTGAAGATGTCGCTGTGCGGCGATTTGCCGTGATTACGCTGATCAAGCGCGTAGACTTTGAAGCCGGCGTTCGCGTATTTCTTGCTTTGCGTTTGCCAGTTGTCCAACATACCGAGCAAGCCGTGCAGGATGATGAGGGGGTGACCTGCATTGCCGTACGATTTGTAGTTGAGATGAAGCATGGGGTTTGGCTATCGTGTATGAAGTCTGTCGCGTTCATCGAGCGATGGCAACGCTACAGATTCTATGAACTACGATTTAGGAATACTGTGTTCTTTGATGATCGTTTTTCCGTCAATCAGGGTAACGAGATTGAAACAGGGAGGATGTTGAAAGTCTATCGTTGCCTTCGCATCGCCGGGAAACGTATTTAATTGTCCGATGATGCTTCCGACGCTGGAATACAGAATGCCGTCTTTCAAGAGTTGCATGCTGCGATGAACGTGGCCGAAGAATACGCCTCGAACTCTGTCGCGGACAGGCAGAAGTTTTTCATGGAGCAACTCGCCGTTCAAGAGCAGCATCGTCTCGTCAAGCCAAATCGAATCAGCTTTGAACGGAAGAAAATGTATGAAAACGACGAAGGGCTTGTCATCCTTGTGTATCTCACGTTCGAGAAAATCGAACTGATGCAGCGGCAGTACCCCGCGCGGGTCAATCTCATCGGGTCCGCGAGAGTCGAGTGTGATAAAGCGGAACCCTTTTTTCTCGAAGGAGTACGAAACGATGTTCTGGTCAGATGAGCAATCGGTTTTGGCTCCCATCATCAAATGTGTGTTGATGCCGAGCGATGTGTCGTGGTTCCCTGTGACAAAATAGATCGGCGGCTTCAGGCGAGAAAAGGCTTCTTGAGCAAGGGTGTATGCCGCTCGATCGGGATAATCGGTGACGTCGCCTGTGTGCATCACGAAATCAATGTCAACGGGAAGCGCGTTAATGGTTTCAACCATTCGTCGGGCAACGTCGAACGCGTTCGAGCCGTAGTGTTCAAAGTTTTTCGTTGGACCGAAGTGGGTATCGCTGATGTGAATGAAATATAAAGGCATGAGAATTCAACCAAACATAGCGGCGACCGATTGCCAGACAGTATAGATGCCGGGCAGCAGATTCACTCCTGAATTCACCCCGACATAGCATGATGGAATGATGAGGTTCGCGATTGAAATATACTGTAGCTGTCGTTCTGAAAAAACACCTTTCGTGTGAAGAATGAAGAGCGCACACAGCAATCCCAGAAATCCCCACCCGACGAGACGGCTCGCGTCTACTGCAAGCGGGAGTGTGAAGAGTGGTAAACAGACAAGCGAACTCAACACCATGGGCGTCTTCACATCATGAGACCTCAACGCGGCGATCACCGACGCAAGAATGATGAACCAAAAAAGCTTGTAGGCAAACAATACGCCGGCGAATGCAAGAAATGGCTTTGCGGTCAAGTATTGCAGCGCGGTCAATCCGCTTTCATCTCGATACACAAAACTCTCTGTGAGCGCTGATCCTGCGGCGACTCCTCCGATCCATAAAATGATTCCGTACACAACAATCACATTGAGCGCTTGCCAACGTTCGCGTCGGGGAAAAAGAAACCAGACGAGTGGGGCAAGAACAAAGACTAATCCCTCATGGGTTGCCAGAGTGAGGGCAACGATCGCAATGCGCCCAGCCCATGTCATGGGGACGACACTGCCGAGGAGAATCAGCACGAACGCAAGCTGTTCAGGATAGCCGGGCATTTGGAAATTGTACATGACGAAACTGCTTGTCAAAACAGAAAAGGCAACGAGGCGTGTCAGCCGAATTCCTTTTGCCTCGAACCAGAGCCGAGTTGTGAAGATGAGGGCACAGGTACAGAGCAGCGAAAAGAAAAAGTACCACAGGTAGCCGCCTGCCCCGAAAAGGTGAGCACACGCGGGCATGAGCAATCGCTTGTGATACAGACCGCGTGGTTCAGTGAACGGCGAAAGGCTCATTCTGCCGTATTCATCGCCGAGACTTTGAAGAAAGCGCGGGATCACAAGCAAGGCGAGCCCTGAAAAAAGGAGCATTGCGTCAAGGCATCGTTGCTTGAATTTTCCGTCGCTCCAGAGCCAGCGCGCGGTTTTGAGCGACGAGACGATGGGGAAAAAGAGAACAAGGACGCTGAAGAGAAACCCGATCGCTTTAGCCGGAACAATCAGCGAGCGGACGGCAAGTTCGATCAATGTGTCGTGAGTGCTTCGCGAGTACTTTCCCGATATCCTCGTGAGAGCGGCATTGAGCATCTCGGAGTGTTGAAGTGAGTAGAGAACGCCTTCAAAGAGTCGAACATCGTGAGGGAAATGGATGATCAGAAAGAGAATCACAACTGCACTCCACACCAGCACGCGCGAGGGGTTACGGGAGTCTTCCGCTTCGGGGAAAATCATCTCGGCTGACATGGCGATGTGCCCTTGATCCATTGCGGCTCGCTTTTATGGAACTAGGGAGCCGATGATCGTGCGAACCAGTGTCGTGACAAGATTGTAGGCGCCGGGCAGAATTTGTATTCCTGCTCCGGAATGCAAATCCACATAGCCCGATGGAAGAATGAGATTCGCAATTACCAGTGTCATCAGGTATCGCTTGTTCATTGGTGACTGTGCTGTGAGAACAACCAGTGCAATGAGCAACGCGAAAAACCCGAAGCCGGCAATCCGGCTTGCATCCGACGCGATGGCAATAAGCACGAGCGGTGCAGTGACGATCACGAGAAGTGCAATCGCGACTTGGACCATGTTCTTCCGGAGCGCGACGACGAGTGCTGCAACCACAACAAGCCAAAACAGTTTGTATCCAAAGAATGCCCCTGTGAGTGCTGTGAGCGAATTGTCGAGAAAATATTGTCGCGGCTTTGTCCACGTGTTCTCTGAAATAATCTTCCCGATGAATTGAAAATCTGTCAGAGCGTGACCGACGAACGCAGCGCCGAAGTACAAAGCTACTACGATCAACAGTCGGTAGCGTTCTTGTCGTGGAAAGAAAAACCACGCGGCAGGGATAAACACGAGCGCCGCAACTTCGTGGGCACTCAGTGCCAATGCGAATGCTCCGACCCTTGCATGCGCGTTCATCGGCACGATCGAGCAGACGAGCAACAGGATGAACGCAATTTGCTCGGGGTATCCCGGGAGCTGAAAATTGAACATGACAAAACTCGACGTCATGAGCGAGAGCGAGAACAGAATCGAGTGTTCGATTCGGTTGTGTTCCAGCCACAGCCGCACGGCAACGATGAGACAAAATGTGAGAAACAGCGAAAAGAAAAAGTACCATCCATAGCCGTACACCCCGACGACGTGAGCAAGCGACGGCATGAGGAAACGCCTGTAGAAAATTCCGTAGCCTTCTGTGAAAGGGGAGAGGCTCATCGTTGCATACTCATCGCCGAAGCCTTGCAGGAAGCGTGGCACCATCAGAAGCGCGAGCACGAAGAAGAGTATCCCCGCATCGGCAAGCCGACGCCGAAGCGCAGCCCCTTCCCAAATCCATGATACCTTTCTTGTGAACGAAATAATTGGCACCAGAAGGATGCAAAGGCCTACGATCATGAAAAATTTCTTTGCCGGAACAATGAGCGCGTTCTCACCGAGGATGATGAGGTCGGTCATCTCGCTCCGAGCATATTTCCCGGAAACAGCCGAAAGAAAGTTGTGAACAAACTCAGTTTGCCGTGACCACTCGAGAATGGTTCCGAGCGTCGTCACAACAACTTCATGCGGAGAATGAAGAATCACAAAGAGAAGCGTGGCGGAAAGCCATGTGAGCCAGGAGGGAACAGGCGAGCGCTCCTCTGTTGAAGAAATCAAAACCGGGAGGAGCGGCGAAGAGTTCATTGAAATGAGGAAACGTGCAGACGACGAACGCTCAGTTGTTCGAGAAAAACTCCGGGACAATGCCTCCCGTACACGTGAACGAGTAAAGTGCAAAACCATTCTTCGCTGCACGGAGCTGGAGGATGTGCTCACCGTACTCGGGGTTCTTCACGATGTTGTACATGCGCGGCTCATCCACCACAACGTGGCTTCGTCCATCGTCGCCGATGAAAACGTCCCTGCCCTTGTTTTCAGGTGTGAGGTACTTATCGTCCTGTACCACAATGACTTCGGCGCGTCGCCCTTGCGGCTCGATAACGGCGTTCACCTCGAGCGCGTGGTAGCTCAACACAATCTTTCCTTCGGGTGCCTCGCCCGCCGACAACTCTAAACTGTTTTTGCTATTCATCCAATTACCGACCGCGTAGATCCGGTCGTGCAAATACAATTGCGGATCGCTGTACTCGACGATAGATTCGGGGCTGAATCCTTCGACGTTGCCAATGCTGCCACGAACGTAGCCGGCGAATATTTCGGGCGTGGCTTTGAAACAAATCGCGTCGGCGTGGTCCTCTGCATGCAACGGCTCCATCAACAGCGGCAGCGAGTCGTTTACACCTGCCTCGTACAACAACGTTTGCATGACGCGCTCGGTGGTGAGGTAATTTCCTTCCCGCGAGTTTTCGAACCGCACGAATCCAAATCTATCAATGATGTACATCGAGGGCCACGCACGTTGACCGTAGTTCGAGCCGATCAATCCTTCGTTGTCCATCACGATCGGGAATTCGATGTGGAGCCGCTCGATTGCTCTCTGGACGTTTTCAGGATTTTTGCCGAACGGGAATTTTGGTGTGTGAACGCCGATCGTCAGCAAGCCATGCTCGCGATACTTCTTGCTCCATTCGACGATGTACGGCAACGAGTGCAAGCAGTGCGCGCAGGTATAATCCCAGAAGAACAGCAGGACAACACGGCCGTGCTGTGCCGTAATGGGAATCGGCTCCGAGTTGAACCAAAAGTCGCCGTACAGTTCGTGCGCACGAACGCGTTGCGGTTGAATTTCAGTTGCGGTCATGGAGATGCTTTTGCAGTGAAACGAACGATGTGACTCACAAAAAATATAGAGATTGAAGGCGTGAGTTGCAAGGAATGGATTCTCCCTGAAACCCGATTTAGCATCACGCAAAGCCGCAATGCCGCCAAGTCTGTCTTGGAAATTTACTGAAAAGGAATTCACCGAGCAGGTGAAGGATGTGAAGTTATTTGTAAAGTGCATACAAGCAATTACTCTCAACCATCCTCCACTTCTTTGCGGCTTCGCGTCTTTGCGTGAGATTTCTATGTCGGATTTCAGGTTC
>CAYUFU010000128.1:0-7919 GCA_964444145.1 uncultured Chitinophagales bacterium
TTTGTCGGGGCTTCGCCCCGACCTATTCGTATTTGACGCCTTCGGCGTCGGCACTCTCGGATTCGTCCAGACGTTATGCACAATGGTGCCAACATCGAGCTGCCCCTGATAGGGACGAATGTGAATAGGTTTGGAAAGAACCTTTCAGGGTTCACATTGACGTTGCGATCCTTTGTCGGGGCTTCGCCCCGACCCATTCGTATTTGACGCCTCCGGCGTCGGTACTCTCGAATTCGTCCAGACGTTATGCAGAATGGTGCCAACATCGAGCTGTCCCTGAAAGGGACGAAGGTGAATAGTTTGGAAATAACCTTTCAGGGTTCACATTGACGTTGCGATCCTTTGTCGGGGCTTCGCCCCGACCCATTCGTATTTGACGCCTCCGGCGTCGGTACTCTCGAATTCGTCCAGACGTTATGCAGAATGGTGCCAACATCGAGCTGTCCCTGAAAGGGACAAAGGTGAATAGCCGAGGGCAACGCCCTTGGTTATGGAAATAACCTTTTTGGTTTGAACCCCTGTCCCGAAGGGATGCCCTTGGCAAAAGGGTTCAATGATATTTTCGCTGAGAGTCGTTCTGCTCGCCTTGCGTAACAGTTAATTTGAACCGCACTGGTACAGCGACACCGCCGGAACGCAAAGTCATGCATCATTGTGTCAGTTCGCCTCGCGAGGTTCAACTTTATCACTGAATTGAAATGTGTATATCCAGGCCCGCCTCGTTTGTCGTGCTGCCGGGAATCGTCGAGGCTTCTTGATCGGGCGTAATCTTTGTCAAGCGATAATAGACCGACGCATTGACGCGCTGGCTCAAGGTGTACTTGATGCGGGGTTCGAACGTTGTGCGGGTCGAACCTTCGAGCGGGTCGCCGCCAACGTTTCCAGCCGCAAGTTTCAGCAACTCATAATTCACCTTCGAATTCTTGCTGCGAGAATACGATGCATTGAATTCGAGATCGTTGTTGAGCGAGAGGCCGAAAAAGGGAATCTCGAAGCCGCGGCGGCTGTAGTTCGCGCTCACGGAAATTTCCTGCGTCAGGGTCTCGACGATATTCCGCGCCGAGAGACTGAGGTCGTAGGTTGTGTTGGTATTGTACCGCAGGGTCGCGCCCATTTGTCCCTTCAGAAATTCTTTGAACGAGATGTTCAGACCGACGAGCGGCGCGAAGCCGTATGCGACGCGTTCCGCATTCGTTCGCTCGCCGACGCCGGGCTTGTTCTCGAATCCGCGTGTGAAGCTCGACGTGTACGAATGATCGAGCGAGACGCGCGTCGCAATGCCGGAAAACAGCGGCACGCGCTCCAAGCCATCCCACCGCAGCGACCAGTTGACGCGCGGGGTGTACTTGCCGAAGAGCTTCGTGAAGAAGGGCAACGCCTCGAACCCTTCCTCGAATGCGGTTGCGATTTTTTCCTCGTCAGGCGCCTTCACCGTATCGCCCCGCGACTGGCGGAGTTGCTGGTACTTTTCAGCAACTTTCTTGATGTCCGTTTTGAACAACCCGAGGAACAACACGTTCGGGAACGTCAGGAACGAGCGCTCGATGCTGCCGCTCGACGTGATGACAGGATTCACGCGAGCGTCTCTTCTTCCAAGAGAGTCTGAGTTGAATTGCTCATTGCGACTGTTCGACCAACCGACATTCCACGTCAGGTCGAGCCGAGCGCCTTCCCACAACGCGCGATTCGTTTTGAACGTCAGCCGATTCTGCTGGGAGAAGCGATTGGACAGCACTCCATTCGGAGCGCGTATACCTTCTTCGACATCCCACCCGAACCATGGAAACTTCGAGCGGGCACCGAAATTCGTCAGCCGCCCGTGAGGGTCACTGATCAATCCCAACTGATACAATCGCGAGGGTCCGTACTTCGGGTCCGCGTCTTGGATGAACGGCACCCGCCCCCAAAAGTTCACGAAGCCGGGCCTGCCCACGACGCCGGAGTTTTCGTTCCGATTCGATTGCGTGAACGTTATATTGATGTTGTCGTAGTCAAGGAAGGGCACTTTGATGAAGACCTTCACGAGCGTTTTCAATTGGGCAAGAGTTTTTTCCATGCCGCGTTTTCCTGTCGGCGCTGTCGAATCGGCGGCTGCCGTCGAATCTTGTCCTGCCCGTTGCTCTTCCTCTTCACGCCTTCGACCGCCAACATTCTGCTGGAACCCTCCCCCCTCCGACGGACTCTCCTCGAACAGTGGATCGAAAAGCGACTTGAGCTTGAAGTTCATCGAAGCGTTGATATTGTTGCTCCATCCTGCGGACTTGGCGAGGTCACCTCGCTCGGGCGCGTTTTGCCAATTGTAATCAACACCGTAGCTGAACGTCAAGTCCATGTACTTCTTGATGTTGAAGATGTTCGGGATGTTGGGACGCGTGTTGAAATTGTTTCGCTGCAGGTACGTACGATCTTGCCCGAAATTGATCAGCGCATTGTTGAAGAAAATATCATCCAGGATACTCGAGAAGCGACGCTGAGCTTTCGTTCTCGGATCCGTCTCCAAATCGAGCCAGCTCGACTCGATGCTCAACGCATAATCCCCCGACGGATTCAGGATTCCGTTCTCCGTCAATTTCCATGACAAGCCAAAGGAACGCGAGGCATTGAAATTGCGTGAGATTTGTTCCTGCGCCGGCGGCTGTCCCGGCAACGAACGGTTGAGCGAGACATCGCGCGAGCGATTCGCTTGAAACGCCCAGTTGAACGATTGCGGCGAGTAGTAAATCTTCAAATCTTTGTATTCGTCCAGGAACCAGAGTCCGTCAAAAAGATTCTTGAATGGCTGGAAGAAATACTCGGGATTGAAGGTAAGCGCGTAGGCGATTCTCGCGCTCCACTGCCAAGACAAGCGCCGTACCGTTGAAGGATTTCGCTCGCGCGACTTCGTGTAGTTGAAACCGAAGGTGAGCTTGTTCCACGTGTCGCGGATCCACCACTCATCCGAAGGCAGCCCGATGCGAAATGTCGGCGCCGCCCATGTGTCGCTGACACGGAAACTCTCCGAGTCGAACCGGACTTGAGCGCCCGCTGCGCCGGCACGCACCGCCGCCGCATCAACGGCAACGTCCGAATTCGGCAAGTACTTCGGACGCGTCAGGTTCTCACTGTGCGAATAGGAAATCGGAATCGAAGTACCCGACCACTCGGCGGGGAAGAATTTCCCAAGCTCCATGTTCGCACTCAGCCCCCAGTTGATTCCTGTTTGCCGCGAGCCGAAACGCTGTTCGAGACCGTGAAAATTCGGATCAACTTTCGAATAATTGAATTGCACGTTTGCCACGTCCGCAAGCTTCAGCGCAACGTCGAACCGATATGCAGAGCCAGGCTCATCGTCAACCGAAATGACGCGCAGTTCATTGACCCACACTTGTCCTCGCAAGGGATTCTGTGTACCCTTACCGCGCGGGTTTGTCACGCCATACGCCATATATCGAATTTGCGTGAGTGAAGGATTGCCCAGCACGCGATACGTTGCCCCCGGAGGACCGCCCGGCACGGGAATCGGTCGAGACAACACCGTTGTTGAATCGCGCCCCTCTTTGATTGCCGTCAGATCACTGAACGTAATCTCCACGTTGTTCAGTGGATTCCATAACTTCTCTGCGCGATTGGGATCGCCTTCGAATGTCGGCTGTGAAGGATGAATGGGGGCGCGATATTCGTAAAAGTGGAGCGAGTCCGCGCCGAACCGGAAGAAAAATTCCGCATCGTAGTCACTCGTATCCACGAACCGGAATGCCTCATCCCCATGAACAAACATTTTCATCTTCTTGTAGTTGAAGACATCGAGCGGGCGATACGTCAAGAACTTCACGGCTTGGCGTGAATCGCCGTCGTTGAGTCCTCGGAGAATCAGCGCCAGCGCCTGTTCGTTTGCGACAACATCTTCATCAGGGCGAGTCTTATCGCGCTCTCGAATAACTCCCGGTGGCGACGCGTACGAGTTGGAATTCTCCTCGATGCCGATGACGGCAACAGCCAGCGTCGAGTCATCTCGCTTCACCTCCTGCCACTGATTGCCGACGAGCGAGAACTCCGCGATGCGCAGCCAAATGGAATCCTGGGCATTCTGAAACGCGAGTCGAACGTGCTCGACATTCTCAAACGTCGGGCTGCCAACCTTCAAGAGCGTATCACGAATAGGAATACGAAACTGATAATACGTACTCCCTTTGATGCCGCCACCAACAACGCGCGGATTGCGCGAGCGAACCGTATCGAGTGAAAGCTCATAGCGGAAGTACGAGTTTGAGCGGTCAACGATGCCATTCGCATTCAAGTCTTCGGTGTCCGGATAGATTCCGTTGGCGGCTTGGCGATTGTTTTCGGTACCGTTGTATTTGTTATACGCCGACACGGGAACATTCTGCCCGGACACTTGCACGTAATCGTCACCGCTGGGATCGGCGGGATCTATTCCGGGCACTGCGCCGTATCGTGCGACCTCTTCGGCGTTGCTCAACATATCCAGCCCGACGTCTTCGTACGGCTGCAAACTGTTATTGATTGTCGTGCTCGGCGGAACGAGGTCTTCCGTATTCAGTCCCGGACTGACACTGCTCCTCGTCGCGTACGGAACGGCGTCTTCGCTGATCGAGCCGATATCAACGAAGATTTTCCCCGGCATACTTCCCCCGGGGTTGATCACCTCCATCCACAGTTCGATGAAACTGATGTTCTCAGTGATGAGGTTCGTTCCGGCAATCGAGATCGGCTTCATGATGCCGCCCCAGTTCTTTTGAGCCAGCGTGTCGGTGTTGCCCGTGTAGTTGTACGTTCCACGTTGGCGTGGGGTGTACAACACATCCATCACTGTTGTGTTGCTGTTGGCGGCGTTGCCAGCCCGCTTGTCGGGATAGATTTGATTAATGGGTACATTGAACACATTGTACCAGATCGTTTTCGCTTTCGAATTCATCTTGACCGAATCAGGGGTACCGCGAGCGAACAAACTGCTATCCGATGGCGCGGCGGGTGGACTTGCCGAAAACCACTGCGAGAACGTTGTGCCGAGGGGGATCGTTCGCCGTGCGCCTTCGAAATCATCAATGAACGCGATGCTCTCGCCGCCGTCGCTTGCGATCGTACTTTTGCGTGTGTTCGGATCGGGAATCACATACGCCCACTCACCCGTCAACCGAAGCTCTGAACCTTCGCGCGTCTGCAGCAGAGGCAGAGCGTCAATTGCGTTTGTGAGAAACGGCAGTTTGAAACTTGTCTGGCCATCAATGCCCATGATGGTGTTCTTGTTCGGCTCTTCACCCAACCGCACCTTATCGCTCAACGATTGCTGATTCAAGTTCATGAGCGTAAAGCCGAAACTTGTGTTTTGAGAAACGAACAAATCACCGCGAGCACCCAGCAGCGTTTTTGAAGCAAGTTGAAACAGATCGTTTTGTTCATACTTGATCTGGAGGTTTGCACCCGGTACCAGCGCCGCTTGATTTCTGATGATCACTTCACCGACAATGTAGTCAACGGTATAGTCAACGTTAGGCGTGAGCTGTGCGCCGTTCAACAGAACCTTGACGCTTCCTTCTACGACGTTGAAACCAAGATTGTACTTCGAGCTGGCTTCCCCCTTTGCCGATCCTTTGATCACATAGTTCTTGTCGTTGTTCACACGCTGCGCTTCAGTACGTGTCGTGTCATAGATTTCTCTGTAAAGAAAAGCAGAGTCCGCAGGGAAGGTCAGCGGCTCGTTGATGCTCTGAAAGTAGCGGACGATTTGCGTATCGAAGGGCCGCAGCGAGGGGAAAATGATCTCCGCGCGCGCCTGATTGATTGTCCTCCCCGAGCGAAAATCGAAAACGTTATCGGGTTCGAGGTTTCCGGTCGTGTTGAAGCGATCGAGTCCTAACACCCGCAGCAGCGGTTTGCCTTTCAAATCCTTCTGGTCTTCCTGCCCTGTAACCTTTCGGACAACTTCGAGCGAAAAACCTTCCTGCTTCACATTGCGAGCGCCGATGGAATAGATGTTCTTCAGCATCCTGTCCCACGCCGTGCGAAATGACGGACCATTGGAGATCAAACTTCTTGGTCGCAACATTCGAAGAACGATTCTCGTCGTGGTATCGGAAGGAATGTCTCGAAAGAACTCGCCAACTTGCCTGCCATCATTCGTGCGATAAGCAACGGCGACAGTTTGGTTGTCATTGATGCCGCTCAGCGAAACCACACCGAGATAGCCGTCACCGACAAGCTCATAATCTTTATCTTTCTCCAGGAGCTTGAACAATGCGCTCTCGACTCGTCCGCTGGCTTCTTGTTGGTTTCGTGCGGAAGAATCGTAGCCGCTGCCTCTTACCCCAAGGTCTATGTTTGCAATCCCGTTGCGCGTTTGATAACGGTCGCTGCCGAAATACTGTGCCCATACTTCGATCTCAACAATTTGGCTCTGCTGCATTTCGGGCGTAACAGTCGGCGGATCGTTCTGATAATATGGCTCATAATACCTTCGATACAGCGTATCCACCCAAAAATGATTCGTGGAAAAATTCCATGGCTGAATCTCGAATGGAATATCCTGAGAGCCGCCTTTGGCTTCCACTTCCTTGATCTGCCCTTTCTTCTGCGAAGCGAGCGTCGTCAGGGT
Source organism: uncultured Chitinophagales bacterium (assembly GCA_964444145.1). GTDB lineage: Bacteria > Bacteroidota > Ignavibacteria > UBA10030 > UBA6906 > CAADGV01. Next base: position 6,593 of record CAYUFU010000128.1, read on the forward strand.
CAAGGGACCCGCCTGGAATTTCGCCTTGATGCCGAACAGCGCGGCGCTGCTGCCGATGAATTGCGAGGGAGTTTGGAGAGAGACGTTTCCCGCCTCGACACTCTGCACAATTTCGTCTTCGTAACCGGTGTACTTGATCTTGAGCTGGTTTTCGTACTCGAACGTCCGCTGCGTGTTCCAGTCTGCGAGGATGTTCAGTTTGTCCCCGATCGTACCGTTCACAGCGACTTGCACTTCCTGATTGAAATCCGGTTCGTTGCGTGTTTGGTCGAGCGGGTTCGCCGTCTGCCGGTCGCTCGTCGTGTTGCGGAAGCCTGCGCGGATATCCACGCCGCCGCTGATCTGCAAATTGATTTCCGGCTTGCCGAAAATGCTGAAGATGGGATTGGCGGGAACAGGAATTTGAATTTTCGTAAAACTCGAAAACACGTCGCCGATGTCACGCTTGACTTGCAGCGCTTTGGGTTTGCGCGCCTCATCGGCGAAGAGCTTGCGTAATTCGTACTTTTGGCGCGCGGCGACATAGTGTTTCAGGGAAAGCTCAAGCGGTATCTTCACATCCGCGTCACCTAACTTCTGCCGAAACCGAAACGAAGAGAGTGTCGAGTCGGGGATCACCTCATGACGGAGCTGCGTCTGCGTCGGCTTCGCGAACAGCGGATACGTTCGATCGGGGAAGAACTCTACTTGCCGTGAGTCGCGTCGCGTGTATTTCCATTGTGCAAGCCGAGCCGTCGAGTCGAGACACACAACCCAGGTCGAATCGTCCGACAGTTCGACGTTCGTCTCCCGCGTTGTCGTATCGGTTGTGCCACCACTCGATGCGCCGCCTCGTCCGCGTCCGCCGGTGCGCGACCTGCTCGCTTTCGCCTCCGATTCTTCCCGGCGAGTCGTGTCGGCGATTTGCATTCCTTTTTTCGTCTCATCACTATCGGCAGGCGCCGAAGTGAACTCCATCCCACCGCCCAGCGGGCGATACGAACCAGCGGACTTCGATGGAAGAAACAGAACAGCGGCAAGAAGTGCCGGCGCAAGTAAGAACGCGGCGAGACCTACGACGTGAGTACGGAAATGCTGTATCAAGCGCGATAGAAGTACAACCACAGCGATCTTCAATTCGTTATGCCGTTAGCGGTGGACAAAAGTTTTCGTGATGGTGTCCAACCGGAGCGGTCTTCGGTCCCGATATTCTGCAAGGCACAGACCGAAGTCAACGTCTCCAAGCATTAGCAAATGTAACCGATATGGCTTCCTCCTGAGAGTGGGACCGAGAGAAATTACTCGGCAGTAATAACGTAGAGAAAACGGGCGTTAATTTCAAGGAGTT